>NZ_BJDN01000001.1 GCF_005405165.1 Loigolactobacillus binensis
TGGATTTTTTGGATGGGGGCTGTGGGCTCTTTTTTGCACAAAAAATCCTGTTAATAGCTTACCACTTTGTAAACGATCAACAGGAAAAAGTATAGAGCCAAAAAAATCCAGGTGAGCCTGGATTTTTTTTTACGCTAAAATGCTTCACGTGGAACAGAAAGGCCAATCTGTCCGGTAAGTATTGGGTCGAATTGTGAAATCTGGTACAGTAAGGATAATCTATTTAATTGATCTGGTGCGTGTTCATTGAGTTTAGCCAATGTATTATTGATTAATTCAGTAATTTTCTAGCGATAAAATCGAGGGTAAGGTAAATGATGACAATTGTTAGTCAATTTGTTTTTTTTATAATTGAATTATTAGTTACGTTAGGGATCGTGTTTGGATTTCAATTGATCGCTGACTATTATACGATGAGATATGCCAATGAAGTTGTTTGGATCGGTAATATGAATTGGCAAATGCGATTGACGGCGATTATCTATTTTTCAATCGTTGGTATTGGTTTATCGCTTGTGGAGCAACTATACTTTGCGCATACTTTGACCTTGGCCAATTTGCGAATCATGGCAATTTTATTATTGGTTATTTTTCTAGGAACCCAAATTGCCACTGTTGTTCTGGTGGTTGCGGTTTCAGCCTATTTTTTGTTTTGGGGCCTGCAAACTTATATTTTATTTTATACCTTACTTTATATTCTGTTGTTTGTCGGGGTGGCCTTATTAACCCAAAGCAAAAGATTAAGCTTTTTATGGCAGGTTCTTTGTTTCGGCGTTTTAGCAAGTGGGTTTTGGGTGGCGATCTTTGTTTATAAAAATATGACGGTAGCGAATAGTTTTTCGGTTACAGCCATGTTACTGCGAATCATTGAAATGGTTTTTCTTTGTGGGAGCCCCACCGTGTTGATCCATTTATTAGAGCAAAATCAGTTGTTGATCTCCAAGCAAGCAATAGGTGCTTATGTTGACGAGCTAACGCAAATTTACAATTATCATTCCTTTAGTTTGAACTTTGAACGGGCCTTTCAAAAGGCGGCTAAAACACAAGTACCATTGAGCCTAATGATTCTTGATCTAGATGGTTTCAAACAAGTTAATGATACTTACGGGCATTTAGCCGGCAACTATGTATTGCGAGAGTTCAGCCGCATGTTGGCGACCATGTCTGGTACCAATATTATTCCTTATCGAATCGGTGGCGAAGAAATGGCCTTAGTTTTTAACGGGATGCCACAAAATAAGGCACAACAGTTGGCGGATCAATTATTAAAACAGTTGCGGCAACACGAATTTCAGTACGAAAATAGTCAAATTTATTTAACTTTTTCTGCTGGATTAAGCCAGGCCCAGTTAAGCGATGAAACTTCACGTGACTTTTTCCGCCGGGTTGACGACCTGACCTACGTTGCGAAACGCGCTGGTGGTAATAAAATCAGTGTTGACGTTTAAGTAAATAATTGTTATAATTTTGATGTTGAAAATTATAGTTTTATGAATATTTTCATTGCTTGATAGAAAATAGTTACTTAAGAAACTAAATAAGATTAATTGCTCAACTTTATTGTGCCGAATAATAAAGATACGACCCACACTTGAGAAAGACAAGCTGTGGGCTTTTTTTAATTTTGGGAGGAGTAAGGTCGCTTATGTATAAATATTTTGTTCAACCAATATTGAACAAATATAACCAAACTTTAATTGGTTATGAACTGTTGTTAAAGCAACATACAACTGCTGGCTGGCAAACCCCGGCTTCTTTTACTACCATTCCACCTACAATTATTGCTGATTTATTATTTGAAGTGACAAGCCAATTAAAATTAAAAATCGGATCATTATCGTTAAACTTAAATCGGAGTCAAATGATTGATCCAGAGGTTATTTCTACATTGCTGATTGTTCAAGATCAATTACGACCGGTACGCATAAAAATTGAGATCACCGAAGAGGATACGATTGCTAATATTGAAAATGATCAGTTAATTCCGATTCTACAACGTTTTTCTGATCATGGTATGGAGATTTCTTTGGATGACGTGGGCAGCGGGCGTAATCTATTAGCACAAATTAAACAATTACTTCCCTATGTACAGGAAATTAAGTTTGCACTGCAAAACTTTGAAAGCACGATCCATGATCCATTGATGCAGGCGCAAGTGATTTTTTGGCGTAATTTTGCCGATCAGCATAAATTACGTTTTATTCTTGAAGGCATTGAAAATGCTGATGATGATGAGCTAGTCGACAGTATGAAAATTGACCTGCGGCAAGGCTACTTCTATGGCAAACCACATTTACTAGCTTGTTAAGTTAAGGGAGGACGGTATCTTGAAAGTTATTGTAGTAGGGTGCACCCATGCTGGTGTGACGGTGGTCACTGAAGTTTTAAAACACCATCCCGATGCTGAAGTTACCGTTTATGAGCGTAATGACAATGTCTCTTTTTTATCTTGTGGCATTGCTTTGTATTTACAGGATACAGTCAAACGCTTAGAAGATATGTTTTACGAAACGCCGGAACATTTGACTGCGTTAGGTGCTAACGTTAAAACGGAGTACGATGTTTTAAAAATTGATGCTAGTAAGCAGCAGATCACCATCCAGAACTTGAAAACTAGGCTGATCAGCACTGATACTTATGATCGGCTAGTCATGACGTCTGGTTCGGCGGCTTCAGTGCCACCTATTCACGGGGTCGATAGTAGTAAGGTTTTAGTGTGCAAAAATTATCACCAAGCGTTGGCGATTAAAAAGAACGCTGCTCTCAGTCGCCAAGTGACGATCGTGGGAGCAGGTTATTCTGGTATTGAATTAGCAGAAGCCTATGCTAATACGGATCATCAAGTTACCTTGTTGCAAGGCGATGAGCAGGTGCTCGGTAATTATATTGACCCAGAAATGTCCGCCAGAATCGTGGCGTTATTGCGGCAGCACGGGGTGACGGTGCATCTAAGTACACCAGTGACCGCTTTTGCTACTAAGGGGCCAACTGACCCGGTCGTGATCAAAACATCTAAAGGGGACTTTAATTCTGATTTTGTGGTGGTTTGTACTGGTTTTGTGCCTAACACTGAATTGGTGCAGGGACAAGTGGCGTTGGATCGCAATAACGCTATTATCACTAATGAATGGTTAGAAACATCTGAGCCGACTATTTTTGCTGCTGGGGATGCTTGCGCTGCTAAATTTAATCCAACTGACCAACCAACCTTTATTCCATTAGCAACGAATGCGGTTCAGCAAGGCCGAATCATTGCCCGTAATTTATTCGGCCATGTACAACGTTATCCGGGCACACAAGCAACGACAGCTTTACGTTTATTTGCCCAAACATTGGCTACAACTGGTGTTACCCTTAAACGGGCTTTGGCTAGCGGTATTGCTGCTGCCAGTGTGACTTACCGCGGCCCTTATCGGCCACTGTTCATGCCGCAAACCAGTGAAGTGGTGATCGAATTAGTTTACGCGAAAACAAATCATCGTATTTTAGGTGCCCAATTTTATGGTGAATATGATCTGACGCAGTCGGCTAATGCCGTTTCGATCAGTATTCAAAATAAAAATACGATCGAAGATTTAGCCTTTACGGATACTTTATTCAATCCATTTTACGATCAGCCGGTTAATTATCTGAACCAAGTCGCGCAAATGGCGCTTGATCAAGAAGGCTAAATCATTTGGTGGCTTGGTTACAAGCCAAGGTTTAACGCTAATACTTAGAAACTAAATAAGAAGATGTGGCCGCGGCCGCACCTTCTTTATTTGGCTACTTGGCAATAGACGCTGTATCACTAAAGCGATTGTGATAAAATAAGGTTATCATTTTAGGATCTGGTCAAGAGGAGTTATTATGAAAAAATTGTTTTCAAAGGACCGTTTGCCAGCATTTTTGCAAAATGATCGTTTGCGCCTAACTGCAGTTGGGTTAGTTGGTTTAGCTATATTAGGGGTTATTCTAGCCTTCTTTATTAATTTTATACTGGGTATCTTTTTATTAGTCTTATTGACTGCCTTGGTGGGCACCGTCTTTTATGCCTTGGAGACGGTCACCCAAAATACGAATGCGTATATTTCTGATCTCTCTTACCGCATCAAACGGGGAGAACAAGAGGCATTGATCAAAATGCCGATCGGAATTTTACTTTATAGTGAAGCGAATGAAATTGAGTGGACGAATCCCTATTTACAGGAATACCTCGGTAAAAAGGAAGTACTAGGTGAGCCGATCGCCACGATTGATCCAGAATTAGCTAAATTGATTCAGGAAAATGAGGCGACCAGTGAGCCAAAAACAGTGCGTTGGGGCGAGAATCAGTTTGAAATTATTATCCAAGAAGGTATTCGGGTCGTGTACTTACTGGACATTACCCGTTACGCCAAAATTGAGGAACGTTACAACGCAGAACAATTGTCGATCGGGCAAATTTTCCTAGATAATTATGATGAGATCACCCAGACAATGACCGATAAAAATATCTCTAATTTAAATAATTATGTCACCAATGAATTAAGTAATTGGGCCCGGCAATACGGGATGTTTTTGAAGCGCGTCGATGATGATCACTTTTTCGTACTGATCTACGCCCAAGCACTGCAAAAAATTGAGGCCGATAATTTTAAAATTCTGGATCGGATTCGGGAGCGAACTTCGAAGCAGAATTATCCATTGACCTTGTCGGTTGGTATTGCTTATGGGGATACTGATCTCGCTAAATTAGCAACGGTTTCGCAAAGTAACCTTGATTTAGCGTTAGGCCGAGGTGGCGATCAAGTTGTCGTCAAGGCTGAAACTGAACAAGCACGTTTTTACGGTGGTAAAACGAATCCAATGGAAAAACGAACACGGGTTCGAGCACGCATGATCAGTCAGGCGTTGCAAGAAGTGATGAATCAAACCGATCAGGTCTTCGTTATGGGCCACGCACAGCCGGATATGGACTCTTTAGGTGCTTGCCTAGGGATTCGCCGGATCGCGGCAATGAACGGCAAGAAGTGCTCAATTGTTGTCAATCAGGAGCATGTGCATACTGATATTCAACGTTTAATGGCACAGCTTAAGGCTGATCCGGAGATCGGCCCCGATATTTTGACCCCAGACCAAGCACCAGAGTTAGCAACTAGCCATAGTTTACTGGTGATGGTCGATCATTCTAAGCCGTCGATCTCCACTAGTCCAGTGTTGTACCACCAATTGGCTAACCGAACGATCATTATCGACCATCATCGGCGTGGTGAGGAATTTCCGGAAAATCCAATGTTGGTTTATATTGAACCTTATGCTTCTTCGACTTGTGAATTGATCACCGAAATGTTTGAATATCAACCTAAGGAAACAGAAGCCATCAATAAATTAGAGGCTACAGCCATGTTGGCTGGGATCACGGTTGATACTAAATCATTTTCATTACGGACAGGGACGCGGACTTTTGATGCGGCGAGTTACTTACGCTCCGTTGGTGCGGATGCGATCATGGTGCAACGTTTATTGAAAGAGAATGTTGATAATTACATTCAAAAGAATCATTTGATCGAATCAATTGAGTTTATCCGTCCCAATATGGCATTATGTTTAGGTGAGGAAGATGAAGCTTACGATCCCGTGATCGCAGCGCAAGCGGCTGATACGTTACTATCCTTATCGGGGATCGATGCCTCGTTTGTGATCATTCGACGCCCTAGTGGGGATGTCGGTATTTCTGCCCGCAGCCTAGGCGAAGTCAACGTGCAGGTGATCATGGAACAACTTGGCGGCGGCGGTCATTTATCCAATGCAGCGACCCAGTTGACGAATACTAATATTGCGGCGGCACGGGATCAACTCGAGCAAGTCCTGACTAAAATTGAGCAAGATACAGCGGAATAATACGAGGAGGAATTTTATTATGCGAGTTATTTTCTTAGAAGATGTACGCGGCAAAGGCAAACGCGGGGAGATCAAGGAAGTGCCAGACGGGTACGCCCAGAACTTTCTGATCAAAAACGGCAAGGCTAAATCGGCGACTAAACAAGCCATGAGCCAACTTAAAGGGCAACAACGGGCTGAAGAACGGCGCGCTGAAGAAGAATTAGCCGAGGCTAAAGCACTGAAGAAGTTGATCGAGGCTGACGATACCGTCGTTGTCATCGAAGCTAAGGCTGGCGAGGATAGTCGTTTATTCGGTTCAATCCCAAGTAAACAAATCGCGCAGGCATTGGACAAGCAATTCCAGATCAAAGTTGATAAGCGTAAAATCGAATTGCCAGAGCCGATTCGGGCATTAGGTTACCGAAACGTTCCAGTTAAATTATATGGTGATGTTGCCGCAAAGATCCGTGTGCATATTACTAAGAAATAAAGCTAGCGGCTACGGTAGCTGAAAAGTGAAGATTAAAAGATCAGCCTAATTCAATTTGAACATAGGCCTGATCATTAAGAGCATCTAGCGTTCTACTGATAGTCTTAGTGAAGAACGTTAGGGGCCCTTTTTTGACTGAATTAAATTAACTGCTTTGATTGCGGCTGATGAATGAACAACGTATAATAGTGGCAGTATTTTATTGTCAGTTGATTTTTGAAGAGAGGATTTTTCGCGTGAATGACTTAATCGATCAAACACCGCCACAGAATATTGAAGCCGAACAAGCGGTTCTCGGTGCGGTTTTTCTTAATCCTGATGCGTTGGTTGAAGCGATGGAATTTGTGACGCCAGATGACTTCTATCGGCGGGCGCACCAACTGATTTTCCAAGCGATGGTCGACTTAAATGACGCTTCCGAAGCGATTGATGTGGTCACATTAAAAGACCGCTTAGATGGCCAAAATCAGCTGGAAGATATCGGTGGGCTACCTTATTTAGCCGATTTAGCGGTGGCAGTTCCAACTGCGGCTAACGTGGCGCATTACGCTAAAATCGTGCAGGAAAAGTCGATCCTGCGGCGCTTGATCAAGGCGGCGACTAACATTGTTACCAAAAGTTATACTGAAGATGATGTGACCGCGATCTTAGATGAAGCCGAACAGGATATTATGAATGTCTCTGAACAGCGAAATTCCACCGGTTTTAAATCAATTTCGGATGTTTTAAATAGTACGATTGAGCAAATCGATCAATTGTATCAAAATAATGATGATATCACTGGTTTACCGACTGGCTATCGTGATCTGGACAAAATGACTGCCGGCTTGCAGGAAGATGAATTGATCATTATTGCTGCGCGGCCAGCCGTTGGTAAAACCGCTTTTGCTTTAAACATTGCCCAGAATGTTGGGACTAAAACTGACAAAACAGTGGCGATTTTTAGTTTGGAAATGAGTGCCGAGTCGCTAGTCAACCGGATGTTGTGTGCAGAAGGTAGCATTGACGCTGGCCATCTACGCACGGGCCAATTATCGGAAGAAGAGTGGCAGAATCTGATCATCGCCATGGGGAGCTTGTCCAAGGCGTCGATCTATATTGATGATACGCCGGGGAACAAAATGTCGGAGATTCGGGCTAAATGTCGTCGTTTGGCTAAAGAAAAAGGCAACCTCGGCTTAGTGGTGGTCGATTATCTACAGCTGATCGAAGGTAGCAACAAAGAAAGTCGCCAACAAGAAGTTTCCGGCATTTCGCGGCAATTGAAAAAGTTGGCTAAAGAATTACGGGTACCAGTGATCGCGTTATCCCAGCTTTCACGTGGGGTTGAACAGCGGCAGGACAAGCGGCCTGTGTTATCCGATATTCGTGAATCAGGTTCGATTGAACAGGATGCTGACATCGTGGCTTTTCTATACCGGGATGATTACTATCGGGATGAAGATGGTGGCGAAGACGATGATAACAGTAAATTCGCTCAAAATAGTGCGGCTGGCGGCGAGCGGACTGAAGATCAAGAAGTCGGTGAAGTTGAAGTCATCATTGAAAAGAATCGTAGCGGTGCCCGGGGGACGGTTAAATTATTGTTCGTTAAACAGTACAATAAGTTTTCTTCGATCGCCTACGTACCGGAAGCACAATAGAGTAGGTGTTTAGCGAATGAAGCAAAAGTTAAAAGAACGGCTAGATGTTTTCAGTGATGCGATCATTGCGATTTTGATCACGATCATGGTGTTAGAGTTACCAGTGGAGATTCACGGCCAAAGTGTGCATTACGTCCAACTTTTCCACGCGGTGGGGATCTATTTAGTTAGTTTCTGTTTTATCGCCAATCTGTGGTACCAACATGCGGTGATCTTCAATGAAGCCAAAACGGTACCTAATCAGATCGTCGTATTAGATCTATCATTTTTATTCTTAATGTCATTAATGCCGACTTTTACGCGGCTGATGACGGAGGCGACGACGCAGGTAACGGTATTGATGTATGGTGGCTTAAGTTTAGTGATCTCGCTGCTCTTTCGGCGGATCGCCAAAACGATCATTCACGAGAAATATACCGATAAAAAAGATATGCGCAAGGTCTATAACGTGATCTATGGTGCTAGCTACCTCGAATCAGGCTTGCTTTACCTAGCCATTATGGTAGTAGGCTATTTCTGGCCGCGGGTGGCCTTGGTGCTGTACATTATCATGCCGATCCGTTCTTTTATTAGCGATAGTGCTGAGCACGAGGAAATGGATGAGGTAGCGAAAATGGACGTGCAGGGGCGTACCGGGTTGTTAGAAATGTCCCACAGTGATCAACGGCAATTCAAACGCTTATTGCTTGATTATACGCGTCAAGCACGCAGCGCCGGCAAGGAACCAGCCAAACAAAAGGCTGCTTGGCAAGACTTTTCCCAGCAGGCACAACGGAAGTTCGGTATTTCTGATGCGACCTTGGCATTGTGGCTGCAACAATCACGACAGCGTGGCTTTGAACCACGACGTCATCAATAAAGGATCACGGATAACTCGGCGCTTTTGCGGCGGGTTATTTAGCTATGTCAAATAATGTCAGTATAACTAGATGTTTTTTTTACTATTTAAAATTTCTAATAAAAAGCTTGAGTTACTCCAGTAGAGCGCTTATATTTAAGGTATACTACGATAATTTTATTTTAATTTGGAGGATAAAATAGTTATGAATAAGAAACGGATCGTCAGTGCGACACTTGCTAGTGCCCTTTTGTTTGCGCCTTTTTTGGGCCAAACATCTTCGGTTTTGGCGGATAGTTTTTATGCGAATCAGACGAATGCAGAACGGGCGGATATTACTAATTGGGTTGCTAACGATACTGAACAAATTAGCAGCAATATCAGTTCACAACATATTGACGTTAATAACTTGGATCAAAGCAATTATATTATTCAGTGGGGTGATACGTTATCGGGTATTTCAGCCGCGACGGGGATCTCGGTACGTAAATTAGCTTATGATAACAATATTAAAAATGTTGATTTGATCTACGCCGGTGATACGTTGATATTAAATCGTGACGGTTATGTGCCAGCTAATTGGGACTATCAAGGCGACGGTACTTGGGTCGCTAACACGAAAGTCACGATCAATAATTTTACCGATAATAGTGATAATTCTGTTAATATCAACGTTTCACCTGTGACTGTAAATGATAAGAGTACCAACAATTCTACAAATATTTACGCTTCACCGGCTGACCCTGAACCAACAACCGCCACTGCTGATGGCGATGCAACTGCTGTAACTTCTAGTAGCGTTGAAAGTAGCAGTACTGAATCTAAAGCTGCATCCTCTAAGCAAGCGGACGCTGATTCAGATACCGGAACTGCAAGTAGTACTGATACTTCGCGCGCAACAACGGCGCCGTTAGATGATGATGAATTCGCTGATGCCATCACGGCTAAGTTAGCCGATAAATTAGGCCTCGAAGATGAATCTGAATTAACCGTTGATTTTACGGAACAAGATGCGGATGCTACTACAGACAGTGAAAGTAGTGCTACTGAAGACGAAGATACTGAATCAGTGGCTGATGAATCCAGTGATGCGGATGCCGCCAGTGAAGATTCTGAAACTGAAGCACTTTATACTGAAGATCAGCCGATCGTAACGCGCAACACGAAGCAAACGACTAAAAATGCTAATAAATTAGCTAAGAAGATCTATCGGCAATTAAAAGTGGATGATAAATTAAGTGAGATCAAGGATGCGACGGATATTGAAGTGATCGTGATCGCAACTGATGATGGCTTCGACTTTAATGTTGCTTTACCAACGGACACCGATACGGATAGTTCAGACGCAACAACCGATACGGATAGTTCTAGTGACGATGCTGATTCAGCAACAGATGACACAGAATCTGCGGAAGACAGTACTAGTGAGAACGAAAATGAGGCTAGCGACACGACCTTCACAACTAATTCTGATCAAGCTGCTAATACCGATGTCGCTGAATAACGTCAACTAAGTGAGGGGAATTAGGAACCAATGAAGAAAAAGAAATGGGTAATTTTGGGGTTATTGATCGTTATTATTTTGGCTGTTGGCGGCGGCTTTTACTGGAATATGAGCCATTCAGTGGCACAGCGTATCCCGGGGAATACTTACCGCTACCAAAGTGTGTCCAAAGATAAGTCGCTTTACGTGACCTTTGCGCAAAGCGGTAACAAAATTGTGGTCAACCAGGATAAAAATACCGCGCTAAACGCCGGCAAAAGTCAAAGTGCTTTTGATAAAGAGTACGCGGCGCAATCTAAGGAAATAACTTGGAATTACAAGGCTGAAGGCGGTACGCTAACTTTGGCGCAGATCAAAGATAATAAGGTTTCGCAATGGCAGTATAATAAGATCCTTGCGACCAACAGCAAATTCACCGCCCGGAGTTTTACTTATCAGATCGCACAAGCAGGACAAGGGCAAGTAAAAAGTAAAACGGTTTTTGAAAAGGTAAATTGAGCGTGGCCTTAGTTTTTAGTTGGTTGGGAGCCGAAATGCAGATCACGAAGACCGAGCTGATACAAATAAAGGACGCTGTGACATTGATCCAATGCCATAGCGTCCTTTATTTATTGGTTGCCGGATCGACAGGTAAGTTTTGGTGCCATAAATAATTCAAATAGCGTAGGAAAATACAGCCGACGACGACTAATGCGATCAGGCTTTCACCACGAGCGGCTAACTGAAGCCAAAAAGTGTGCTGCCCGGCTTGTTGCAGGTAATCAACTAAATAGGTTAGTCCCAGTGCGCTGATCACTAGCGGAAAGGTAAAGGCCGCATAGCTGGGGTAAAAGGGCAGCTGCGCTAGCCGCGGCATCAGCAGTAGAACGAACAAGTAGGCGAGCTGCGCTAATATAACAAGCGACCATAGTAGATTCATTTGTAGGTGGGCGAAATCACGCAGATAACCGGCGAGGCAAAGTGAACCAGGTGCGGCGATCACGGTGATCAACGGCAGCGTTGCTTCAGGCATTTGGCGGACGATCAGAACACGCCACAAAACCAGCGGTAGCAGAATTAAATAAGTCCCTAACGCTAACCAGAAGGTGATTTGGCCTAGTAGCGGATTGAAATGTGCCGCGGTCAACGGGATGACGCCGGTGCCGACGTAGACGATAAACCAACTAGGATAGATCTGGGTCAGGCGCAAATGCGCAGTATCGACAAAACGCCACGTAAAGTAGCCTAACAGGCCATATTGTAAAAATACGCCGGCATACCAAATAGTATTAGCTAAAATTGGATAAGCAGTGAAAAAAGTTGCCGCCACCAGCAAGGCCATGGAAAAATTGGGGAACACTGAGGCGATGATCGGATCACGCAATAACGCCAACGTTTGCCGGGGGGCATTAATAAATTTAAACACGATCAGTAGGATCAAGGTGATACCGCTGATACCGAAAAAGTCCCCAAGTACTAAGTGTTGGTAGTCTTTGAATAGATTACCTAAGGACAACAAAGCTAAAATTAAGCCGCAAATTGGCAGCGGAATCGACTTTAAAAATTTGGTCAAACGACCACCTCCCACTTTATAATAAGCTGGTTTCATTTTACGAAAGATTCGTAATTTTTACAACTAACGTATTTATATCAAATTAATGTTCGGATTTTAAGTGATAATTTATTAAATTAAAAAAATTCATTCGGATTTAACTTGAAGTCAATGTCTTTTATTGCTAAAATGAGCATTGGTGTGTTGTTGCGTTGCAGCAAGACATACACTAATTCAATGAGGTGTTATTATATGGCATCAGTTGTTGTAGTAGGATCCCAATGGGGCGATGAAGGAAAAGGAAAAATCACCGATTTCCTAGGCGAAAGTGCGGATATTATTGCTCGCTCACAAGGCGGCGACAACGCGGGACATACGATCCACGCGCAAGGTAAGATCTTAAAACTTCGCTTAATTCCATCCGGTATTCTCTATCCAAACAAACTCTCGATCATCGGTAACGGTGTGGTGGTCAATCCAGAGTCTTTGGTAGCAGAATTGGACTACTTAGCTGAGAATGGGGTAACGGCGGATAATCTACGGATCTCCGACCGCGCCCACGTAATCTTACCCTACCATATCGAACTTGACCGCTTGCAGGAAGCAAGTAAAGGCGATCAAAAAATCGGCACGACTAATCGCGGTATTGGCCCGGCTTATATGGACAAAGCGGCGCGTACTGGGATTCGGATGGTCGACTTACTCGATAAGGACATTTTTGCAGCAAAATTACGGGCAAATCTCGACTTTAAGAATCAGCTATTTACCAAAATTTATGGCGGTCAAGCACTTGATTTTGATGATATTTTTGAAAAATTTTATGCTTATGGTCAGCGTTTAAAGCAATATGTTGCCGATACGTCGGTGATTTTAAACGCAGCGTTTGACAAGGGACAGAAGGTTTTATTTGAAGGCGCGCAAGGCGTTATGCTGGATATTGATCAAGGGACTTACCCCTTCGTCACTTCGTCTAACCCAGTTGCTGGCGGTGTGACTGTCGGTAACGGCGTTGGGCCAACTCAGATCAACCGGGTCGTCGGTGTCTGCAAGGCCTATACATCGCGGGTCGGCGATGGTCCATTTCCAACGGAATTATTGAATGAAACTGGTGATTTCTTACGTGAAGCCGGTCATGAATATGGTACGGTAACCAAGCGGCCACGGCGGATCGGTTGGTTTGATGCAGTAGTCATGCGTCACGCCAAGCGTGTTTCGGGTTTAACGGACCTTTGTTTAAACTGTTTAGATGTTTTAACTGGTTTAGATACCGTGAAGATCTGTACTGCTTATGAACGCAACGGGGAAACGATCTATCATTATCCTGCTAGCTTGCCGGAATTAGCGCAGTGTCAGCCAATTTATGAAGAAATGCCGGGTTGGCAAGAAGATATTACTGGCGTTAAAACGTTGGCAGAATTACCAGTAAACGCGCGGCATTATGTTGAACGGGTCGCAGCGTTGATCGGTGTGGATATTGCTACTTTCTCGGTTGGTCCTGATCGTGACCAAACCAATGTTTTAACTGATATTTGGGCTGAAGCCTAAGTAAAATAGCCGTAGCGGTAAATGCTGCGGCTATTTGTTTACGCTAAATTAGTTGGTAATGACGTAGTTTTGAGGTTTGGTGACTGAACAACAGCACACAGCGGCCTGAAATCTGCTCTGATTTATTTCAACCTAATTTCAAAGCTGTAAAAATTAACTGAAGCAGGTAACTTTGCGCCGCTAGCTTCCGGTTGAGAATAAAAGAAAAAGGTTAGCCAAAGTATTCCTTCGGATAACCTTCCCCAATTTTATGCACGATCTTCAGTGGTTGTTGTGGTGCTTGGCTAGCTAGTTTTTCGCTGCGTTGAACAAAATCTTTGAACAGTTCTTGCATCTCCGTGTAGTGTTTATACATGTTTTCAGGATGCCATTGCACGGCTAAAATCTGGTCACTGTCGACGGATTCAACGGCCTCGATAACGTGATCATCGGCGTAAGCAACACTGCGCAAACTAGGTGCTAATTCCTTAACGGCTTCGTGATGGCGCGAATTAACGTAAGGACGGGCACCTAGCAAGGAAAGTAAACGGGAATCAGGTTCAACGGTGATATGGTGCGTTGGTAAATTACCTGGTGCCGTCTGTGAATGTTTCATTTGCGCCGCAGGATCTTCGGAAAGATCTTGGTACAAAGTGCCACCGAGGGCGACATTGATCACTTGCATGCCGCGACAGATTCCGAAAATACTTTTACCCGCTAATAATGATTGTTTGACCAGCTCGATCTCGAAACGATCGCGGGGAATATAGGTTTGACCTAAATTCATGTGGGGTTCTTCGTGATAAAAAGTTGGGTCCACATCAGAACCACCAAGGAAAAGAACGCCGTCGAAAGTTTCAATATAATCAGTTACGTTTTCAGGGGCGCTGTTAGGTAGAATGATGGGGATGCCACCAGATTTTAGAACCGCATTGACCGCCATTCGGGGCGCAAAGTCAGCGTTGCGTTCGTTGATCACTTTTGTGGCTTCGGTTAGCGTATCGGCAGGTATTGCGATTCTTGGTCTCATGAATGAGTCCCCTCTCATTGGAATTTAATAATAGCCAAACTATAAAGCAAAAGTAGTTAATTAGCAAGCGCCTTGTTCAGATTACTTTAAGAAAGTCTAAAAAGGGTGCGCATTCCGTCACCAGCAGTTACATTTGCAATCATTTATGTTAGACTAATTGCCTTGGTGGCTAATAAAAAATACCTTAACCCACAAATGTGAATTAAGGTATTACTATGATGGAGCGCCAGGGGATCGAACCCTGGACCCACGGATTAAGAGTCCGTTGCTCTGCCAGCTGAGCTAGCGCTCCATGTCATCAACGAATAATAGTATAGCAAAAATACGGACCGCACGCAATGCTTTTTGCTGAGATTTTTTTACAAGCTGAATTTTTAAACATAATTGGCTTGAGCGCACGCGCTTTCACAGTGGTCTTTGCCAATTTTGATCGGAATGAGTATAATTGATACAAGGTGCATCGTAAGTGATGCAGAATTCAAAATCGATCAGCTCTAATGGAACGTCAGGGGATCGAGCCCTAAGCGAAAGGTTCTATTAGCATGATTATTGTGAGCAACTGCGCGCAAGCTAGCGTTAGCACGGTGATCAAGTGCAGGCTGTGAAAAAATTCGTGCAGTGCATGAACGAGTCAGTGAAGCCAGTTCTAAGCTTCGCGAAGGAGGACGACCGATTTATGGCAAAAAAAATATTAGTTGTAGATGATGAAAAACCGATTTCGGATATTGTTAAATTTAATTTGACCAAAGAAGGCTATGAGGTAATCACAGCTTACGATGGGGAAGAAGCGTTGGCAAAGGTCAATGAAAGTAATCCCGATTTAATTCTGTTGGATCTTATGTTACCGAAAATTGATGGCTTGGAAGTAGCCCGGGAGGTTCGTAAGGATCACGATATGCCGATCATTATGCTGACCGCCAAGGATTCGGAGATCGATAAAGTTCTAGGTTTGGAAATGGGCGCTGACGATTATGTGACCAAGCCGTTTTCAAACCGTGAATTAGTGGCGCGTGTTAAAGCTAATTTACGGCGGCAAGGAACGATCGCTAATGCACAATCAGAAGACGATGAAAATAGTGAAATTGAAATTGGGGATTTAACGATCCACCCAGATGCCTATATCGTTTCTAAACGCGGCGATAAAATTGAATTAACGCACCGCGAATTTGAATTACTGCATTATTTGGCGCAACATATTGGGCAGGT
Source organism: Loigolactobacillus binensis (assembly GCF_005405165.1). Taxonomy (GTDB): domain Bacteria; phylum Bacillota; class Bacilli; order Lactobacillales; family Lactobacillaceae; genus Loigolactobacillus; species Loigolactobacillus binensis. The sequence goes on from NZ_BJDN01000001.1 coordinate 15,611, forward strand.
CATGACCCGGGAACATTTGTTACAAACGGTTTGGGGCTATGACTATTTCGGTGACGTTCGGACAGTTGACGTCACAGTACGCCGTTTACGGGAAAAAATTGAGGATAATCCTAGCCATCCAGAATGGTTAGTCACGCGGCGTGGTGTTGGTTATTATCTACGTAATCCAGACCAAGAGTAGCAGCGAATTTAGCTGTTAAGCACGCGTTAACTAAAAGCGAACTATTTTGGAAAGTGGGCCACGTGATCTTTGGTTCTACAGTGCACAAAGCGCGCCAGTAGAGTTGGTCACGCGGTCTTTTTATTTTGATTTGGGGATATAAATGTAATGAATAAAAAAATTCGTTTCTTTCAATCGATCAATTTTAAAATTGCGATCGTTTTTATTCTATTGTTAATGATCACGCTGGAAATTATCGGCGCGTATTTTGTGAAGCAATTAGAACAACAGAATATTGAAACTTTTAAGCAGCAAGTGCAAACACCGGTTTACGTTAATAATCAGCTCAGCAATCAGTTGTTGAAAAGTAATACGGCGACGGCCAACAAAGCGATCGCCAATATTCTGTCGGATCTCAATAATTCGGCGGATATTCGTGTGGTCGATAGTAAAGGTACCGTTCGGGGCACAAGTGATCTGAACGATCAAGGGGTCGTCGGGCAGAAAACAACGGATAATAATATTAAAAACGTGTTGTACAACAATCGTTCTTATCAAACCCTATCCTATGATGAAAAAAGTCACGCCAGCTATTACGTCAGTATTGTGCCGTTGGTCAATCCCAACAGTGACAGTAGTAGTATCGTTGGTGTGATCTATGTGCGTGCTAACATGCAAAGTGTGTACCGCAATATTAATAATATCACGTTGATTTTCTTGACCGCCTCATTAGTGGCGGCGCTATTTTCATCAATTATTGCTGTGGTGATTTCGCGGGCGATCACCCGACCGATCGATGAAATGAAGAAGCAGGCGATCCGGATGTCCCGTGGTGATTATTCTGGGCAAGTGCGCATTTATGGGCGTGATGAATTAGGCCAATTAGCGGTGGCGGTCAATAACTTGTCAGTGCGAGTCGAAGAAGCACAGGAAGCTTCGGAAGCAGAACGACGGCGTTTGGATAGTGTGCTATCACATATGACTGACGGGGTGATTTCCACTGATCGGCGTGGCAATGTGATCATTATCAATGAAGCAGCGGCAGAATTTTTAAATCTTAACGACGAAGAAGTCATCGGACAATCCATTTTGAAAATTCTTAAAATTGAGGCGGACCATACGATTCGTGATCTATTGGAAAATCAAACTGAATTGATGTTAGATTTTTCGGCACCAGAACATAGTTTGATATTACACGCTGAATTTTCTTTGATCCAACGCGAAACTGGGTTTATCAGTGGGATCGTCTGCGTTTTACATGACGTCACCGAACAGCAGAAGAATGAGCGTGAACGGCGGCAGTTTGTTTCCAACGTTTCCCATGAATTACGGACGCCGTTAACTTCAATGCGTAGTTATTTGGAGGCCTTAACCGATGGTGCGTGGAAAGATCCTGAAGTCGCGCCTAACTTCTTGCACGTGACGCAGGAAGAAACGGAACGTATGATCCGCATGATCAATGATCTGTTAAGCCTGTCACGCATGGATTCCGGTACGGTTAAATTAGATATGGAATTGGTCAATCTAAATGAATTGTTCAATTATACGTTGAATCGCTTTGATATGATGATCAAATCTGACGTCACTAGTAGTGATAATAATCGAACGGAAGCTAACGTTACGAAAAAGTATTCCTTGAAACGTGAATTTACTAAGCGTGATTTATGGGTGGAGATCGATACCGATAAATTTATGCAGGTAGTGGATAATATTATCAATAATGCGATTAAGTATTCACCAGACGGTGGTGTGATCACCTGTCGGCTATTGGAAACCAACAATCACGTGATCCTCAGTATTTCTGATCAAGGCTTAGGCATTCCGAAGAAGGACTTGCCCCACGTTTTCGACCGTTTCTACCGGGTAGATAAAGCACGCTCACGAGCGCAGGGGGGAACTGGCTTAGGCTTGGCTATTTCTAAAGAAGTCATTGAACGGCTGAATGGGCGGATCTGGGTCGACAGTAAGGAAGGAAAAGGCTCAACGTTCTATATTTCCTTACCGTACCAAGAAGCTTACGAGGAGGATGATCTCTGGGATGAAAATTAGTCAGCTATTGTTGAAGATCAGCTTACTAGTGATGATCGGCATCAGTCTTTTGTTATCGTGGTTGATTTGGACCAATAATGCTCGTTTTCAGCGCAACACTACGGATGTGACGACAACCAAAACGCAGACGGAAACTAAGGATGTTGGGGAAGTTTATTTGCCGACGCAGATTCTGACTAGTAACGCCAACGGCGAGCAATATATGGTCTATAACAATAAAGAGAACTTGATCGACGCCCTGCATAAGCAGCTTTCTGGCTGGCAATTCACTAGTCCGAAAAAAATGAAATTAAGCAGTAAGAATTATTTAGCCACGATCAACCAGAAAAATCGGGTCAGCTTAGTTTATCCACGTAATATTAGTTACGCGATCTTCGGTAAAACCTTTAAGCAAAAAGTGGCTAAGGCAGATCGACAACGATTATTTAACCGAATTGTTATTCCCACTAATCGCTCGGGAATCGTTTATTTCTTGAATGATCACCACAAAACGGGTTTCAGTGTCAAAGTTGATCAGCAAAAGATGGCGGCACTTCAAGCGCGCTTAAACGCAGCAACGATTCAATTTCCCGTCACCGAAAAGTTATTCAATAACCGGCCGGAACTTTATTATACTAGTGCAGTGCAGGTCACACAGTACAGCTATTTGGTCACTAAGCAGAACCCGACGGATTTCGTCACCTCGTTATTTAGTGGCAGTGATCCAAGCGCGCTTGAAACTAAAGAACAAGGAAATAGCACCACTTATACCGACGGCACGTACAAGAGTTTACAAGCTGATCACCAAAAGGCAACGATCGAGTTTGAAGATTATTCTAGTGATGTTTCCAGTACTAACGCCACTGCTATCTTAAATGGTGGCTTTAAAACCTTGTCCAAATTAGGGAGCGCGCCTGGCAATATGCGTTATTTTGGTTACGAATCTAAAACGCACACCGTGATTTATCGCAGCTACGTTGAAGGGCTGCCGGTTTTTAACCAAACCGATTTTGGCGCTGTTAAGGTGCAGCTATTGACAACAGGCGTTAAATTGAATTTTTCAGTTTACACCCTACAGGTACCACTGCCAGCCGATAAAATGGCGACGCCACTGCCAACAACGCAGACGGCACTAAATAATCTATCAGCAGCCGGCTATAATATGGCGGATATTACGTCCTTCGAATTAGGGTACCATTGGTCAGTTAATTCTAGCTCGGATTCGGTGATCGATTTAACACCGACATATTATTTCCAATATAATGGTAAATGGGTAAGCTATAATCAAATGTTGAATACGACACCAAGTACGGCCGAGGGGGGTGCCAGCTAATGGATTTTAAACGGATCGAAGTTATTTTCTTGATCGTTTTTGTCTGTTTAAACATTTTCCTATTCACGTCCTATAAGCAAAATCAACACGTGGAAACGGTGAACAATGACGATATCAGTCAAAGCGCAATGGTTTTGCGTGAAATGCGCGGCGATCAGATCACGGTGCCGACGCTGGCCACTAAAGTAGGATCAGGTTATTATTTGTCCAGCGGCTCAAGCCAGGCACTTCAAAATGCGAGCCAGCGGTTACAAAACCAACGGTACAGCTTCACCAATAACCGCCTGTACAGTCGCCTAGTGCACCCGATCAGTGTTAAAAATGGTAAAGATACGGCGGCCTTAAAAAATGTGCTAGCTAACCCGCGGATGGTGGCTTTTGGCAAGCACTACCGTTATTCCAAATTGTTTTCAACCGCAAATCGACTTGTTTATACGCAGAAGTTACCTGAAGGTGATCTTTATGATGCTCAGGGAGAAATTATTTTTCAGATCTCGAATAAGCAGATCGTCAGTTATGAACAATCTTATATCAGTAAGGTCACCACTTTGCGGGAAAAGGAAGCGACGATCACCGAGAAGCAGGCGGTACTTGCGTTATACAGTAATAATGCAATTGCCAATGGCGCAACGATCAAGTGGACAACGCTAGGGTATTCGCGGTTGCTGGATGCCAATGATAGTTCAGTTTATATTCCGACCTGGTTTATCGCAGTTGAAAATAAAAACAGCGGTAATGTGCAGATCAAGCGCATCAACGCCTTTTCCAGCGTGTTGATGAAGGCCAGCGACGATGCGAATTTGTCCAGCTCGACCAGTAACTAAAAGCGACTAAACTGTAGATAAAGTCATTTTTCGGCTGTGTCTACAGTTTTTTTATATCATTAGTTGGCACAAGTAGAAAGGTTGATTGTGATGTTCTATTATTTATGCGGCTTCGTTACGCTACTAAGCGCGCTTGTGAGTTTTGGCTTTTCAGTTGCGGCTTATCTAAAGGCTAAACCTAGCGGCGATACTAGTTTGACCAATGCAAAATATGCACTCTCTAGAAGTTTTGCGATCCTTTTAGGCGTAAGCAGCGTATTTATTTTTCAGTCAAGTGCGGTTTTAGTTGTCGCAGCGATCATTATGATCGCTGTTCAATTAAGCGATGGCCTGATCGGTATGAAAATAAGTTCTTTCAAAACGCTGGGTCCGCTACTAACCGCTTTGGGCAACACTTTAGTGCTAGGCCTCTTTTTGTTGAATTAAATTCTTTTCCAGCGCGCTGAGCGGTTTTTTAATTTAGCCTGTACGCTAGAGTGTGCATTATGGATGAAAGTAAGTATAATAGACTAGTAAGTAAACGTACGTGTAAGGTAGCCGATAACCTGTTTTACGCGTACTTTGGAATGGAGAACAAGCATGGTGCAAAATGACGATCAAATGAAGATCAGTATTTTAAGTAGTGGTAGCACCGGCAATGTGACCTACATCGAAACGCCGCAACGTAAAGTGTTAGTTGATGCCGGTTTAAGCGGAAAAAAAATCGAAGGCTTGATGCAGTCGATCGGCCGGGATATGACGCAGGTCGATGATTTGTTGGTAACTCATGAGCATACCGACCATATTAAAAGCGTTGGTATATTGGCGCGGCGTTACCCGCAGCTCAACGTTTACGCTAATCAACCGACTTGGCAGGCGATGTTGCCTACGATCGGTAAGGTCCCGACTGCCCAGCAACATATTTTTGAAATGGGTGCGCTGAAAAGTTTTGCTGACCTGGATATTCAAAGTTTTGGTGTTTCGCATGATGCAGTGGCGCCGCAGTTCTATGAATTTCAACATAATGGCAAAACTTTCGTTATTTTAACTGATACTGGTTATGTATCTGAACGGCTTAGTGCGGAGATCAGTGACGCCGATGCATACTTATTTGAATGTAACCATGACGTGGAAATGTTACGGATGGGCATGTACCCTTGGCCATTGAAACAACGAATCCTTGGTGATAAGGGCCACCTTAGCAATGAGGCAGGCGCCGATGGGTTAATGGATGTGATCGGTAACCGCACCAAAAATATTTTTCTAGGCCATCGTAGTTTGCATAATAATATGAAGGAACTTTGTCATCTAACTGTGGCCTCAATGCTGAAGCAACACGATTTTGGTGTTGGCCATGATTTTAAACTGTATGACACTGAACCAGATGAAGCTTTGCCATTACTAAGCCTCTAAGGGTTATTCTAAAATTTAAACGATTTAGCATAAATGTGGCGCAAAAGGCAGTGAGTTAACCGCTTTTTGCGCCACATGCTGATTAAGCTTTGCTTAAAGTGTTATTTAATCGCAACTTGTTCAATATTTTTTCAAAATTTTGCGCTATTCTAATAACATAAGCAAATTCTGAAAAAAACTGGAGGTTTGTCATGAAACAAGCAAATGGTTTAGTTAAAACAGCAGTCGTTGCTGTGGTCGCAGCCGTTATTGGTGGGGGCGTTGTCTACGGAGGCGTGAATTTGTTAGGCAACGATAGTAGTTCCAACGGCAGTGTTGTGAATACGAATAAGGCCGGAACTACCCAAGTCAGTAACGTTAAGGTCAGCACGAATTCGCAGGTTTCTAACGTTTTTAAACACACTAAAAATGCCGTTGTTTCGGTGATCAACTTACAAAGTCAAAGTAGTAGCGATGACAGCGGCCTAAGCGAATTTTTTGGCGGTAGCTCCGATTCTTCTTCCAGTTCGTCTGGCAGTTCTAGTAGCTTGGAAGAATATAGTGAAGGTTCCGGGGTCATATATAAAAAAGCAGATGGTAAAGCTTATATTGTGACCAATAACCACGTGGTTTCCGGTTCGCAGAAATTGGAAGTTATCCTGAGTGATGGAACCAAATTGACGGCGAAAAAGGTTGGGACTGATTCAGTGACCGACTTAGCGGTATTGAGTATCAGTGCGGATAAAGTAACGCAAGTGGCCAGTTTTGGTGACTCAGATAGTATCAAAGTTGGTGAACCAGCGATCGCTATCGGCTCACCTTTAGGCTCTGAATACGCAACGTCCGTGACGCAAGGGATCATTTCTGCTAAGAATCGGACCGTTGCGGTAACCGATGAAACCACAGGGCAAGAAACGGGTGCAGCAACAGTTATCCAAACGGATGCGGCCATCAACTCTGGTAATTCTGGTGGCCCCTTGCTGAACATTCAAGGCCAGGTCATCGGGATCAATTCAATGAAGTTAAGTAGTTCTGGTAGTAGCTCTAGCACCGCAACGGTTGAAGGGATGGGCTTCGCCATTCCTAGTAACGAAGTGGTCAAGATCATCGATCAGCTGGTTACTAATGGTAAAATCGTACGACCAGCATTAGGTGTTTCAATGGCCGACTTAGCGAATATCTCAGCGGCGCAACAGAAATCAATTTTGAAGTTACCTGCTAGTGTTACCGGCGGTGTCGTGCTCATGTCAGTGAAAACAAGTTCTCCAGCCGCTAATGCAGGCTTGAAGAAATACGATGTTATCACGTCCCTAGGTGGTAAAACCGTTACTGACAGCGCTGATCTACGCACTGAATTGTATAACCATAGTGTTGGTGATAAAGTTGCAGTTCAGTATTATCGCGATGGAGCTAAAAAATCAGGAACAATTACCTTAAGTGAAAATACGACCCAGCTGAAAGTAACTGAATAAGCGGCGCTTAAAATAAAACCCGGAGGGAATTCGGGTTTTATTTTTTTGTTTAAAAATCGGGACTTAATTCAGCGTAGCAACAGTCAATTAGTGACTGTAGAACCTGAACGTTCGGTAACACTAAAAATGGTCTAGGAAAACGTAAGCGGATAATCTACTATAGAACCTTACTTCAGCGCAACTTAAGTCGTTACCACTAACTTTAGATAATGTTAAGAAATAGAAATGTCAATGTTCATAAAAGTTGTGAACAGCTTTTTGCACAGCTGTGGATAACTTAATATTGCCGGAATAACACAAAATATGGCCGATTAAGTTATCCACAGGAACAAAAGAATGCTGTGCGTAACTTTATTTTTTACTAAATTAATTAATTATAAAGTCTGGTATAATAGGAATTATAGGGAATTAAGCGCGTTTTGACGAACAATAACTAAAATGTGGATAACTAAAATAGGAAAAAAAACAAGATTTTTTTGATTACATGATTTAGTACACGAAAAAAAGTTCGCCACCATATTTAGCCACAGCAGTTGTTAACATGTTGATAACTGCTGTGGACAACTTGTGCACGGTGGTGAATTTGTGGGAAAACTTTTCAACAACTCAGCGCGCTAAAATTAGGGAGGAAATTTATGCTCAATATAAAAATCATTGGTGTCGGTAAATTAAAGGAAAAATATTTAAAACAAGGCATTGCCGAATACGCTAAACGGCTCGATACCTTTTGTAAATTAGAGTTAGTCGAGGTCGCCGATGAGAAGGCGCCAGAAAAGTTAAGCGCCGCTGAAATGGTCGCTGTTAAAGAAAAAGAAGGCGCACGGATTCTCGCCAAAATCAAGGACCGCGAGTACGTTTATGCGCTGGCGATCGAAGGTAAGCAGCGCGCCTCTGAGGAATTTGCCGCCGAACTGGACCATTTAGCGACGTACGGCCACTCGGCGATCACCTTTGTTATTGGTGGTTCGTTAGGTTTAGCGCCGGCGGTAATGCAGCGGAGTGACGACCAACTTAGTTTTGGTAAACTGACGCTGCCGCACCAGTTGATGCGGTTAGTGCTGATCGAGCAGGTTTATCGCGGGTTTATGATCAACGCGGGGAGTCCGTATCATAAGTGATAAGCGTTAGCAGCATAAAGAAATTTGTTGAAGCCAGGAAATAAAGAAGGGTTATAGGTGGCACATTCAGAATGGTTACAAACTAAGCGGATCGGTTTTTCGCAATGGCAGGTGGCGGATCTACCGCTGGCACAACAGCTATGGGGTAACCCGCAAGTCACACATTTTATTAGCCAACATGGTTTTACGGATAGTGACATCCAGCAACGGTTGCAGCTGGAAATTCAATCACAGACGAAAAATAAAGTTCAATATTGGCCACTTTTCCGCTTAAAGGATCAGCGATTGATCGGCTGTTGCGGCCTTCACCGAGCAGGTCTAGTCTACGAATTGGGGTACCATTTGCTGCCGGAAATGTGGCACCAAGGTTTTGCAACAGAGGCCACCCAAGCAGTACTCGGATATGCGTTTCAAACCTTGAAAATTAACAAAATCGTGGCCGGCCATCATCCCGCTAATTTAGCGTCCGGCCATGTTTTAAAGAAATGTGGTTTTCAGTACAGCGGCACTGAATTTTATGCGCCTACCGGACTGCAGCATCCCACCTATGAATTGACTGCGGCGGATTTTAGACAAAAAGGTTAGGAACAGCTGGCAGTAGTCAAGTAGCCACAAAAAATAAGCGCTGCTGTTTATTTTGGTGCTATATTGACAGCACACAAAAAACATGCTAAAAATAAATCAGGCAGAAGTATCAGACAACAGTTGGGAGGACTTAATTTTAAGTAGCGAATTTTAGATTGATCTAGAATGTGGCTCGGTGAACAGTTTTTTTAGTGTGCATTGAGCGATCGTTACTTGAAATAAAGCCTTACCTTCTGCTATTGACGATGATAATAAATAAGCAGAAGTGTGACTATCGTTCACCTTCTGTTTTTTTGTAGCTATTTCTAGATTGATGACTGTTGCAACGATTCTGATGTCAATCAAAGGAGTACAAAAAATGACCAAATTAATAACAAAACGAATGAATTTAAGAAACTTTAAATTAACTGATGCGGCGAGTGTTTATCAATATGCTAAAAACCCCAATATCGGGCCGATCGCGGGCTGGCCGGTGCATACAAGCGTGGCGAATTCGCGCTATTTCATTAAAGCTTATTTTATGAGCCCGCATATTTTTGCGATCACGTTAAAAGCGGCGCCTGAAGCTGTCATCGGTTTGGTTGGCTTAGAGTTAGTCGATGAGGGTAATGGTAAAGCATTCATGCAAACAAACGAAGCAGAAATTAGTTACTGGATCGGCGAACCTTTCTGGGGACAAGGACTGGTGCCAGAAGCGATTGCAGCCGTCGTCAATTATGGCTTTGAAAACTTGGGCTTGCAAACGATCTGGTGCGGTTATAAGGCGGGAAACCAACAGTCTAAACGGGCACAGGAAAAACAAGGTTTTAAGTATGCGCGGACGGTTGAACGTATGTATAATCCGATTCTGGATGAATATATTGTTGAACATTTTACCAAGTTGGACAGGACGGACTGGGTGCGACGCTGATTAAGTTTGAAGGCCTAGTCAGAAATCCTAATGTAGGAGGTGTGTATTTTGAGTAAAGAAACAGCAGCGGAAACTGAGCAAAAAATTAAAGCTAACGCAGTTCTTGATCATTTAAGTGATCAATTAACGCGTGATTTTAAGCAAATGCGTGCGGGCGACTTTTTAACTTCAGCCGCAGCGAAGAAACGGCTGGGAGTTTAGCGGCTAATTGGCAAGCAAGTTGCGGTGAATCATGTTTGTCTAGATAATTTAAAGTAGCAGCTGGTGGCGTTTGCCGCTTAGCTGCTACTTTTTGATTACGATCTAGTCATGGTAGAATAACTGACCACAGTTATTAGTTAGTTGATTAAATAAAGTAACCGTTGCGGTGATCGCGGCGTCAGAAAAATCATGCTCAGCAATGAAAGTGTGGATAAATGCCACGACGGTTGCGGCGTAAAAATTAGCCATATATTTTTTGACCGGTGCGGATAACTGCCGTGGCGCCAGTAGCTCGCCGATCCATACGGAAAAAGCGTGGTTCAATTCAGCGGTTGCGTCCGACCAGATCAGCAGTTCAAATAGATCAATATTTTGTTGCCAATAAGTCAGCGTCAACCTAATGAAGGCGGTACTATCCATTGGTTGTTGCGCCAATGAATGAGTAAAAGCGTCCATTTTAAGTTGTAATTGCAACAACAAGGGATCCTTGAGGGTCAAATAATTGCGGTAGATCGTCGGTCGCGAAATCGCGGCCTTTTGAGCCAATTCAGCGACGGTCAGACTAGCAAAAGAACGGCCTTCTGCTGCCAATTGACTAAGTGCTTTAATAATTGCTTCGTGTGACGTTGTGCGCCGTTTATCCATTTTATGTGCCAGCTTTCCGGTTTTGTTACATAAAGTCGCGTTTATGCTTGCTCACTAACTAAAGTAAAAATATACTCCAGTATAGGTTATGTGACAAATTGTAAAATAAAAGGGGTACACGCGATGAAATCTGTACAGACACGCTTTGGTAAGTTAGCGTATATTGGTCAGCTAACCGGTAAGCCGGTTATAATTGCCGTCCATGGTCTTGGTGGCGCGGCCGATTATTTTCAGGCCCTGCGTCCTTATTTAACCCAATATGATGTTTTAGCATTTAATTTATTAGGGACGCCGCCGTCTACTGCTGCTAAAGATGATATCTACACCGTTGAAAGCGCAGCAGCATCGCTTTGGGCCGCAATTGATGTATTAGCAATAAAGACGCCGCTTATTCTGATGGGCCACTCGCTGGGCGGAAGTGTTGTCACCGCAATGTTAGCGCAGCGCGCGGCGCAAGTACAAAGCTTAATATTGATCAGCACATCAACCAGCGGCCAATATATTCACTTGAATCCACTGCTTAAGTTATTAGGCTACCCACTGATCAGTCCCGTTTTGCAAAATATAATGAAACTAGCCAAACGGCACCTGACTTATAGTCCATTTTTGGATCCGGCAAAAGTGGCAGAACCGTCTTTTTTAGTTGAACCAATGATCCAAAAAAATCGGCGGGTCATTAAGCAAGAGTTGACGTTGTTTGCTCGTTATACAACTGCGGTACCGATGGCGCAACGGCTATCACTTTATAGTAAAGTCCCCGTCTTGGTCATTTTCGGCGATCATGATGAGTTGGCGACTGATCAAGGGCGTTTAAACGATCAACGGCACTACAGCAAGTTACCACAAGTAACTTTTGTAACGGTGCCACAGGCAAGTCATCTCGTACTAGTTGAAAAACCGGCGGCCGTCAGCGCGCTAGTGAATAAGTTTTTAGGTAACGCTGCGCCAATGAAAAAATGAGTTCGCCTAAAGAATTGGTTGGCCTCGTTTCGCGGATCGTTGGCAAACCAGTCAGAGATAGTATTTACGATTACGGGCGCTACCGTTTCAAGCGCGCTTGAACTAGAAAAAGCCAGTGCTACCTGTAAGTTGATCAGGTAGCACTGGCTTTTTACTTAACAATACCCAGATCAATCATCGATTGTGCGGTGGCGATGATCGCTTCTTTAGCTGAGCGGCAGTGCCAACCTAACAGTTTAGTGGCCTTAGCGTTGCTAGTTTCAGCGTACAGGCCGGCGACTGATGCCACCATGCGCAACATCGGGTTAGCTTTGGCGGCAATTTTAAGGGCCGCGGTGGGCACGACTTTGGTGGGGATGTTAGCGGCAAATTCAGGAAAGGCGGTGCGCAAAATGTTGGCGACTTCCAGCATAGAATAGGTTTCACCGGTAGTCGCGAGGAAACGCTGCCCAGCCGCTTGTGCCTTGGTCATGGCCAATAAATGTAGACTGGCGACATCGCGCGCGTCAACGTAACCAGAATGCACGTCGGCCAGTACTTTAGTTTTGCCAGTCAACATTTCTTGAATTTGAATGTTGGAATGAGAATAATCGTTGGCTAGCACCGGCCCCATCACGGCCACTGGATTGACGGTGGCTAGTTCTAAGCCGCTATCATCGTTGGCGATAAAATCCCAAGCAGCGCGCTCGGATAAGGTTTTAGATTTTTGGTAGGGATGAACGCCTTTGACGGTCAGATCGGACCAATCATTTTCGGTGAATGGTGTGGTTTGTGTGCGGTGGCCGGCAAAAATGGCCCCGTAAGCCGAGGTCAGCACTACCCGTTTGACGTGATTTTTACTGGCGGCGCGCAAAACGTACAGCACACCGTTGACCGCTGGTTGGATCATTTCCGCTTCGTCCTTGAAATTCAGCGTTGGGGTCGGCGAGGCAACGTGGATCACATAGGTCGCGCCGGCAATTGCTTGGTTCCACGGTTCTTCATGGGTCAGGTCGGCAGCAATGAAGGATAGGTCATCCAGTTGCGTTTGACCGCCGTTTTTCAACATTTCAGTGATCAGCGTGCGCTTTTCTAGTGCGCGTACCGTAGTGCGAACTGCATAACCTTGTTGTAACAATTGTAAAATGATGTGAATGGCAATAAAGCCACTACCGCCAGTAACGACGACTAATTTTTTTGACATCGGCTAAGCTCCTTTGTTTGTTTCTGACGTAGCATTTGTAACTTCAGTGACAATAGCGTACACTGAATCCAAATGTGGGACAAGCCGTTTAGCGGCATCTGTGACAGAAGGAGGAAATTGTATTGGCAGCAACGCAGCACGCACAACAAATCAAACAAGATTCGCAGGACTATTTGACGACCGCGTTATTTCAATTACTACAAAAAAAGGAACTCGATCAGATCAAGGTGGCTGAATTGATCAAGCGCGCTGGCGTCAGTCGAATGGCGTTTTATCGTAACTATCATTCGTTGGCGGAGATCTTGGAACAATATTTTGCGCCGCATATTCAACGTTTGTTCAATGATGTGATCATTGCGGTACCGTCAGCGGCAAAAATTACCGATATGACTGCCTTTTTCGATCATTTTGCGGCAGAATTACGTTTAGCGGCGACCCGCAATTACGAATATATTATTCGGCAATTATTTTATGATAATATGGTCCGCTACTATGATGCCGGCACCGCGTGGCAGGGAATCAGTGCGACCAAACGCCGTTATTGGGTCACGTTCATGAGTGCTGGCGTGTACGCGATTTGGCGCGAGTGGCTACTGAATCGCCAGAAGGAAACTTTAGCGCAGATGCATGAACTGATCGGCCAGCTGCAAAATGCGACCGCCGCCGCAATGATCGCGCCAAAATAAGCCATACTTTTGCATTTGAGCCGCACCACTTCCAGTAGTACAATCAAAGTCAGAGGTACTAAAATCAAAGGACTGATTGGATGAAGATCGAAGAAGGTTACATGCCGTTTCGCGGTTACAAAACTTATTATCGAATCGTGGGTGAACCGAGCAAGGATAAAGCACCGTTGCTATTGCTCCATGGCGGCCCTGGTTCTTCGCATAATTATTTTGAATTAATGGATGATTATGCAGAAACAGGCCGGCAATTGATCATGTACGACCAAGTGGGCTGTGGTAAGTCATCGCTGCCAGAGGACGAAAGTGTTTACGTCAAGGAGACTTGGGCCGAAGAATTAATTGCGTTGCGTAAATATCTGCATTTAGATGAAATTCATATGCTGGGCCAATCGTGGGGTGGCATGTTGGAAATGCTTTATTTGACCCAATATGACCAGACTGGCGTTAAAAGTGTCATGATCGACGGTTCGCCAGCTTCAATTAAATTGTGGACCCAAGAACAACACCGCTTGATCTCTTATTTAAGTTATGAGGATCGTGAAGCCATCGCTGAAGCTGAGCGCACCGGCAACTTCTCAGGACCGAAATATTTAGCGGCAAATGATCGTTATATGGAACGTTATTGTTGGGATGATCCCGATGAAAACTCACCGGAACCGTTGCGGCGGCCGACTAATGGTAAGCGCGCCAGCTTGATCGCTGAAGGACCTAACGAATTCACTGAAAATGGTACGATCAGTGATTTTGAAGTTACCGATCAGTTAACGAAGATCCACGTGCCGGTTTTAGTGACTAACGGAACCGATGATTTGTGCACGCCGTTGATCGCCAAATCAGTTTATGATCATATTCCTGGCGCTAAGTGGCATTTATTTGCCAATAGTCGTCATCTAGCCTTGTTGGATCAGCACGATGAATTTATTAGCGTCCTCGATCATTGGCTAGCGGCTAACGATTGATCAAAAAAACCAGTATCAAGCGCGCTTAACTTGCGCTTGATGCTGGTTTTTTAACTATCTTTGTTTTAGGTCCTCATGAATACTGATGGCGTGGCTGATCGAAATGTCAGTCACGGCAGCACCAGCGGCTAGTAAGAAGGCGATGTTGCGCTTGTGCAGGCCATCATAGCTATGTAGCCTTTTAATGGCGTGGGTCAATGAGATCGTGCTAGGTATCAGGGTCAGGCCGGTGAGAACTACCATTTTGTGCCAGTAATTTTTTTCCATAATCTATTTCCCCTTTGGTTTGATTATGCTTAGCATACTACTTTAGCAGCGCGATAAATATGGCTTTTCTATGAAAAATTATCTGGGACGTTGGCTAGCATAGTTATATTCCATAAGCTGAACGCTTTGCCAAACACGCTCTAGTTTTGTTTTAGCCTGTGGCGTTAGACGTGTATACTGGTTTTATGACAATAGGCGAAGGAGGAATAGCGCATGAAACAGATAACAGCAGGAATCATTGCTCATGTGGATGCTGGTAAAACCACGCTTTCGGAGGCGCTGCTTTATCGAGCTGGCGCGCTGCGGCAATTAGGCCGGGTTGATAACGGCGATGCTTTTTTAGATACAGAAAAGCTGGAGAAAAAGCGGGGCATCACGATTTTTTCACATCAAGCGCGCTTGCAATATAATAAGCTGGCGCTGACTTTGGTGGATACGCCGGGGCACGTGGATTTTGCGGCCCAAACGGAGCAGGTACTGGATGTGCTCGATTATGCGGTTTTGGTGATTTCGGCGGCGGATGGCGTTCAAGGTTACACGCGCACGCTTTGGCGCTTGCTGCAACGGTATCAGGTGCCGACATTTATTTTTATTAATAAAATGGATGCGCCTGGTGTCGATAAACAGCAGCTACTAGATCAGTTGCAAAGTGTGCTGGCCGCTGGTTGCATCGATTTTAGTGCGGCGGATTCGGCGGCAATCAATGAAGAAATAGCGCTGTGTAATGATGAGGTACTGGAGAAATTTTTGGCTACCGGCGAGCTCACTGACGCTACAGTGCAGCAAATGATCCAGCAGCGGGAAGTTTTTCCCTGCTATTTTGGGGCGGCGCTTAAGCTGACCGGCGTGGATGAGTTACTTGCTGGCTTGGAACGGTGGACACGGCCGACCGCGTATACGCAAGATTTTGGTGCCCGTGTTTTTAAAATTTCTTATACTGAAAAAGGGGAACGGCTAACCTGGCTACGGGTCACGGGTGGTACTTTGCGAACTAAGGATGTTTTATTCGGCGAACAACAAGCTAATCAGCTACGCGTTTATAACGGGGCTAAATTTACTGTGCAACCGGAAGTTACCGCCGGGGTCGTTTGCGCGATCCCTAATTTGACCGCAACGTATTCCGGGCAAGGGCTGGGCAAGGAAAGTGACGGCGCCGCGCCGATAATTCAACCTGTACTGAATTACGCGCTGGATCCGAAAACACAGGACATCCATATTTGTTTGGCGGCGTTACGGCAATTGGAAGATGAAGATCCGCAATTGCACATTACGTGGTCCAGCCATTTGCAAGAGATCCATGTACAGATCATGGGCGCCGTGCAGCTGGAGATCTTGCAGCAGCTATTGCTGGAGCGCTTTAAGCTGGACGTTGGTTTTGATCAAGGTAGTATCCTTTATAAGGAGACGATCACGCAGGCGGTCGAAGGCGTCGGTCACTTTGAACCGTTGCGCCATTACGCTGAAGTTCATTTGTTGCTGCAACCAGCTCCTCGTGGTAATGGGCTGACTTTCGCGGCACAGTGCAGCCTTGAGGTATTGGGGCGCAATTGGCAGCATCAAGTCACCTCTAATTTACAGGCGAAAGAACATTTAGGCGTGCTAACAGGTTCGCCACTGACGGACGTGCAGATCACGTTGGTCGGCGGCAAAGCCAGTATTGTCCATTCCGTTGGCGGTGATTTTCGCGAGGCCACGTGGCGTGCGGTTCGCCAGGGGTTGATGATGTTACGCCAAAATGGCGGCTGCCAACTGTTAGAGCCGTGGTACCAATTTAGATTAGAGGTTGGTCAGGAACAGGTCGGCCGGGCGATGACCGATATTCAGCGTATGAGTGGTGATTTCGCTGCACCGGAAATGACGGCTGGCGGGACGGCGATTTTGACTGGCAGCGTGCCAGTTGCGGAAATGCAGGACTATGCGCCAGAAGTCAATGCTTACACCCATGGCCAAGGGCAGTTGGAGTGTATCGTTGATGGTTATCGACCGTGCCACAATGCAGCTGCGGTGGTGGCCGCAATGAAATACGCGCCAGTGTCCGATTTAGCGAATACGCCGGATTCTGTTTTCTGCGCTCATGGTGCGGGCTATCCGGTGGCTTGGGATCAAGTGCCAGCAATGGCGCACGTACCGTATATTTATTCACAAACCGATTTAATGAAATTATCGTAGCTACTGGTGAAGTCGCGCCTAAACAATGAGCACTTAATTTATTTTTAAGGTTAAACGGCCATACTGATCGTTGGCAACTTATTCAATAGCTATGGGGTGGTTTCACATGAAAAGACATCTATTGACCAGCGTTACGGCGGCATTATTTTTAATGGTGACGTTGGCGGCCTGTTCGACTAATAATTCAGCCAATAAAAGCAGTTCTAGCAGTTCGACCGCAACCAGCAAGGCTAGCAGTTCTAGCAGTTTCAAAAAGACAAACACTGACGACGCCAAAACGGATCCGGCACTGACTAGTGTGCTAGCAGAAACCGAGTCCAAGTTCAAACAACTTTCGTTTAAAGACAGTAAAACTGGCGTGACCTTGCAATATAATTTGTACGTACCGGCTAACTATACCAGTAAAAAATCGTACCCAATGGTTAGTTTCATTCACGACGATTCAGTCACTGGTCAAAGCGTCAAAACTGGCCTGACTCAAGGCTATGGCGGTACGATCTGGGCGACCGCAACCGAACAGGCTAAACACGCTAGTTTTGTATTGGTTCCCGTTTTCAGTACTTCGACGATTGCTGGCGGCATGGGTCAATCGGGTTCGGCGGTGGTCAAAGCGCAAGTGCAGACTTACCTTGATCTAGTGAAAACGTTGGAAAATAAATACAGCATCGATAAGGATCGCCTTTATGGCACTGGTCAGTCAATGGGTGGGATGACCATGTTCTACCTAAATTCGCATTATCCGAATCTTTTTGCCGCGACGTTGTACGTTTCTTCGCAATGGGATGTTAAACAATTGGCCGCGCTGAAAAAGCAAAAATTCTTCTACATTGTTTCTGGTGGCGACAGTACGGCCAGCGCGGGACAAACTAATTTGCTGACTTACCTGAAACAAAATAAAGTGGCCTATACACACACCACTTTAAGCGCCTCAGCTAGCACGGCGACTAAGAATACCGCTGTCAATAAACTACTGGCACAAAAGGCAGCGGCTAACTTCATTACTTGGGATGCCACCTTAGCCAGCGGCCAAACCTTGGACCATAACACCTCATTTGACTATGGCTACACGATTCCAGCAGTCCGCGATTGGCTGTTTAATCAACATAAGTAAAGAAAGCCTGAACTAACATTAGTTCAGGCTTTCTTTTAGTTGCGGGCACGCCGTTCTAAATGGTGTAAAAGTGCACCAGTGGCGGCGCGAAAAGCTTTAGGGTGCGCACGGACAACGTGGACAACTAAGCGGTCACCGAATGAATTAAAGTAGCGTTGCTTTGGTTTAGGATCGGTAGCGGCAGCATAAAAAACATGGGCCAGATCGGCGGAAGTGGCGCTGATCCTATTGTTAGCTGAGCTTAGGACGTTACCGAGTACATCAACTAACGGCAGATACGCCGAGTTTGGCTGCAGGTTTTTGCGCATATTTTGTACCGCAATATCGCCCCAAGCTGATTGAGTGCCGCCAGGCTGAACGATCACAGAACGAATCCCAAAGCGTTGTACTTCAAGGTCCAAAGCGTCGCTCCATTGTTGCAGCGCTGCTTTTGAAGCGTGGTAATAAGCGTTTAGCGGCATGTAAAGATCGCCACCGATCGAAGAAATATTAACGATGCGGCCCGCTTTTTGCGCGCGCATGGTTGGTAAAGTTAATTTAGTTAATTCAACCGCACCGAAAAAATTAGTTTCAAATTGTTTGCGGACGTTTGCCAGTGGAATATCTTCAACCGGACCGCCTTCGCCGTAGCCAGCGTTATTGATCAGGACGTCGATTCGTTGTTGTTCAGTTGTAATTAGGTTGATAAAGTTGTGGTTTGATGCGCTATCAGTAACGTCCAGTTTAACGGCGTGAATATTAGTACCAGTGGAAATATTTTCCACGCGGCGAGCACCACCATAAACGATCCAGCCACGATGGGCAAACAATTGAACAGCTGCTTTACCCATGCCACTACTTGCGCCAGTGATTGCAATTACTTTTTTTGTTGACATAATTTTCTCCTGTCATAAGGCAATATTTGTTTTTAAAATTAGTCGTGTTACGGTCGCAACGGCTTTGATTGGGAAGAGTATACCGCCAATTTTTGCGCAGGACAATTATTTACAACGACTAAGTGACAAAAGGAGAGAATTTGTTAGCGACTGACCCAGCGGAGAATATTTAGACGCAATAACTGGCCGTGTCCCTTCTCGTTAGCGTAGCATGCGGTTGGCGCTCCAGTCCTGCAGGCGGTAACCCACAAAATGGACTAAATTCATGGCCAATTTGTCGAGGAATTTTACTTGGTAGCGAATTTTTGGTCGTTGCGCCTGGGCGGCTTTAAGAATGACGGCGGCCACTTCTTGTGCGGTTTGGGTTGCTTGCGTGATCATTTGCGCCTGCTTTTCAGCTAATTGCCGATAGGGCGAGTTTTCTGGCGTAACTTGTAGTAAATGCTGATTGGTCACTTGGGCCCAATTAGTGGCGGTGATCCCAGGTTCAACGATCACGACGTCAATGCCAAATGGTTTCAATTCCAAACGCAAAACGTCACTCATGGTTTCTAAGGCATGCTTGGAAATATAATACCAACCGGCTAAGGCGGAGTAACTTTGACCAGCTAGCGAGGAAATATTGATGATCTTGCCGGCTTTTTGCTGGCGCATTGTTGGAATCGTCAACTGGATCAGGTCCACAATGCCTAGCAAATTAACTTCCAGCTGATTTCTGGCTTCGCTAAGGGGCACTTCTTCTAAAGCGCCAAAAGAACCGTAACCGGCAGCGTTGACCAAGACGTCGATTCGGTGATAGTTAGTCAGCACATACTGAATAAAGGCCTGATTGCTGGCGTGATCGGTAACGTCTAGTGGGTGGGTCACAATACCTGAATTTTTTAATTCAGAATCGTGCTCAATATTACGCGCGCCGCCGATCACAGTGTAGCCCGCCTGTTGGAAGGTTAGCGCTGCTTGCTTGCCAATACCGGAGGATGCGCCAGTGATAATTGCTATTTTTGTCATTTTGTACTCCTTTTAAGAGATAGAACTATCTCTTTTAGATTTGCATTTATTATAAGAGATAGCATTATCACTTGTCAATTAGTTAGCGTATAATTATGGGTGAGTGAGGTGCAAAATGAAATTAAAAAACGAGCAATTACGGCAGAATATTATTCTGGCGACGACAGATTTAATTATTGCGCAAGGTTTCGCTGGCACATCGACCGTTAAGGTGGCTAAACAAGCAAAAACGGCGCAGTCGAATATTTACCGCTATTTTGAAAACCGGCAAACGCTATTGTTAGCGGTTTTTAAATATCATCAGCAAAAATTGATCGCGGCTTTAGCGCCGCTACTTGATACTACTGCAGCGCCCTTAGTCCAAATCGATGGTCTGATCAACGCAATGATCCAGTTTAGTTTGACTGATTTTGATACGATGCGGGTGTTGGCGCTGTTTCGTGATCAACCGAATATGCGCCCATTACTGCCTAAAATCAGTGAAGATACTTTTTTTGCTCAGCTATTTAAGTTAATTAAGCACTATCAAGAATTGAAGGTCGTCAAACCGTATTATTCGGAGTTTTTAGCCGCTGGTGTTTTTTCGCTCATTATGAATTATGCGTTGGCAGTGGCTTTAGATGAAATACCGGCGCACCAATTGACCCAGCAAGATGTGGTTGCTTTGATCCATGATTTTTTGTTGGTCAAATAGTCATTGCGGGATTAAGACGCGTTAAAATTATAGCGGACCAGCTAAGGTTTTAGGGTAGGTTAAAAAGCTTTTTTAGTTGCAACTGACCCAGTGAGCAAAGCGGTTTAGCGCATTTTTCATCAATTAGCGCTAACCCCCCACATTAAGCGGCATGCACTGATCGCGGCCGACTTTACGATCGCATTAGTTAATTGCTTGTGGCCAGGTGATTTTGCGGCCGTGACACGCGAACGGCAATTTGAATTAACGTTAATGCAACAACAAGAGAATAACTAGTGCTGGTGCTTTTTAGATGAATAGCTAACAAGTAAGCGCCTATTTTTAGTGGTTATTTTCATGATGACCCACAGGCAGCGTATTTGAAAGGTCACTAGTCTTGAAACTTTTTGGCGAAACGCGTAGTATTATTCGTATACGAACAGTTCGGATACGAAAGGTTAGGGGATTTACATTGAATAGCGAGGCACAGATCAAGGCGCTTATTCTATCATTACGTTCACTGCGCAAAGAAACGCGGCGTATTTTTTATTATCAGGCGGCGAAGCAACAACTAACTGAAACTTGGGTGATTGCTTTAGGTGCATTGACAACAAAAAATCCTAGTTCGTTGGAGGAATTGGCTCACGCTTTACGACTTGGCAACAGTACAACATCGGGAATCGTTGACCGGATGGTAACCGAAGGCTTGATCACTAAGGAACGCGATCCGCTGAACAAGCGTAAAATCAATATTCGACCAACGGCAAAAGGCCAGCAGAAATACGCCGCCACTTATGCTGACTTTTGGGAAAAACTGGCACCGGTTAGTGAAATAGATGGTGCTGAGTTAACTGCGCTTTTGGCGACTCAAACTGAGTTGTTGAAAAAGTTGGCGGGCATCAAACAATGAGTAAGTTAAAAGCAGAAAGTAATCAACGGATCATGTTAGTTTTGGTTATGGGGACCTTTTTGGCCTACTTAAACCAGACATTGATGAATGTGGCACTACCTAGCATTATGCGCTCCTTCAGTATTTCTGCCGCCCAAGGACAGTGGTTGTCTAATGGTTATATGTTGGTCAATGGGATCATGGTGCCCTTGACGGCCTATTTAATTCAACGTTTTACGACGCGGCAGCTTTATTTAAGTGCTATGGGTGTGTTTGCTTTCGGAACGATCGTAGCTGGGATCGCGCCAACTTATTTTATTTTGATCAGTGGCCGGATGATCCAAGCAGCTGGAGCCGGTGTGATCGCACCGTTAATGAACGTGTCGATCATGAATATGTATGCAGCGGATAAACGGGGAACTGCGATGGGCTGGGTTGGCCTAGCGTTAAATTTTGCGCCAGCATTAGGACCAACTGTTTCCGGTTATTTAGTCGAACAGTATAATTGGCGTTCCTTGTTTTATATGATCGCGCCGTTGATCATTCTTGATATTATTTTTGCAACTTTTATGTTACGGAATTTAGGGGCAACGGCTAAGTTAAAGCTTAATTGGAGTGGTGTGATTCTTTCGAGTATCGGTTTAGGATCACTTTTGTTAGGGTTCAGCAACGCCGGTAGTGACCCATTGCTGTCTAAAGCAGTGCTGGGTTTTAGCGTTTTCGGAGCCATAATTGTGGCGCTTTTTGTTTACCAACAAGTTCACATCAAGGATAAATTACTGAATTTTGCGGTTTTTAAAAATCATAATTTCATTATTGCCGTGATCGTCAATGCCTGTTTGATGATGGCCTTGTATGGTGGGATGCTGTTATTACCACTATATATGCAAAATATCATGCATTATAGCGCCGTCTATTCAGGCTTGGCGATGTTGCCCGGTGCGGTGATCATCGCGATCATGTCGCCGATCAGTGGCCGAATGTATGACCAATGGGGTGCGAAATATTTGTCTTTTAGCGGTATTATCGTGTTATTGATCGGTACGCTGCTGCTTAGCCGCGTGACGCTGCATTCCAGTTTTACCTTTATTACCACGGCGCAGGCTATTCGTCAGTTAGGATTATCAGTGGTGACCATGCCGATTCAAACGGAAGCCTTCAACGCATTGCCGCAAGCGATCATTCCGGATGGCTCAGCGATGTATACGACGATCAGACAGGTGGCAGGGTCATTCGGGACAGCATTATTGATCGGGATCATGAGTGTGCTGGAGAAAAATAATATTGCCCACTTAATGGGACAGCACAGCTTGAAAGTTGCGACCCAGTTGGGTTCACTGCAGGCCATTAAAAGTACTTATTTAATCGCCGCAATTTTTGTTTTGGCCAGTTGCCTCATGACTTTGAAATTTAAAAAACGACAACTTTTAAATTAAATGATCACAGTAAGTAGCGAAAGGATTATACTTTTGTTACTTACTTTTTATTTTGGGGGAACGATCATGACAGTCGATCAAAAACTTAATTTTGAATTTATTGGTGATCCGGCAGTTGCACCCGCAATGGCACGGTATATGAAAAATCGGTTCCTGTTTCTCGGCCTTAAATCACCAGTTAGAAAGGCGCAAAGTAAACCAGTTTTACAGGCTAGTCGCAAAGTTGAGCTAGTGACGGTCCACGCGTGGATCGCGGCACTATATGCGCGTGCGCCGCGGGAGTATCAGTACTTGGCGCTGGATCTGGCCGAATATAACGTTCGCCGCTGGCAGTTGGCCGATATCGTCATTTTTAAACAATTCGTGACCCAGAAAAGCTGGTGGGACAGTGTTGATCATTGGGGCACTATTTTCGGTAAATATATTCAGCGCCATCCTGAACAGAAAGCCGCGATTTTTCAGCTTTTTTACCAAAGTCCTAACTTGTGGGAACGGCGGATCACAATCACGCTGCAACTTAAGGAAAAAGCGCAGGTGGATACTGATCTGTTGACGCAAGCCATTTTATTCGATCAGTACACCGATGAATTTTTTATTCAAAAGGCGATCGGTTGGGCGCTACGCCAATACAGCAAGTTCGCACCAGACTGGGTGCTGCAATTTTTAAACACGTATCAGTTAAGCAACTTGGCGGTGCGCGAAGCTAGTAAATATTTATGATGGAGGAAAATAATGGATGACAGTAAATTAATAATCAAAAAAACCAGCGAGTTAACTAACTTTGAATTACTGGATATTTTAAAAGCCCGCACAGCAGTATTTGTGGTTGAACAAAATTGCCCGTATCAAGAGGTCGATGATCAGGACTATACGGCGCTGCACGTTATGTTGAAAGTGCAGGATCAGTTAGCTGCTTACGCTAGAATTATTCCGCATCAAGACAATGTTCATATTAGTTTTGGCCGGGTTTTGGTGGTAAAGGCGTTTCGGGGCCAGCAATTAGGCCGTCAGCTGGTGACAGCAACGATTGCAGCAACTAAGCGCTATTTTCCTGACCAAGCTATAAAAATTGCTGGACAAAGTTATCTGAAGGCCTTCTACATGTCATTTGGCTTTAAGCCGGTTTCAGCGGTTTATCTTGAAGATAATATTCCGCATATTGATTTTGTGCTCGCAGCCTAAAAGCAGCTGTAACGGTTTATCTGATTTGCAGGATTTTCGATCGGGTAATAAAATTAATTAATGTAAGAAGGGTGATACGATGCAAACAGCAGCGCAAATTTTCGCCGCAATTCAGGCTGATCCACAAAATAAAGCATTCACCGCCCAAGGGATCCAGCCTTTGTACCACGTGGTTCCGACAGCAGAGATTTTGATCATCAGTCAGGCGCCAAGTCGCAAGGCGCAGGAGTCGATGGTTTTCTGGAATGATCCCAGCGGTGACCGGCTACGTGAGTGGATGGGCGTCACGAAGGCGGAATTCTATGATTCCGGTAAGGTTGGTGTCATGCCATTGGATTTTTACTATCCCGGTAAAGGTGCCCACGGTGATTTACCACCGCGCAAAGGCTTTGCCGAAAAGTGGCACGAACCGTTATTAGCGTTGATGCCTAAAGTACAATTAACGTTATTGATCGGGCAATACGCGCAGAAATATTATTTACAGCAAACGCGACAAAAAAACTTGACCGCAACGGTGCACCACTACACGGACTATTTACCGGCTTATTTTCCACTGGTTCATCCCTCACCGTTGAATTATGGCTGGTTGCATAAAAATACTTGGTTTACAACAACGGTAGTACCGGCGTTGCAACAAGATGTCCGCCGAATTTTGCAAAACTGATTAAGTGAATTAAAAAGCCCGTTAAAGCGTTAGTTAAGGCTAACGGTTTAACGGGCTTTTTAAAATCAAGCGCGCTTTCTAGCGCGCTTGATCACTGCTGACGCTGTGCTTTGACAAAATCAACAAATTGCTGAACCGCCGGGGTCAAATAGTGTTGCTTCAACGTTGCCATGTAAAAAACCCGTTTCCACTTAGGAAAAGTTAACGGGATGATCCTGATCGGCATGGTTTTCAGACTACTCATATTCGGCACCACCGCAATGCCAAAATTATTTGCGACTAAGCCAGCCACCGCCTGATCTTCTTCGATCGAGTAGGCACTGTTTGGTTGGCCACCGCATTCAGAAAAAAGGCGTTGCATAACTGGATATAAGCCGCTACGTGTCGAAAAAGTGATTTGGTCATAGGGCAAAGTTTCGGTTAACGTGATCGCTTTCTTTTTTGCTAATGGGTGATCTAGTGGCGTGATCACGACTAATTCTTGTTCAGCAATCGGAAAGTAGTCAATATCGTTTTGATCATCTACTTTGGAGCAGAAGGCAACATCGTATTTTTCTTCACGCAAATTAGCAATAATGTCTGGAGATAAGCCGGTATCGTTGGAAAACTTAAAGCGAGTGTCGGTTTCCGGATGAGCGGCTAAAAAATTGTGCGCAGTATTAGGCAACCATTTAGTGCTTAGTGTCCGTAAACCAGCGACCTTGATCAATGTATTACGCTGGGTGCTTTGCTGAATTTCCGCAACCCCGCGATCTAAAATAGCCAGCGCCTGATCGACTTGTTGGACGAACTGGTGTCCAGCAGGGGTTAGATAGACGTTGCGGCCTTGTTTGGCAAATAATTGAACGTGAACTTCTTGTTCCAGTGAATGAATGGCGTTACTCAGGCTAGGTTGTGTAATACTTAACATCTTGGCGGCTTGGGTATAGTTCTCGGTCTCAGCTAATACTGAAAAGTAGCGTAGATGATAGAGATTCATGATTAATAGCCTCTTTCTATTCTTTACCTCGCTTAATTATAGCTTTTATCTATAGATTAGTCGATGATTATCAATTAGACGGTTGGTTGATTAGCGCTTACACTGAGTTTGTAAATTAATTCATGTGAAATTAAAAGCAATCAAATAGGAGGAATTTATAATGGCACAAGCACATCCAATTACGATCAGTTCATGGACTTTAGGCGATCAATGTACATTTGAACAACGGTGTAAAGCAGCACACGAAGCTGGTTACGATGGTATCGGTTTGCGAGCTGAAACTTATGTTGATGCTTTAAATGAAGGCTTAACTGACGCTGATATTTTAGCTTTATTGAAGAAATATGAATTACGTTGTACCGAAGTTGAATATATCGTGCAATGGTGTGAAGAACCACGCTCTTATGAACAAAAATATAAGGAACAAGCTTGCTTCCATATGTGCGACTTGTTCGGTGTTAAACATATCAATACCGGTTTGATGGAAACTTATTCCGTTGAAAAAACCGCGGAGAAATTAAAGGAATTATGCAGCCGAGCAGGTAATTTGATCATTGCCTTGGAACCAATGCCTTACAGTGGTTTACCTAACTTGGATAAAACTTGGAAAGTATTGCAAGCCGCTGACTGTGACAACGCAATGATGCTGTTGGACACTTGGCATTGGGTTCGCGCTAACCAATCTTATGATTTATTGACCAAGGAGCAAGCCAAGAAAGTGATTTCCATTCAAATCGATGATGCTTACCAACGGCCATATGCAAAAACAATTTTGCGGGACGAATCCATGCATGATCGCTTAGCCCCTGGTGTTGGTACGGCTGACACCGTTGCCTTCGTTAAAATGATCAAGGCGGCTGGCGTTGATCCTAAAGTTGTCGGTGTTGAAGTGATTTCCGATGGTTATATGGACAAAGGAATTGATTGGGTCGCTAAATACACTTACGACAACACAGTTAAAGTACTACAAGCAGCATGGCCAGAAATTTTAAAATAAGTTATTAATTCAGGAGGTACTATTTTTATGAGTGATAGTTGGTTAGGTTTAGAAGATAAAGTTGTCGTTGTTACTGGCGCTGTCGGTGGCATGGGCACTAAATTTACTGAAGAATACGCAAAACAAGGGGCAAAAATTGCCTTAGTCGATATGATCGCCGATAAAACCGAGGCACGGGCGAAGGAATTACATGCTAAATACAATGTTGATACCTTAGCCGTTAAATGTAATACAACGGATGAAGCTGAAGTTGATGCGGCCGTTAAAGCAGTTGTCGATCATTTTGGCCGCGTTGATGTATTGGTCAACACCGCCGCAATTTTACGTTTCTCACCATTGGAGGACCTGCGTTTAGACGAATGGAAAATGGCGTTGAACGTTAACTTGACAGGTTACTTCCTAGTTTCCCAACGTTTTGGTCAAGTGATGATCAAGCAGCATAAGGGCACAATGGTTCACATTTCAACGATCGCTTCCCGTTTCCCAGAAACTTACAGTGGTGCTTATAGTACAACTAAGGCCGGCGTTAACATGTTATCACGGCAGATCGCTGCTGAATGGGGCGAATATGGCGTTCGCAGTAACTGCGTCTTACCATGCTTAGTTAAAACACCATTATCTGCTGACTTTTATTCCGATCCTAAGGTTGAAGCTGGTCGTAAGAAGTTAACGGCTAGCAAGCGTATCGGGACTTTAGATGACATTGCGAATACAGTTTTGTATCTATCAAGTGATCGTTCTGATTACACTAATGGTGGCGAAGTCACGGTTGAAGGTGGCTTTGGCATCATGATGGGTGATCAAATTCCTAAGCCAGGTGGCCGCCGCGAATATGCAGTTGCGCATCATCAACCAGCTAAGAAATAATCAGTAAAAATAATTACTATTGCGACAACGATCGTCGTTAGATCCGCAACTTTTACCACGACTAAAGCATTTAGTTGGAGCTATTGATATGTTGGATAGCTCCAATTTTTTGGTTAAGTTCGTGACAAATTGAACTTAATAATGAAAGGTCGAACCTATCATGGAAAAAAGAATTTCAGGAACTACCGGACTCTATTGTTTAGTTGGCTCGCCAGTCGGCCATTCTGGCTCACCGGCCATGTATAATTTTAGCTTCCAGAAACAAGGCTTAGATTACGCTTATCTTGCCTTTGATGTTCAAAAAGAACAAATGGCGCAAACAATGGCTGCCATTCGCTTGTTTAAAGTTCGCGGCGGCAACATCACCATGCCCTGCAAGAATATCGCCGCAACGTTAGTCGATGAATTATCGCCTGCCGCAAAGATCATCGGCGCGATCAATGTATTCGTCAACGATAACGGCCATATCACCGGCCACATTACCGACGGCATCGGCTTTGTTCGTAATTTAAAGGAACACGGGATCGATGTTAAAGGTAAAAAACTAGTGGTTCTCGGAGCTGGTGGCGCCGCGACCGCTTTACAAGTTCAAAGTGCTCTGGATGGTGCCCGCGAGCTAGCGATCTTCAACCGGGATGATGAATTTTATCCACGGGCGCAAGAAACCGTTAAAAAGATCGAAAAGGCAGCACCAACAGTAATCGTCAATGCGTACCCATTAGCGGATACGGCAAAATTAAAAGCAGAGATCGCTGATGCGGATATTTTGGTCAACGCAACGGTGGTCGGCATGAAACCGTTAGATGGGCAATCATTGATCGACCCCAGCTTCTTACGCAAGGATCTAGTTGTCGCCGATACCGTTTATAGTCCTTTAAAAACGAAGTTGATCTTAGATGCTGAAAAAATCGGCTGCCAAACTGCTCCTGGTAAAGGCATGCTGTTATGGCAAGGTGCCGCCGGTTATAAATTATTTGCTGGTCAAGAAATGCCAGTTAAAGAATATCAAGAATACGAACAGCAACAGGCTGCAGCTGGAAAATAGCCGAACCTGAATTTAATTGAACAGGTGATATTTTATGGAAAAAAGAATTGATGGTCATACCGTTATGTTAGGTTTGTTTGGTTCGCCAGTTGGTCACTCTGGCTCGCCAGCCATGTACAATTATAGTTTTGCGCACAGTGGCATTAATTATGCTTACTTGGCGTTTGACATTCAGGCGGCCGAAATGAAACAAGCTTTGGACACAATGCGGTTGTTTAACATGCGTGGCGCCAATGTTACCATGCCTTGTAAACAAAAGGCGGCCGAATTAGTTGATCAACTATCGCCAGCCGCGAAGTTGATTGGGGCGGTCAACACGATCGTTAATGATAACGGTGTCCTTACCGGTCATAATACGGATGGTGCTGGTTATGTAGCTAATTTGAAGCAGCATGGGGTCGACGTTAAAGGCAAAACGATCACGTTACTCGGTGCTGGCGGCGCTGGAACTGCGATCGCCGTTCAAGTTGCTTTAGATGGTGCCAAGCAGATCAACATCTTTAATCCGAAAGATGCCTTTTTCGGTAATGCGGAACAAACCGCTAATAAAATTATGGCTAGCGTGCCAGCTTGCAAAGTGACGGTTAACGATATTGCCGATACCGCGAATTTATACCGTTTGATCGGTGCCAGTGATATTTTCGGTAATGCCACTAAAGTAGGGATGACACCTAATGTTGACGCCACTAATATTGCGGATACTTCCGTGTTCCGGCCTGGTTTAGTTGTAACGGACACAGTATACAGTCCCGATAAAACGAAAATGATGCAAGATGCTGAAGCCAAAGGGGCTACCGTGATCGGTGGTCGCGGTATGTTATTATGGCAAGGTGCCGCTGCATTCAAGCTTTACACAGGTGAAACAATGCCAGTTAAGGAAGTTGGCCAACTCTTTTTCAGTCAGGAGTAGTTGATTATGGAAAATTCTAAAAAATATTTACCAACTGCGTTGATTTTATATTTTTCTTACGCCATGTTAGGCATTGCGTCCTCTGTGCTTAGTCAGTATAAAACTGAGTTTGCAAAGGCATGGGGTGCTCAGACGCTATCTTCTGGAGTGGTTAACGTCAGTATGGTGGTTTCTGTGATCGCAGCCTTTGGTTTAGGGCGCTTGATCGCCTATCCGTTTTCGGGGCCGGTTTCTGATAAGTTCGGTCGCCGGGTCAGTGGCTTGATCGGGGTCTTGTTGTACGCGGGCTTCTTCTTCGGGATCGCTTTTAGTAAAAGCTTCTGGCTTGCTTACGCCATCGGGATTTTAAACGGGGTAGCCAATTCCTTTTTGGACACTTGTGTTTCACCTAGCTTAATGGAAATGTTTCCCAAGTCAGCGTCGATCGCCAATTTATTCACGAAATTTTCGATCGTGACTGCCCAGTTCTTATTGCCGTTTTTCATTGGTTGGATCGCCATGGCAAAATTTTCTTACCACACGATTTTTGTTATTTGTGGCATCGCCATGTTAGTCGCAGCTGTTTCGCTGTTATTCTTGCCGTTTCCGGTTCAAAATAAAGCCCAAGCCGCAACGTCTGCTAAACCGGCAAAAAAAGCGCGCATGCATTTTTCTGCGGGCGCGATCGCTGCGATCTTGATCGGTTTTACCAGTTCGACCACCTTCATGTTGTGGCTAAATTGTAACCAAGAATTAGGGACTAGCTACGGGATTAAGGATCCCAGTGTTTTACAGTCGTTTTACGCGGCTGGTGCGGCCTTGGCTGTGTTAGTCACTGCCCAGTTGATTCATATGGGGATCAAGGAAACTACTGTTTTGGTTTTGTATCCTAGTATTGCTGTGGTTATGTTATTATTATGTTATTTCATTCAGCAGCCAGTTATTTTGTACATTGGCAGCTTTGTGATTGGTTATTCGGCGGCTGGTGGGGTACTACAATTGGCCACGTCAACAACGATCGAGTTTTTCCCGACCAGCAAAGGAACGGCAACTTCGTTGGTTATGATCGCCTCCAGTGTGGCTAACTACGCCGTCTTATCGTTAGCTGCCTATATTACCAGTACATTTAGTAGTAATGCCCCGCGGTTGATCATTTTATTAAACGTGGTCATTACTTTGATCGGAATCGCTTTTGCACTATTCGTTAAACGTAGTAAACGAGAATCTGTTGGTGTGACCGCCTAAGCAGTGGCCATGAGGATGCTGGATCGAGGTTAACAAAATGAAAAAACGGTTTATACCATTAGCGGCAGGAATCTACGTCAATTACGCCATTCTCGGGATGGCAACGATCATTATTTCGCAATACAGTTCTAACTTTCAAAGATTATGGCATACTAATGTTGCTGGGATCTCAACGGTGATCGCGATGATCGGGATCGGCCGTTTGGTCACGGTGCTCTTTGCGGGGGCTTTATCCGATCGTTTAGGGCGTAAGCCGACCATGTTGGTGGGAATGGGCGCAACGATCGTTTTCCTACTTGGTTTGGCGTTTAGTACTGATCTGATCATGGCCGCGATCTTCGCTTTGTTCTTAGGGGTCACCAATTCATTTGATGATGCTTCCAGTTATCCGGCATTGACCGATGCTTTTGGCAGTCATGCGGCTAGTATGAATTCGCTGAATAAGGCCGCGATGTCGTTGGCACAATTTGTATTACCGTTTATTGTGGCGCTGGTTCCCGACGCTAAATTTACGCTGGTCGTGATGGCCTTAGTGATCGTGGTCGACATTCTCTGCATTATCAAGATCACGTTTGCGCCGCAGACGGCTAAGCCAGCACCGGCGAAGCAAACAGCTACACCAGCCGCCCAACCATTAACGCAGAATAAACCGAGTATGGCCATTGACGGCAGCGCATTGATCGTCCTTGGCTTTACCATTTCCTTTACCTTTTATATTTATTCGCAATACGTTCCTAATTTTGGGATCACCGTTTTAGGTCTAAATAGTGATGTTGCGAAAGGGTTAATTTCTTGGTACGCTAGTTCATCGCTGATCTCGGTATTTATTACCTCAATATTGGTGACCAAGATCCGTCCGCTGCATTTAGTGCTGTATTATTCTACGATCTCGCTGGTTTTCTTGCTGCTTTTAGTAGTGGCTCCCAGCTTATTGGTTTTACGCATGACCAGTATCGTGATCGGCTTCTTCGCAGCTGGCGGGATCTGGCAACTAGGGCTTACGGTATTGACTCAGTATTTCCCATTGCAAAAAGGTAAAGTGACCGGTTACTACAGTTTTGCCACCGCGCTAACTTACTTTGTTGGACCGTTTGTTTCCAGCTTTATTATCAACGATACTGCTGCAAGCGTCCTGCGGGTTTTTCAAATCGATGTGGTGGTCACATTGATCGGCGTGGCGATCGTGATCGGTGTTTTACTGCGCAATCGCCAGTATCATTTTGTATAAAGTTACGTTTTCAATGATCGCCGTGCATCAATTCGTTGAAGTTGATGCGCGGCGGTTATTTTTTTAGCCGCTGATTTGCTATACTAAAAACAGATGATTTGAATAAATGGAAAAATTGGTGCATAAGGGATGGTAAGAAATGAGTATTAAAATGGTGGTCGTCGATATGGATGGCACTTTTCTAAATCAGCAGGACACGTACGATAAACACCACTTTATGGCGTTATTTAAACGGATCAAACAGGCGGGCATTCATTTTGTTGTGGCCAGCGGTTCGCAATATCAGCGGCTGCAAAGCCAGTTTGCTGCAGTTAAAAATGAACTAGATTTCATTTCGCAAAACGGTGCGATCGTTCATAGTGGTACTGAATTGCTGGCCGTCGATGCGATCAAACCCGCCGATTTAGCGCAGACTTTTGCGATCATGCGGCAGGATTTTCCGGCTAATGCGATCGTGCAGCGAACCGTTTCCGGTTTGAGCAAAACTTATATTGATCGGCAGATCTCACCTACCACGTATCGCAATATTCACCGGTACTATTATGCGTTGGAAAAGGTGGATGATCTGGCCACGATTTCGGCGGCACAGGTCCACGATCAGCTCACTAAGATCAGTTTGACCTTTGCACCACAGTTGGATTATGCAACGGCGGTCAAGCAATTGCGCGCTGCGCTACCAGCGACGCTGATGAGCCAAAATTCCGGCTTTAACACTGAATTGATTGGTAATACCGGTATTGATAAGTTGACTGGGCTGCATAAGCTGCAGCAGCGTTACCATATCGCTGATGATGAAATGCTGACTTTCGGCGATAACGAAAATGATCTGGCCATGCTGACGGCCACGCCCTACGGCTTTGCTATGAAAAATGCGGCGGCTACTTTCCGCCGCCAAGCACCTAATGTGACGGCAGCGGATAATGACCATGATGGTGTTTTAGCTACGATCGAACAGTTTATTTGAACCCAAAAAACGTGCCCTTGAAATCAAACTTGATTTCAGGGGCACGTTTTTAATCTGCAGCAGGCTGGTTAAGCTTTTGCAATTATTTTAACGGTTACTGCCAACCTAGAACTGCATTAATGTTTACGTTTCTTAAGATTGTCGTCCAACTTATCTTTTAACGGATAAGTTAAATGGATCAAGCTGGAAATAACGACTGGTAAGATGATCACCAAAATGATCAAACCAATAATGACGGCTAACGCAACTTGGATCAAGGTGAGGACACCAGATGGAATCAAAGCGGCGAAGGTCCCACTAAGGATGATCGCGGCGGAAATAACCACGGCGCCGATCACACCTGAAGCGGCAATGATTCGCGTGCTTGGGGTGCCGTCGGTAAGCCCATACTCCCGATACTTCATCATCAGGAAGATACTGTAGTCGACCCCTAACGCCACTAACATGACGAAGGAGAAGAACGGTGTATTCCAGGTCAACATGCTTTGCCCAAGGACTGCAGCACTGAACCAGCGTGTCAAACTTAAGGAAGTGACGTAGGCCAACAATAGGGTACCTAGAATGTAGAACGGTTGTAGGATCGACCGGGTGATAACGATCAAGGCTAACAAAATACCGACTAACATAATTGCCGCTGTCCGCGTGAAGTCGCTGCTGGCAATATGGTGCGTGTCAGAGATCGAGGCGGTTTGACCACCGATAGCAACTTTTGCACCGGAAAGTGGCGTTCCTTTTAGTTCGTTTTGAACTTCACTTTGGAGTGAATCGATTCGCGCCATCGACTTCGCTGAACTTGGATTTGTGTTCAACACGATGGTTAACTTAGTGGTGTGCTTGTTACCTGACATATAGGACTTGATCGCTGCCGCAAAGGTTTTACCTTTAAGGACATTAGCTGGAATATAGAAATTATTCGCCGCTGCGGAGCCCTTTAAGCCGGTTAAATAACTATCGGCACTGGAAACACCTTTGTTGATCTTAGTGATGCCACCACTAGCGCTAACTAAGCCGTTATGCAAGGTCTGCATTTGACTAACTAAGCCTTGTAAAGTGGTGTACATTGTTTTCTGACCATTATTGACTTGGATCAAACCGGCAGTCAATTGTGGTGCTTTAGCATTTAATTGACTAGCACCACTGGCTAATTGGCTGGCGCCACTGCTTAACTGACTAACACCGCTTGTCAAGGCTGGGATCTGGCCATTTAAGGTTCCTAAGCCACCGGCTAACTGACTGGTGCCACTAGTTAAAGCGGCGGAGTTGGCATTCAATTGGCTGGCCCCACTAGCAGCAGAGTCAACGCCGCTGG
Organism: Loigolactobacillus binensis; assembly: GCF_005405165.1. GTDB lineage: Bacteria > Bacillota > Bacilli > Lactobacillales > Lactobacillaceae > Loigolactobacillus > Loigolactobacillus binensis. The sequence goes on from NZ_BJDN01000001.1 coordinate 49,843, forward strand.
TATATTGATTTAAGCCGGCAGCTAATTGACTGATCTGACTAGCCATTTGTGATTGGCCGATGGTGGCGTTGATCGTGCTTTGGTTAGTTGTATCGACGCCACTACCGTTAACACCAGCGTTCAATTGGGTGGCAACGCTGGAAGCTTGATTGGCGGCAGTTTGTAATTGCGCTAGGGACTGGGTCAAAGTTGTCATCTGACTTTGTAGTGCACTAAGGCCACTAGTCGCACTGGTCAAATTACTAGTCTGGCTTAGCATTTTATTGGCGTCGGCGAGCATGGTTTTCATGCCCGTTAATTCAGTCTTTAAGCTGCTAATATCGCTATCACTTGGTAACTGGTTAGCTAAGGTCGTTAAGCCAGATAGATCAGGTAATGACGTTTGGCTAGCAGATTTTTGTAGCGCCGTTAAGGTCGTACCGTTAGCGGCTAAATTATTAGTTAAACTGGCCGTCGCTGTTTTGATGATCGTTTCGGCTTGGGCCTTCGATGCAGCGGTGGCAGAAGAATCAGCTACGATCTTTTGTGCGGCAGCGATAACTGATTTATCCGCTGTTGCCGCAGCGGTATCACGCGTACCGATCTGCGTCAAAGCACTTTTTAGTGTTGTTTGGGTCTGCTCCAATGAAGTTGCGGCCGACTGCAAACTACTGATCTGCGTTTTCGCAGCTTGTAAGCTATCTAATAACGTGAGCATTTTATCCAGCTGCGGTTCGATCGTTTGCGCTTGAGCAACTTCTTTTTTCAGCGCCGCACTTTGACTACTTAAACTTTGTAGCTGTGTTTGGGCGCTACTTAAGGCGGCTAGTTTTGATTGATTAGCGGCCAACGCACTATTGATCTGCGTCACCCCACTGGCGATACCATTATTATAGGCAGTCAAACCGGCCACCGCTAGAGGCAACTGACTGCTTTGACTGACTAGGCTTTGGACACCACTGGTAACCTGATCAGAACTGCCAGCCAACTGGGATAAACCGCTGTTAAGTTGGCCGACCCCTGTGGTGTATTGGCCAAGGCCATTTTGCAACACGTAGGCACCACTGGTTAATTGATTCACTCCGGCAGCTAAAGTTCCGGTGGAGCTATTCAATGTACCAAGACTGTTACTTAGAGTTGTCGCACCGCTTGCTAGTTGGCCCGTACCGCTGGTCAACTGCTGACTACCAGTGGTTAAGGTATTCGTTCCACTGATCAACTGTTGAACACCGCTCAGGCCGCTGGACATGTTGCTTTGACCTAGCTTATTGCTGGCCTTGGTCAAGCCACTATTAACTGTTTTTAGACCTTTACCAGCTGTTTTCATACCACTGGTTACCGTGCCTAATTGTTGATTGGCGTACAAGGCCTTGATTTTGCTGCCACTTGGTTGGGTGACCGAGGCCACTGTTTTAACGCCTTTTTCCTTTTGTAATTTGCGGGTGACCTGATCGATCACCTTTAAATATTGTTCCTGATTCAGCTTCTTATTAGTTTTAATGTACAAAGTTGACGGTTCAGCCGTTCCTTTCGAGAAATGCTGCTGAACGACTTTGAAGCCTTGCTTAGCTGGCAAACTATCGCTTAATTCATCTAGCGTGTCGTAGTTAAGCTGGCTGCTGTAAGTGAATAAGAAGGGTAACGTGACTAAAAGTACCAAACCAAGTGCAATGAAGGGATGCAGAACGGAATGTTTGGATAAACCGTGCCACAATTTGCTGTTGCTACCACCATCGAAGTTCTTGATCGGCCAGAACATGCGCGCGCCTAAGGTGGCCATGAAAAATGGATTCAGTGTCAGGAGCACTAGCAATAAGACGGCGACCCCGACAGCGACCCCGACGGCCGAGCGATAAACGGAGAATTTAGCCAACGACAGCGCCGTGAAGCCGATCAGAATGGTCGAACCACTGTACAAAATGGTCCGGCCAGCAATCCGCCGCGCCTTACGCGTGGCTGCCACTGAATCTAGCCCCGAACTAAGCTCAGCCTTGAATTGATCATATAGCAGAATATTGTAGTCGGTACCGATCCCGAATAGCACGACCACCATGAACACTTGTGTAAATGATGATAGCGGGAATTGGAACCAATCGACTAAGTTCATGACGATACTCAGCGACGTCACTACGGAAATACCAACGGTCAATAAAGAAATCAATGGGACGATCGGTGAACGGAAGACGATGATCAAGACAATGAAAATAAAGACCGCCGCAATAACTTCGGTTTTCTTGAGCCCTTCTTCAGTTGCTTGACTGAAGTCGTCATTTAAAATATCACTACCGGTAATATAAGTTTTAACACCGGTAGTTTTGGCTGCCTTAGTGATGTCAGCGTTCATCTTGCGCACAGTATCTTTCTTGCTGACCATCAATTGAACTAACTGGGTTGAGTGATCTTTAGAAATCAACTGCTTACGGGTAGCCGAATTATCATTGGCCGCCGTGACGGCTTTAATATGGTATTGCTGCTTATTAGTTCGCAACTTATGTACCGTCCGGGCGATATTGTTTTTTTGTGTAGTCGTTAGTTTTTGGCTACCATTATTGAAGACAACCACGACCTGCCGCGTATTACCTTGGCCACGGCCCCAGTGATCTTGCATCACCGAAGCAACTTGGCTCTGTGCACTAGCGGGAATTTTGGTTTGACCATATTCGCGAATCAGTCGCGTCGTATCGGGCATAGCAACCAAGGCAACGACGATCACGATTAACCAGGCGATCAGCGCCCCAACGTGGCGTTCCCAGAAACGTTTCACAATAACTCATCTCTTTCTCACAAATTTAACTGAAAAATAATTCATAAAAGTGATAAACAACTATAATTTTAATCTAATCCTTTTATGAAAGTGTGCGTTGAAACCCCCTAATTCTACAATGTTTGTATGCAACCATCTTACTCATTTATTTTGATTTGTCAATGACTTTGTATGTCCATTATAGATATTAATTACAGTTTACTTTGACTTGTGCCAATTGTTGGACACTTGTCAAAGTTTAAAGATAATGATAAAGTGGGCGCAAGATGAAAACAAGCCGCAAAATTGGCGATTTGCAAAAATTTGGACAGATTCAGGAAAGTGTCAAAAAGGAGCAGGAATTTTGAAATATGATTTAACCAAGAAGCCGACTCGCGGGGCGCAGAGAACTTTAGCGGCTTTTTCGACCACAATGTTTGAGCTGCTAGCGCAGAAATCCTTTGAACAGATCAGTGTTAATGAAATTTGTCAGTTAAGTAACTTTCCGCGCGCAACGTTTTATAATTATTTTGATGATAAATATGACCTTGTAAATTATTGTTGGTACACGTTGACGCAAGAAATTCATTTAGATGATGTTCAAAAAATTACTCCAGAGCAGGCCATGACTCCGAAGCAGGCATTAAGTATCTTTTTTGATCGTGTTTACCAATTGTTCACCGATCATAGTCAGAAGTTGACTGAAATTTTAAAAAATAATACATTGAACGGTCCGATGGTGGTTAATTTTACGGACTACGTTAAATTAAATATGCAGGAGATCATTCACAATTGTTTGGATCTTTCTATGGTGCCAGTTCCGCTGGAATTGATTGCGGATCATTACAGTAATACGGTGTTGTTGGTGTTGGAGTGGGCCTTTTTACGGCGTGAGAATACTACGCTAGCCGATGCCCATCGGTATTTGGAATATTTGTTGAAGTAATGGCCTAAGCGCAAGTTCAAGCGCGCTTAAAAGCACGAGGGGAAAACTTAGCGGGAACGCTACTTATATAGGTAGGTTAAAAAAACGTTGACTAGTTTTGCTAGTCAACGTTTTTTACTATCCTCATTTATAAACACTAACTTAGTTTTTGTCGCTAACTCTGGCATAAACTGGTAATTTAACCGGTTAAATTGCCGCAATTCAGCGAGCCGTTGAATGTTATTTTCCGCCATAAAACGAACCATTTCGCCGCGGGCCATTTTGGCTAAGGTGGCGCGGGTCTTAATTTTACCATCGATCCAGTGTCCGAATACAATGTCGATCAGTGGTGTGTCAGGTTGTAAGTGGCGTTGGATGATTTTGGCGTATTCTTGGGAGGCTAAATTGATGATCGGTTCTGTGTTTGTTTGCAGTGCTTGGTAAGGTTTCACGCCCCAAAAATCATATAAATTAGGGCTTTGGCCAACTTTTAAGCGCGCTTGCATTTCTAGACGGTAAGGCACAACACCGTCAAAAGGACGCAAAATACCGTAAAAACCAGATAGGATCCGAAGGTTGGCTTGGACATACGCTAATGCAGGGGCGGTAAAAACATCTGGGGCCATGTACTGATATTGAATACCGGAAAAGGCGAGCAAGGCCGGCGTTAATCGTTCTTTAAGATTGATTTGTTGCAACGACCGGTAGTTGGCTTTGGCTAATTTTTCATTACAGGCCCACAAACTTCTTAATTGTGCGTAGGATAATTGCCGCATAGTAGTCAAGATTTGTTGTGTTTCCGCTAGGTATTGTGGCAAGGCGGCAATGGCAAATGAATCGGTGTCGAGCCGCATTTTTTTAGCTGGTGCGATGATGATTTTCATGGCAGAACCTCCGCGTAATTCGTAAGTCTATTTTAGCATTTTAATTAAGCCGCGGTTGTCAAAATTATTTGCTAGGCAAATCTATGCGGATTCCGTACACTGGAAGCAAAGGAAGTGGGGGAAATGTCAATGATTATCGGCGAACGGCTTAAACAATGTCGGCAACAGCAGCAGTTATCGCAGGAAATGGAGGCGGCTAAATTGAAGGTTTCCCGCCAGACGATTTCCAATTGGGAAAATTCGCGTAGTTATCCGGATATTGAACGTTGCATTCATTTGGCTGATTTGTATGAATTATCTTTAGATGAATTGTTGAGGGGGGATCAAAAAATGGTCAAAAACTTGATTGATACCACTAATTTTGTCAAAGTTGGGCGTTTGATCGCGTTGGGGATTCTGCTGAATCTGGTTTTAGTGATCGGGTTGGTGTTTACGCTACAGTATTGGTGGGCGCTAGTATTAGTGGCGTTACTACTTTTAAATGTTTGCTGGTTATTTGTGCTTACGATTTGGGTTATTTAAGGAGGGGTCAAAATGAAAATCACCTTGTTGTTTGTGGTTGGCGCCAGTTTTGCGGTCAATGCGATTTTATGCCAAGTCTTATTGTGGCGGTTAGTGCGCTTAGACGCTGCTGCGCGCAATATTGCTCATCCACATTTGGCTGGGCTACTGGCGACCAGTGGGCAAAATGGGTCGGGGTTGTTCATGTATCTTATTTTGCGTCGCCAACGTGAAGTGATTGCTGAACTAGATGATGCGCCAAAGCGGCACCATTTGAAAATTCAGCTGACGGCTGGGTTTGCCGTTATGCTTAGTTTGTTTATCAGTTTTAGTCTTATTTTATTTTTGCTAAATTAAGCGCGCTTGACATCGCGCTTGCTCCTTTAGGCGTACGTGCTTAGAAACTTAGCCACGAATAACCACCACGCCGACTTTCTTTTCTGGTATCTTAAATAGGGAGCCGTTATTCTCAAGGCATAGGAGGCTGGTTGGTATGAAATTAGGTGCACAACTAAAAAGCGCACGCCAAAAATTAGGTGTGACCCAGGAAATCGTGGCCGCTGAGCTACACGTTTCTCGACAAACGATTTCTAGTTGGGAAAACGAACGCAGTTATCCCGACATCGCTAGCTTGATCGCACTTAGTGATTATTACCAGCTTTCGCTAGATGAATTATTAAAGGAGGATAACGGAATGGCAGATGATCTAGCACGGAAGGAACGCGAACTAAAAGAGGCGCAGCGAATTTGGTTGATGTCGTATGTGGTTAATTTATTACTGTTGTTATTATTGTTAGCTAGAGATTTTGAATTATTCAGCATTAGGTGGAGTCACACGGCCGGTTTAGTTTTAGTGATGATTATTGGCATTAATGTTTACTTGCTATCAATTGCACGGAATAATTATCGCCGTTTGAAGGCACCATCCAAGTTAACTAACAAGGTAAAATGGGGATTATTGCTATTTTGTTTAGTTTTAGGCATAGTATTTAGTACGATACAGCGTAACTTTTTGGAGATCACACTTGCACTTCTTTTTGTTGCGATCTATAAATTCATTAGAGCTTGTATTGCTCGTTAACGATTAGTCAGTAAATTCTATCAGAAAATAGCATAGTTTATTTTTCGCAAGTTGGGCTATCTAGCGGTACATTTTGTCCTGAAGCCAAAAGAATAAATCTTCTTAAATAAAACTAGCGCGGTAGCAAAATTTGATTTTACTACCACGCTAGTTTTTTGATCAAGTTTTAATTATAGATCGTTTTTTGATTGTATTTGATATAGCGGACGAAAAATTCGTATAAACTAAAAGTGATTTTTTGCGCTAGCGGCAGTAATGTGATGCCGATAACGAATAAAAATAGGCTCAAGATAACTTGGATAATGGCAAGTTGCTGTAAATTTAGCAAGTAAACCAGGAATGCAATGACTGGGGATAGAATAAACGCGACAATGATCACCCATAATGCCAATAATAATGCAACTGCGGTAATTGCGCCGCCGGAGAAGAGCGTCATGTTAAAGAAAATGACGCCAAACAGGGCTAAGAAATTAATGTGCTTCATGTTTGTGGTGCCTTCTTTCTGTTGGGTGGCTTGCTTCGTTTCCGCTAGTAGCTCATCAATTGAAAGCTCATATAAACTACTGAGGTCTTTTAGCACGTAGATATTGGGGATCGTTTTGTTCTGTTCCCAACGCGAAACGGTTTGTCGAGTGACGTATAATTTTTTAGCAACAGCTGCTTGGGTCAGCTGTTTGGCCAAGCGTGCCGCTGATAGTGAATGACCTAGTGACATTTTTCCGGCCTCCTTTTGTCCTTTATTATGGCGGATGGGCGGCCATAAGCAAAGCAACGATCTTGTTACATTCGCGGATAAATAAAAATCAAGCGCGTTTTAAGCGCGCTTGATTTTTTGTGTGGGTGACTATTAGTTAGCAGCAACGATTAGTTTACTGATTTTACCGGCTGCATCAAATTCATAGTAATCATTACCTTGTAGTGTAAACAGAGCGCCCGATTTCTTTATTCCTGCAACCGCCCAACTAGTTTTATAATTAACTGTAGTTGGGTCAGTATGAAAAACGTGTTTCAATGTTTGATTGCGCGTGAAGAAGCTGGTGAAAAAGGCCGCAATCTGTGCTTTACTGCTTACCTGGGAACCTGAGGCCGGAATGATCTGACTATCTGCGGCGAATAAACTAATGATGGTCTGTAAGGCTTGATTATCATGCGCAGCGATATCGGATAACTCAAAGTAGGTTTGAATGGTTTGAACATTTTTATCCATGAAAATCACTTCTTTTCGTTTGTTTAGTATATACTAAACAGATGAGAAAGCAATAAGTCTAGTTATATGAGGTGTTATCAATATGAATATAGTTTTACCGGTGCCGAAATTAGCCGATATAACATTGGCGGGAATTTTGAAGTCATTAAGCGATCCCACACGATTAACGATCGTAGCTCAATTATTTGCTGCAGAAGGTGAGGTTAGCTGTGCCGAGTTTAACGAGTTAGGTAAGAAAAGCAATTTATCGCAACATTATCGTAATTTACGGCTAAGTGGACTGATCAGTACGCGCCGTGAAGGGCGGCATAGTTATTTAACCTTACGTACCAAAGAATTAGCAATAAAATTTCCTCAGCTGCTAGCGACCATCGTCAGCAACGCTAAATATTAAATTTATTATCAAAATTTTGAAGTGGGGCCAGCGAATCTGTGAGGTATGGTATCATGAAGTATATCTTTAAAGGGAGCATTCCATGAAAAAACGGACGAAAGTTTTACTGGGAATTGTAGTGGCTGTGTTAGTTCTGCTGGTGAGTGGTTGGGCTTATTTGCGTACCCAAATTTACCAACCTAGTCAGTCCGCAGAATCGGCGGCCCAGTCAGCCACTACCAGTGGGTCAGAGCTGATTTTTAAAAGTAAGTTAACGACCACGCCAATGGTGATTTTCTATCCGGGGGCATTGGTTGATCCTGCAAGCTATAGTGGTTGGGCCAAACAAGTGGCGGCAGCAGGGTATCCCGTTTATATCGTGCGCTTTCCCATGGACCTGGCCGTTTTAGCGCCAAATAAAGCGGATCGTGTTTTAAAAAATTCACAGCGTGATTATGTGATCGGTGGCCATTCACTAGGCGGCGTTATGGCTAGTCGCTACGCTCAGAATCATCAAGAACGGTTAAAGGGTGTTTTCTTCTTAGCTAGTTATCCAGATGGTAAAGGTAGCTTGCGTTCCACGGTTTTACCGGTTTTGTCGATCACGGCTAGTCGTGATGGCGTATTGGATCAGACGGCTTATAAGAAAGCCAAATATAATTTACCTAGAAATACCAAATACGTGCAGATCAAAGGCGGTAATCACGCTGGCTTTGGTAGTTACGGTAAACAAAAAGGCGATCAAACCGCGACGATCAGCAATCGAGCACAACAACGACAAGTCGCGACTAATTTAATTCAGTGGCTGCGTAGCGTTGATAAAAAATAAAAATCCCACTTGTGGGATTTTTTTATGCTCAATAAATAATAAAAACAATAAGCACTATCAATAATTTGATAAATTTTACACAAAAAAGAACTAACTTGATTTGTCCTTTCGTAAATCATAAATATCTGTATAATTGAATTTGTGCGGAGATTAATCTACAGGAAAGGAAGTTTGCTGGTAGCTAAAAGTTAATTATTGAGCAAACAAGGTCAGAGTTGGATGAAGAAATTATTACGGGGACGTTTTTGGATCATAGTGGGGGTTTTACTTGTTTTAGGCGTGATCGTCGCGGTGGGCTTAGTGAAAGCGAATAGCCAGCGGGCGGCGCAAAAGCAGCAATACCAGACCTATCAGGTCAAGCGTGATAGCGCGCTGTTACTAAAGGGCAAAGTAGCAGCGAAGGATACAGTCGCGGTTGAGACCGGCGTTAGCAGTACGGGAACTTTGACGGCGATCAACGTTAAAAATGGGGAACACGTTGATCCCGGCACCGTCTTGATGACGTTTCACGATGATCAGGTGCAAAGTCAAATTGATGACGCTAATCAGACCGTGGCGAAAACCGAGCTGGCAATTCAAAATGATCAGCAGGCGCTCACTACGTTGAAAAAGCAATCAAATCAGGCGGCAACGGTGACCGCTGACAGTGGCACTGATAGTGCTGCTGCCGATTCTGGTAGCGCGGCTGATCAGTTGCAACAGGCACAGAATACGCTAGCAGCGGACCAATTGACGTTACAACAGACCAATGACAGTTTGACACGTTTACAGGCAAAGCTAGATCCGCAAGTAACGGCTAAAATCGCCGGCACGATCGCGTTGGATACCACCAATAATAGTAATACTGGTATTCCAGATATGCAGATCATTAGTGACGGCCAGATCATTGACGGTCAAGTGACCGAGTACGATTACGCCAAGCTTAAACAAGACATGGCGGTCACTGTCCTGCCCGTCAGCAATACCGATCATTATCAAGGCAAAATTGTGACCATCGACCAAACGCCGCAAGCAGCTGCCCAAACAACTAGTGCGGCCCAAACTGGTGGCAGTGAAGCCGCAACCTATCAATTTACTGTAAAAATCGACCATAAATTGACTAATGGCTTTAATGTACAAATTCGCGTTCCCCAGAGCACGATTCGTTTACCAGCGGCTAGCTTAGTTAAAAAGGCTGGCGTGCGTTATGTTTATGTGGTCAAAAAACACAAGGCTTACCGGCAAAAGGTAGTGGTCAAGAAAGTTGCTGGCTACTGGCATTTAATGTCCGGTCTGCAACCTAAAACCACGATCATTACCAACCCAGATCGGCACTTAAAGAATGGGCAAGAGGTGACGGTCAATGCTAATTGAGTTAAAAGCCGTCAATAAATACTATCAAAATGGGGCGCAAAACTTTCAGGTCTTGCGCGATATTAATTTGGCCATCGATCGCGGCGAATTTTTGTCGATCATGGGGCCGTCCGGCGCAGGTAAAACTTCCTTGATCAATTTAATTGGTTTTATTGATCGCCAATATGAAGGCGAGTACTTATTTAACGGGACGTCCTACCAAAAGGCCAGCGATAATACGTTGGCACGAATCCGTAATCGCAGTGTCGGTTTTGTCTTCCAAAATTTCAAGTTGATCGGCAACAACACGATTTTAGAAAATGTTGAGCTACCGTTGCTTTATGGCGGGATGACTAAACGGGCCGCTAAGCCGATCGTTGAGCAAGCGCTGACTCGCGTCGGTTTACCTAACAGTAGTCAAAAGATCCCTAGTGAACTTTCTGGTGGCCAGCAACAGCGGGTCGCCATTGCGCGGGCGTTGGTACATCAGCCTAAATTTATTATCGCTGACGAACCAACCGGCGCGCTAGACACTAAGACTTCGGCGGAGATCATGCAGATTTTTCGTGACCTTAATCGCAACGAGGGGACCACGATCGTTTTAGTGACCCATGATCCTCAGGTTTCGTTATACGGTGACCGGCTGATCAAAATTTTAGATGGTGCGATCACGGCCGATGAGCCAGTTGTGGGGGTGCAGCATGCGCTTCGCTGAAATTTGGACCACCGCACTGCGTTCGATCTTAAAAAATAAACGCCGCAGTATTTTGACCATGTTAGGGATCATTATCGGGATCGCCGCCGTTGTGACGATTTTAGCGATCGGCGATGGCTTTTCCAATTGGGTGACTAAAAGCATTACCAGCAACAAGTCCGGCAAGGTTGAAACCCAGATCGTCTATACACCTAACGATACTGCCAATACCAGCGCACAACCCTTTAACGAGCGTGATCTGACTTTAGTGCGCCAAGTCAAAGGCATCGCTAAAGTGAAGCAGAGTAGTTCGGATGCGGATTATGCCCAGCTCACGTTACCAGTGAAGAATAAAACTAAAAGTGTGCTGGTTCATTACACCAAAGGTAAAAGCAGCAAGGTGATTGCTGGCCGGCGGTTGACCGCGATGGACAACGAAATTGGTAATCAAGTTGCAGTGATCGATGCTGGTTTAGCCAAAAGTTTATTCGGTGGCACCACTAACGCGCTGCACCACGGGATTACTGTCGACGAGCAATTGTATGAAATCGTTGGTGTCCGCAGTTCAGTAGCCAGCAGCGTTAATTTCACTGACGCCATGAGTGGCAAAATTCCGACGAACATCACGATTCCGCGTAAAGTGCACCAGTACTATACTCGCAGCGAGCGCACCGGTGATCTACTGACGTTGTCGCTAACTAAAGGTGCTAAGGCCAGCCGCGTGAATAAACGGGTACTGCATATTCTGAAAGCCCAAGGCAGTATGCGCAGTCAAGGCGACTATCAAAGTAATGATCCAACCGCCCAAGCGGATACATTCGGCAAAGTGCTAAACGCGATCACTTACTTTGTTTCGGCCGTTGCGGGGATCTCGCTATTTATCGCCGGTATCGGTGTGATGAATATGATGTACATTTCAGTGGCTGAACGGACCACTGAAATTGGGATTCGCCGCGCGATGGGTGCCCGGCAACAGGACATTCGACTACAGTTTTTATTAGAAAGTGCGACTTTGACGATTTTAGGGGGCTTGATCGGTTACGGACTAGGTGTGTTGCTGGCGTTAGGGGTCAGCGCGCTGCCGGTGATGCCGTTTAAGGCCAGCTTTAGCTTTGGTGGCTTTGCGTTAGCGTTTGGCGTTTCCACGGCCGTTGGTTTAGTCTTCGGGGTGATGCCAGCTAATGCCGCTAGCCGCAAGGATCTAATTGAGATCATTCGTTAAAAAGGCGGCACACAACTTATTTGGAGGGAAATAACATGAAAAAATGGTTTAGTCAGGTTAGTGCCAATGACACAAAAATTTGGGTTGCTTTATATTTAGTGGTCGGTATGGTAATGACTTACTTTGTTGCCTTTGTCTATCCGCCTAAGAAATTATTGGCCAATGCACCTGCACTGGTCAAATGGGTGACCTTTGGTAGTGGAGCGGTCGGCTTAGCCGTTGGCCTGTTTTTCTCCACCTATATCGGTTATCTAATCTATCTTATCTGGCGTAGCGTTCTGCATGAAGAGCCAACGGCAAAGGCGGCCACGAAACGCAGCTTTTATTTGACCACCTGTATTGTTGGTGTGTTGATCAGTTTAGTCCATTTAGTAACGATCATTGCCACTAATGGTGTTATTAACCAGACCGTGACGCTGGTTCTGGCCGTAATCAGTTCTATTGTGACTGCCTGGCTGATCTATGAATTCTTTACCCACTTATTGCACAACGTTAAATTAGGGCGCGCCGTTGCACTGACGCTATTTGTGGTTAATTTAATACCGACGATTATTGGCTTGTTTAGATAAATATTAGCTTAGTTATTGGCCGCACGAAAAAAAGGAGCCATGGTGATGCAAAACGAAAGTGACTATATCATGCGCCAGATCAAGGCTTTCGCTGAGGGCCTTGGTTATATTATGAGCCAACGCAAAAATAATACTGATACTGAAATCGTGTTTCACATGGCTGAACCGCTGCTGCCCCATCAGCTTGAGTTGCAGCAACTGATCGCTAAAAAGCAATACGCCGCCGTAGCTAAACGGTTGCTAGCTCTGCAGTACGCTATGCCAGAAGGGGATTTTTTCAAACTCAGTGTGTGGTTCTACGATACATTGAATCAGCGCAGTGATACCGAACTACAGCAAAATAATTATTCGCGTAGTGCGATCATTGCGGGGCTAAAGCAATTGCAGATGCTACAGGCTGAGAAAGATCAATGAAACGATGGCAGACTAACTCTACAGGTTTATTAGCAGCAGCCAGTGCGTTTTGGGTACTATTAGGTGCCTTATTGGTGCTTACCGGGTTTTTATTAATTACCGGGCAAGATTTCGGTCTGCCGTTAAGTCTTGCTTCCATCGGCATGACTACTTATTTCAGTGTATATGCTATTTACCGTAAATGAATTGAAGCCCTAAAAAGTGCTGGCAGCCACTGTAAATAGCGTTATACTAAATGGAAAATGATGAAGAAGATGAAGTTAATGCGGCGGAAAGAAAGAGAAGTTACCAGTACAACCGAAATAGCGGCGATTTTACAAGCTGCACACGTGATCCACCTGGGCATTCAAACGTCTGATTATCCGTATGTCGTACCCACGAATTACGGCTTTGAATTTGTTGAGCAGCAGTTGATTATTTATTTGCACGGTGCACCAGCTGGTCGCAAACGCGATCTGATCGCCCAGCAACCTAAAGTTGGTTTTGAGATCGATGATGGTGGTCATCTGATGCCAGCAACCAATGGTGAGCCCAGTAAAAATTCATTTGCCTACCGCAGCATTATTGGGACTGGTGAAGCAGAATTGGTGACTGACCTTGCAACTAAGCAACACGCTTTACAGACGATCCTGGTGCATGAAACTGGGCACCCTTGGCCGAACATTAAGGAACATGACGTTGAGTATGTGGGTATTATCAAAATTAAAGTTAATCAATATAGTGCTAAAGCCCATTATGATCCTAAATAATAGCGTGCTCCGACAACCAAATTTTGGTTCGCGGGGCACGCTATTTTGTTAATAAATCGCGATTGTTAATATAAATAATTGGTCCGCTTAACTAAAGAAGTATTGGAGAGAATTAAAAAGCAGGAATGGAATTTGATACCACCGAGCATAAAAGATAATGGAGTTATACTTTATTTTAGTACCAGTCAAAAAGAATCTGGAAGAATGTGCTTCGAACCAAAAGAAAAGGGTCATTCATTTAAGTTAGATCCAATAAAATCTGCAGAAATGTACAATCTAAATAATTCTGTATTAGAAGGATATACATATCATGGTGATAGAGCATTGAAGTATTTTTTTATTGATCAAGGCTAGCTTAATCTTTTCATAATCTTTTTTTCAATTTTATTGGTTAGTTTCATCACGCATTATTCACACTCTGTCAGTATAGTAATAGACATAGAGATAAGGACCCCACCTTAATCCCTAACCCCAAAATTTAATTTTTCATTACTCCTCCCAAAGTAATGAAAACCCAACTCCTTTTTCCAGCGTACGCCCATACGCTGGTTTTTTTATGGGCTGATAGCGTTTCAGTTAACTTAATCTTTTCATAATCTTTTTTTCAATTTTATTGGTTAGTTTCATCACGTATTATTCACATTCTGCCAGTATAGTAATAGACATAGAGATAAGGACCCCACCTTAATCCCTAACCCCAAAACTTAATTTTTTCATTACCCCTCCAAGTAATGAAAATCCAACTCCTTTTTCCAGCGTACGCCCATACGCTGGTTTTTTTGTGGCGTGGTATACTTTCACCATTGGGGTAGCCGGTTTTTAGCTGGGCCTTGAAAAGGTGCTGGCTAAATTTTCCAGGTGCTTATCAGCAGTAGGGCTAAACCGGTGGCTTTTTAGCCCCCACTTTAAATTAAAAGCTTACTATGAAATGGCAACAAAATACATTTCATAATAAGCTTACGTAATGAATAAAATAATATTGGAGGTACGAGGTGATGCGGGCATTATTTTTTAAGCAGTTCGGTGGTGTGGAACAGTTACAATACGGTGAGTTGCCCCAACCGCAACTTCATGCGGATCAGGTCTTAGTTGCAATGAAAGCTTGTGGGTTAAACTTTGCTGATATTTACCGATTACGGGGCAATTATCATATTGAGCCACACACGCCATACATTAATGGTTACGAAGGGGCTGGTGTTGTGGCTGCAGTCGGTGCGCAGGTGCACGATTATCATGTCGGTCAACGGGTCTTTTTTGCGGATGTTACGTTAGCACAAGCAGAGTATGTGGTTGCTACCCCGGCGCAACTGATTCCGTTACCAGCTACACTTAGTTTTAAATTAGCTGCCAGTATTGCGTTGCAAGGACTGACCGCTGATTTTTTGGTTCATGATCTAGCCTGTGATCAACCTGGTAGTACTGTATTTGTTCACGGGTTGACTGGCGGTGTTGGGCAGATCCTGACACAAATGTTGGTAGCTGATGGGATGCATGTGCTCGGAGTCACTGGTAATGCAGCTAAGCGGCAACTGGCATTAGAGCAGGGTGCACGCCGCGTTTTCTTACGGGATAGTGATTGGTTAGCACAGGCGCAGCAAGAAAAAATCACCACGGTGTATGATGGCGTTGGGACAACCTTGAAGACTAGTTTTAAAATTGTGCGACCACGTGGAAAAGTGATCTTTTTTGGTATGGCCGCCGGTTCGCCGGCGCCAATTGATCCGCTGCAATTGTTAAATCAGTCTAAAAGTCTATTGACTGGGGATCTATGGGATTATTTAAGTAATCGATCAGCGCGCTTGAAACGCAGTCAGCGCTTATTTAGCTACCTACAAACGGGGCAGATCAAGCTAGCGCCAGCGCAAGAGTTTCCACTAAGCGCCGGGCAAGCTGCGTATACGGCGTTGCTGCAAACGCATACCGGTAAAATTATTTTGACGGTATAAAATAAATAGCCTGATGACGGACGCATTGCGGATTAAATGCGTGTCGACAAAAAGGGCAGGTGCCGGTTTGGTATTGGGCATAGGTCAACTGTTGGCGGCAGTTCCCACAACAGACTACTTTTGCGGCGGCCGTGATCGGCATGGGGACAAAGTGATGAGCGCGTAACGCATCATGACATTGGTAGCAAGCAAAATATTGTTGGCAACGTGCGCATTTATTGGCGACAATATCGGTTGGACCATGGTAGTGACGGCAGCGGCCGGCTGCATCTAGATCCAACCCCCAAATCAGCGCGCTCATTTTTCGAGTGCGGCAAATTGTTCAAGTTGCCGCAAACGACGATGTAAAGCGATGGCTACACCGGATTTTAATAAATCGCCAGGCAGGAAAAGCAAACCGCCGATAATTGCTTTGGTTAAGGTGATATGGGTGGTCAAACTTAGCCAAAGCACGCCGGCAAAGTTGATAAAAAGGACGCCGACTAAAATCGTCGCACCAATTTCCCACCCTAATTGATGGCGCCTATGTAGTAAACTGCCCAATAAATACGGCGTGACTAACCAAGCGTAAATATAACCAGCTGTGGGGCCAACGAAAACTGCGGCACCACCGTTGCCACCAGAAAGAACGGGGAAACCGACTAAGGCCATGAGCACAAATAAGCCAACTGCTAAGCTGCCATTTTTGCGGCCTAATAACAGGCTGGCCATGATGATCCCCATATTTTGCAAAACTAACGGCACTGGGATTAAACCGATGGGGATCGGCGGAATATAACCGAGTATAATAATGATGGCTACCATAACAGCAATTTGCGTAATATCACGAGTTTTCATAAAAGCGCTCCTTTTGGTTAACCTTGTTTTTTATTTGGTTAACGTTAGCTATAAATTACCACTTTAGCGATAATTTGCCAAGCAAATTCTTAAATTTCCCCAAAATTGCAGCTATCAACGTTAAAAACAGGTAAACTAATGATGATAATGAACTTTAATAAAGGTAGGTTAGGGGAATAATGGATCAGCAATCACGACGTAATGCTGGGAAGAATAAGCAGCATAAACATTTAGGTTTGAAAATCACTTTGACGATCGTTGCGCTATTAGTTATCGGGATCGGCGCGGTTTTTGGCATGATGTGGCATCAAACCCAATCCACGTTTAATAAGATCTATGACAACGATGGCGGCACACACGCAACTTCAATTAAAAAGAAAAAACCATTTTCAATCTTACTGTTAGGAGCGGATACTGGTGCCGATGGGCGCATTAGTCGCGGTAACTCCGATACGATCATGGTGGTCACGATCAATCCGAATACGCATAAAACTTTGGTTTACAGTATTGCTCGGGATACCATGGCCGAAATGGTTGGTACTAAGTCGCTAAATGTACAGAAGCTAAACGCCGCTTATAATATTGGTGAATCTAAAATGGCTAAGGCCAGCGTTCAAAAGCTATTAAATGTGCCGATCAATTACTACGCTGCCATCAACATGGGTGGTTTGGAAAAAGTGGTCAACGCCGTTGATGGCATCACGATCACAACCACGATCGATGTGACCTTTGATGGAACGACGATCACCAAGGGCAGGCACCATTTAAATGGCAAACAGGCATTGGCCTATTCACGGATGCGGTATCAAGATCCTCGTGGCGATTATGGCCGGCAATTGCGGCAACAACAAGTGATGATGGCCGTTTTGAAAAAATTAGCTACACCAAGCGGGATCACCAAATACAGTGCGTTGATGAAGACCTTAGAACCGTATTTGCGGACTGATATTACTTTGAATGATGCGGTTAAATTGGCCACTGATTATCGGGGTAATTTGGATAATGTTACTTCTAAGCAACTGACCGAAAAATCAGCGACGATCAATGGTAGTTCATATCAGGTACCGTCTACGGAAACCTTACAGTCAGTTTCTGATGAGCTACGGACGCAGTTAGGCTTATCTAAGCAAACGTTAAGCAATCAGAACACGCGTCTGAACAAATTAAATGCCGCTTTCTTCAATGATGATAGTAGTACCAGCTATAACACGGATGGCGCGGTCACACAGTATTACACCAACACAACTTACTAAATAACAATAAGGGCTTAAGCAGGCCCTTATTTTATTGCCTTGTCGGCGGCAATCTGATGATTTGCTAAAAAAATATTGCACAATGACCCATAATTAGCGTAAGCTGTAAAAGGTGATTTTTTTATTTTTGGTCATGGGGGAAGAGCATGCAACACGTTAAAAAGATTACGCAGATCACATTGATCACGCTAGGTTGGTTTATTCTAGCGGAATTATTGGCTCTGCTGATCCAGTACCTATTAATCCAGCATATTCCATTGCTTAATCATGGTTTAGGTGCGGTGGCTTATCAATTATTCAGCACAGGCATTTTAGTGCTGTTACTATATTTTTATTATCGGCACCGCGATCCACAAACGGTGCTGCCGTTTCCACGGAAAAAGTGGCTTTGGCACTATGGTTGGGCCTATCTTGCTGGCCTATTTTTCTTCACGTTAGTTTGGTTAGGGACTTTAGGTCTGAACGCTGCTGCGGTTCATTCCGTTTTACGTCCAGGTATGTGGCTGTGGCTGGTGATTTTGTTTGGCGGCTACGTGATCCAAGGTTTCAGTGAAGAGATTCTGACGCGGGGCTACATGCTAGGTAAATTATTAAAAACCGAACGCGTATTTGTGGCGGTATTAGTCAATTCGCTGTTGTTTGCCGTGCTTCATTTGCTGAACAGTAGCATTAATATATTGGCGTTTATCAACATTATGGCCTTTAGCGTTTTATTAGCGCTGTTACGCCTGCGTTTCAATAATTTGTGGGTGGTCAGTGCCTTTCATAGTGCGTGGAATTTTGCGGAAGGACCGTTATTTGGGGTACCTGTTTCCGGAGGTGTCAGTGACGCCTTGGTATTAAAAACCACTTCGCATTTAGGCTTTGATTTGATCAATGGTGGGGCCTTTGGTTTTGAAGGTGGGTTTGTCATTCTATTGGTTTTGCTGATCGCGATCGGTGGCCTTGTTTGGTGGGAAATTCAGCGGCCGTAATAAAGCTAAGTAATTCTTGATTTAAATCAATTTCTTTACTGTGGTTTTGTCTTATAATGTAGTTAAATTTACATGGAGGCGGAAATCATGGTACATGATGCGGATCACGCAGCACAATGCATAAAATTAGTTCCAATTTTTCAGACCTTATCAGATACCGAACGAGCTGAGATTGCCCCATTAGTGAAGCAGCGCCACTTTGCGGTTGGTGAAAGCTTATTTGCCGCAGGTGATACCGTTGGTTCGCTGATGATCGTCGCTGGTGGTCAAGTTAAGATCACCCAGATCGCGGCTAATGGTAAAGAACAGCTACTGTACTTGCTGAATCCTGGCGATTTCGATGGTGAAGCGGCGTTATTTACAAATAGCACCCGCCAAAACTTTGGCACTGCATTAGCGCCAACTGACGTCTGTATGATCCGCCGCCAAGATTTTCAAAAACAATTACAAACATCACCGCAATTGGCCTTAAACATTCTTAATGCGTTTGGGCAACGGTTGGCCAGTGTGGCTGAACAGTCAACACAAGCGACAACGGCTTCGATCGAAGAACGGTTAGCTAATTACCTACTGGAAACCGCTGGTGATAAAACAGACGATTTTAAATTACCGATGAAGAAAAAAGATATCGCCAGTTATTTAGGAACAACGCCGGAAACCATTAGCCGTAAGTTCCGGGAATTTACGGATAACGGCTTAATTGAAAAATTAGCGGTCAACCGTTTTCGTATTCTCGACGCGGATAGCTTAGCAATGGTGGAATAAGCTTAAAAACAGCGAGTTACTGTATCACTTACACATACAGTAACTCGCTGTTTATTTATTTGGCCGGATTATCCTTAAGGCCATCAGCCGTAGTAAAATCGATCAAACCAAGATTATTGTCGATCAGACCGCCGTCACCAGAAAGGCTTAAGGTATTCAGATTAGGGTTTAAGTGGACCACCATATTTTCGTCTAAACTGTCCATGGAATAACCTTTGACCAGTAAATCACCTAGATTACTGGTGATCGTCTGATCGTAACCAGCAGTTGACATCGTTGCCGCAATAATGTTGATCGAAAATTGAACCTGCATGTGGATCATTGCGTGCTGCGAATACGGGCCAACCCCATCTTCAAAAGTTAACAATAATTTTTTGTCGGCTGCTAAGTGGGGGTTGAGCTTAGCAATCGCGGCATCATCAAAACGAATTTTCATTCGACGCACCTCGCTTATAATAGATACAGGTTCAGTATATGGTCTTTGTGCGCAGTTGACAATTTATTTGGCCACAAAAAGGCTACTGCCAGGGGTGTTATCTGCAGTAGCCTTTTCTAGTGCTTAAATAATAAAAGTAGTAGCGTGTGGATTGACGATACCGCGATCGTAACGGCCAGTGACTAAGTAAGGCATTACTTTATCAGCGTCAGCGTCTTCTAATTTGATCGTGTTGTGCATCACTGAGGAAGCCACATGATACCAGGCAGCTCCTAGCGGTTGAACGACCTTCAATTCACCGTAAGGATCATCTTCAGAAGAGGCAACTTTGATACTTAAGCGACCTGGTTCTAAGCGGTCGGTGATGGCAGATTGTTGCGTGCTGACCAGTTGAGCATCGTGGAAGGTGTTGGTGCCATCTTCGGCTTGATCCATTTGGTATTTATAAAAGAGGCTAGCCTGCTCAACTTGGCTGTTTAGTTTCATTTGACTAAACACTTGCTGGGCCGTTTTCGGATCATTCGGCGTACCTGCAGTCCAAGTGACCTCCAGTAAACGCACGCCATGCCGTTCAACGAAGGCAGTGGCCTGTTGATCATTGCGGCGAATTTCCATACGATCGGCCATTTTCTTGGGAATCCCGGCACCTTCACGGCCGGAAATAATGCCACTTTCGGCACCAGGGCCATGTAACATTAAATTAAATGGATAGGCGCCGACGACTTTATCCCGGTAATTGGCTAACACATAGAGAACGGCTTCTAAATAGGGGCCGCCGAAGCTTGGTTTACCCATTTGGACAATGTAGCCGCAAACCATTGGTGCTACTAATTTTAGTGGTGGCGGTAATAATTTGGCTAAAACTTCGGCCGGGGCAGCGTATGCGAACATGATTCCTTCTTGGTCATCTAGGCGCGGCCGAACTAAGAATTGTTTCATTTCACTAGGATCAATAAGAAAACTACTCATTGTAGTAACCCTCCTTTTGGTAATGCTACATTAAACCATCCATAACTGAAACATCAGGTTTGTCACCGTTGACGATCCGTTTGACCCGATCGCCGATCAAGGTATTGAAAACTGGGTGGGTCAGAATGTAGAATTCATCATCTTCAATTGCTTGGAAAACGGTTAAGGCGATCGAATCGATCGGCATTCCAGTCTCGATCACGTACTTAGCCATTTGTTGCCCCGCCTTAAAGGTTGGGCTTTGATAATAAGGATCATCTGGGGCTTGGTAGCGTTCAGGCCGTCGATCTTCAGTGTGATACAGATCAGTTTGAACAAAGCCAGGACACATAACTGATAAGTTAATGTTAGCGCCGGCCCGCTGTAAGTCGTAAGCCGTAGCTTCAGTTAAACCAACGCTGGCAAACTTACTTGCATGGTAGGCGGGCATTCCGGGGGTGTCGATCAAACCAGCGATCGAAGCAACGTTAACAATGTGGCAAGGTGTTTTTTGTTTGAGCATGATCGGGATCACACGTTGCATCGCGTAAACTTGGCTCATCAAATTAACGTGCATGATCCATTCCCAATCACGGGAAGGTATCTGCCATACCGTGCCGGCAAGGGCAATGCCAGCGTCGTTGATCAGTAAGTCGATTTGACCAAAGCGAGCCATAGCAGCCTTGACCATTTTGTCGACGTCTTCTTCCAAAGAAACATCGGCGACAATACTTTCTACTTGGGCACCGAGGTCCGCCACTTGCTGTACCGAGCGTTTTAAGGCAGGTTCATCAATATCGGCTAAAACTAATTTCATTCCGCGCCGGGCAGCTTCTTGTGCTAGTTCAGCACCAAAGCCATGTGCGGCACCTGTAATTAAGGCAACGCGATTTTTAAAGTCTTTCATTAGTAATACCTCCTAAATACTAAGGTAAAGTTCTACAAGTATGGTTAGTGCTTAATCATTATCAAAAACGTAAGCTTTGGTGTAGCCATCGCGCATTGCTTCAGCGATGCGTCCACCAACCTGCGCATCGCCAATGATCTTAGTTGCTGCAAAGGCGGCGCTAAATGGTGCGCTAATGCTAGTGTTAGGAGTGACCCCTAAGGCTAGGATCACGGTATCAGCAGCAACATCGGCCATGCCATGATTAATCATATCGAGTACTTTAACTCCATGCTCGCCGGCACCGATCAAACGTTTGCCCGTTAAAATCGTTGGCTGATATTTATTTAAACGTTGCATTAAATCAATGAGGATCGTTGGATTGACACCGGTACCAACTTTGGCCAACATTTCAATGATTGTGACGTCATGACCTTCACCAGCTAATTTTTCGGCGGTTTCTAGGCCAGTCATGCTACCACCGATAATAGCTACCTTACCAGTGACTTTAGCTTGACCACTGAGATAAGCTTCGGCGGTGATCACATTTTTACCCCCCATACCAGGTAATTGGGGGATGATCGGTTTAGCACCACTAGCAACGAAAACACCCGCCGGTTGTAAGGCTTGAATTTTTTCAACGGTGGCTTTTTCATTGAGGTGGATCGTAATGTTTTTGTTAGCTTCTACTTGATTAGTCAACTGCTGGTTGAGCAAGGTCAACTTATCTTTTAATGGTGGTTTATCGGCGATATTTAAAGTGCCCCCAAGAACCTTATCTTGTTCAAATAAAGCGACTTTAAAATCACGTTCGGCTAGGGTTCTAGCGGCGGTCATACCACCAGGGCCACCACCAATAACCGCAACAGTACGCTGTTGACCATTACGATTTAAAGCAGCAAATTCACGTTCCCGACCTAACCGTGGATTGACTGCACAAATAATGTGTTTGCCGGCTTGCATTGCCTCGAAGCAGATTAGGCAACCAATACAAGTAGTGATCTGATCGCTTTGACCAGCGGCGGCTTTGCGTGTCCAATCTGGATCACATAAGTTAGCGCGGGCCACACCAATATAATCACAAACGTCTTCATTTAATAGTTGTTCAGCGACTTCTGGTGTTTTGATATTGTTAACTGCGATCACCGGAATACTGACGTTGGCTTTGATTGCTTTTGCCAACCCTTTTTTCCACGCCTGGGCGTATGAGCCAGGTTCAATGATCGTTGGTGCGCTTTCATAGATCCCACTGGAAACGTTGATCGCGTCGATACCATAGCTTTCTAAAGTACGCGCAATTTTAACGCTGTCGGCGATTTTCAAGCCACCGGCCACAAATTCATCTGCACTGATCCGAACACTAATAGGGAAGTCAGCGCCACACATGTATTTGATCCCAGCAATTATTTCTTGGAGGAAGCGTAGTCGATTGTGGAAGCTGCCACCGTAACGGTCGGTCCGTTGATTGGAATAAGGCGACAGAAACTCATTGATCAAATAACCATGGGCGGCGTGAATTTCGACGCCATCGATCCCAGCAGTTTTGGCGATCACGGCACCTTTGATAAAGGCTTTGACCAACGCTTGTACTTCTTCCGTTGACAAAGCGCGTGGAACTTCCTTGACCGTTTTATCCGCAATGGCGGACGGACCAACGATCTGCGTGCCATTTAGTAATTGCGAGGTTGTTTCGCGACCGGGATGATGTAACTGAACAAAAATTTTAGTGTCGTATTTATGAACGGCATCGGCCAGGCGTTGCAGTTGGGGGATCTGCTTAGGATCAGTGACGGCTAATTGTTTAAATGTAGCGACCCCAGTTTTATCGTCGATACGGGTGACTTCAGTAATGATCAAACCAACACCGCCTCGGGCACGCTCAGCGTAATAACGAATGATGTCATCACTGGCTTCACCATTGGTACGTGCTAATGAAACGCCCATTGCCGGCATTACCACGTGATTTTTCAACGGTAATTTACCGATTTGTCCAGGTTGGAAGAGTTTCGGAAATGCAGTCATCAAGAAAACCTCCTTATTTTGTGAAAAAATCAACTTGATTACGTTATAATATCTGAATACGTCTTCACAATAGCACAGCTTATTGTTATGCTTAAGGTACAGTTAGTCTAGTTTTTAGGAGCGAAACTGTGCAAACTGCCTAGGCTGTTAGGGCGACAAGGAGTATCCAAATATGAAATATAGCGAATTATTACACAAACTAGCGCAAAAATTTATTTTAACCGCAATTCAAATTCGGCAAGACGATGATATCAACGCAATTCAAATTGGTATAGGCAAGCAACCGCATACACTATATATTGAACAAGCAGCTACCGGGCCGTTAAAATTATTAAATTACATCACGCAGCAAACTAATGAAGCAGTGGTCCGTTGTCCTTGTGCGGCACAATCGGAAGTGAGTTTAAGTAATCAGGCGCTGATCGCCTTGTTTAATTATGCCAACGAACTATTGGCGGTTGAACGGCAACAAGAAGTGCAATTTGAACATATTTTACAGCGCAGTTTGGGCCATGATTACCAGGACGTGATCGATTATGCGGCGCAACAGCTTAATAATACTTTAATGATCATTGACGATAATTATCGTGTGTTAGCCTATTCCCACACTTTTCCATTTCCTGATCCATTATGGCAGCAGAATATTGATCAAGGTTATTCACGGATCGACTTTATTCGGGGCATTCAAAAAATGTTGGCGCAAACCACAACCTCAGCACAGGCAAGCTATCGGTTTCCTTGTCCTGCATCGCAGTATCAGCGCTTAGTGGCGCGGCTGTATTTTCAACATGATCTAGTAGGCTTCATCGTCATGTTTGATGATCAACAGCCTTTTTCTGCCGCGCAACGGCAATTACTACCACGAGTGGGGCAGGTTTTAAGTAACTTGTTAGGTCATGCCGCAGCGTTTAAAGATTATCAGGTGTCGGTAAAGGCACAATTACTTAATGATCTACTGGAAGGGATCAACGTTAATGCCGTTAAAGTGAATACACAAGTGATCGGCTATACGGTTCCCCGGAGCATGTGTTTAGTGGTGCTCAGTGCTAAAACTGAATTGACGCAACTGTGTCAAAAAGTACGGACAGCGTTTCCGGAGGCATTGGTCGTGGTTTATCAAGAACGGGTAGTGGCGTTGTTGCCCGGCGCTTTGACGGCATTAAAAAAGATCACTTGGGCTAAGCTGCAACAACAATTACAGTGCCAAATGATCATTTCAAATTGTTATAATGATTTTTTTGCAACGAAGGCACAATACGTGATTGCGCGGCATGCCGAAAAGTTAAGTTTACAGCTGCAGGACCACGCACAAGTACTTTTCTGTCGTGATTATTATTTTGCTATTATGTTGGATCGCATCAAGCAACGCGATGTATTGACGGCCTTCATCGATCCCGGGGTGCAACAATTGCGAGAATATGACTTAGCGAATCAAACCGAGTTGGTAGCAACACTGGCACAGTATATCAGCTGTGGTGGCAAGCAAACGATGACGGCAGAGCGCCTATTTATCCACCGCAATACCTTGCTGAATCGACTACACAAAATCGGTTATTTAACCGGCTTAGACCTTAAGGATAGTCAAATGTGGTTCCAATTAGAATGTAGCCTACAAATGCAGAATCTATTGACTAGCTTTAGTGGCGGAAGCAAGCAAAAAAGCCTAGTGCACTAGGCTTTTTTACGTTCATAAGTGACCATGACGCCGGGGCCGAAAACCGTGGTTGATTTCAGTTGCAATAGTAATGGCACCTTAAGTTGGCTAAAAAGGGGAACGCCCTGGCCTAAAATAACCGGCGCCGTAAACAGTTGGTATTCGTCGATCAAGTCGGCGGCGATCAGTGGCTGAATCACGGCACTTCCACCAAAGATCCAGATCGCTTGACCAGTTTGTTGGCGTAAATGGCGGACTAACTCAACAACATCGCCGCTAATAAAATGGCGTTTAGGTACAGGAGTCATTTTTTGATGCGTTAGCACATAAATTTCTTTTTCTGCGTAAGGGAATTCAGCACTGATGGTCAGTGCAGTGTGGTAGGAAGTAGCCCCCATGATGATCGTATCAATGCCGGCCATGAATTGCTCAAAGCCCCAATCAAGATCAAAGCCGACGGTTTGGTCGATCCAATCAACACTACCGTTATTATCCGCAATATAGCCGTCGATGGTGGTGGCCAGTTGAAGAATCACTTTTTTAGTCATTTGCTTCCCCCTTATGTTGAAAGTGCTGGAAAATGAAAAGCGATCTGCCACCGAGGTAGATCGCTTCGTATTGCTTATTTTTCCGTTGCGTTGATAACTAAGTGTTCGTTAACAAACGTCGTCAAACCTAAGTCGCTTAATTCCCGACCGTAGCCGGAATTTTTGACCCCGCCAAATGGTAATTCTGGCAAGGATAACCAACTAGAATTAACGAAGGACATGCCAGTTTCGATTTGTTCCGCCACCTGTGCAGCGTGTTCAGGATCTTTCGAGAAGACCGAACCGCCTAATCCGTAGCTAGAATCATTGGCCAAAGCGATCGCTTCTTCTTCCGTTTCGACTTTATAAACCGCCGCTACTGGGCCGAACATTTCTTCATTAAAAATCGGGTTATCTTTGGAAATATCAGTTAAGATCGTTGGTGGGAAGAATTGGCCGGGTAGATCGACTGGCTGATTGCCGTAATAAACTTTAGCACCGGCCGCAACTGCTTTGTTGACTTGACCAACTAATTTTTCTTTAGCACTCTTCGAAGAGAGCGGGGCTAAAGTAGTATCCGCTTTTAGCGGATCGCCAGGTTTAGCTGCCGCAAAGCCGGCCTTCAAGTTTTCCAAAAATTCATCGTAGCGATCGGCTAGTACAATGAACCGCTTGGAGGACGTGCAAACTTGCCCAGCATTATACAGTCTTGCCTGTGGTGAGACTTCTTTGACTAAATCAAAATCAGCGTCATCTAAAATAATAAAGGCATCGTTGCCGCCAAGTTCCATCGATGATTTTTTCAAATATTTACCAGCAGTTTCCGCCACGGAACTGCCACCACGTTCAGAGCCCGTTAAGGCAACCCCCGTTACACGGGAGTCAGCGATGGCCTGCGCTACTTGTGCGTAGTTGACAAATAGGTTTTTAAAGCTACCTACTGGTGCGCCTGCTTTTTGAACTAAGCGATCAAAAGCATCTGCTGAACCAGGTGTATTAGAAGCATGTTTAAGAATCATAGGATTACCGACCATAAAGTTAGGTGCGAAGACCCGAACGATCTGGTAAAGTGGAAAATTCCAAGGTTCAACCGCGAAAATAACGCCGGTTGCTTGTTTAGCATAATAAGCTTTGCCAGCCGCGGTTTTTAGGGGAACTGGTTTAAGCAGTTCCGCCGCATTATCGGCATAATAGTCGACGATATTGGCACATAAGTCAACTTCGCCTTCAGCTTCACTGAGCAATTTGCCCATTTCTTGGGTCATGATCGTTGATAGTTCTTGTTTTTCCGCCCGTAACAAGTCAGCAACTTTCTTCAAGTAAGGTGCCCGCGACGCTACCGAATCGTTGCGCCATTGATGATATAATTTATCGCCAGCAGCCAGCGCTTGTTCGAGTTCTGCGTCAGTTGCGTTAGGGTATGTCTTAAGTACTTCATTGGTATAAGGATTAATTGATTGATATGCCATTGTGTAACCTCCCTTTCATGTAGTTTCGATTATAGCGGTTACAGAAAACGGATTCAAGCATTTTGATCAATTTATTTTTAATGGTATAGTGTTCTAATTCACATATAAACGCTAACTAATTAAAGCTATTTTTAAAAGCTGGGCTAAATTGGTCTATTGCTGCGAATGGTATTTTTTATCATCAATAACCGTCTTGTGAGTCGCTAATCATGCTAACTAAAAAAAACGCGACTTAAATGGGTAAGCCGCGTTTTTTCAGTTAATTTTTAATAGGGTAGCGCTGAAGTAATCGAAAAAACACTTGAAAATGGTCTAGCCCTGCTAATAAAGTTCCGCAGCAGGCTATTTGATTGTGGAATTAATAACTAAATGTTCGTTAACGAAAGTGAAAAGCCCTAAATGACTTAATTCACGACCGTAGCCGGAGTTCTTGATCCCACCAAATGGTAATTCCGGTAAGCTCATCCAACCGGAGTTAATGAACGACATCCCAGTTTCAATTTTTTCGGAAACTTGGTTGGCGTGTTCAGGATTACTAGAGAAAACAGAACCACCTAAGCCATAGCTGGAATCGCTGGCAATGGCAATGGCTTCTTCTTCCGTTTCGGCTTTATAGACAACCGCAACGGGGCCAAACATTTCCTCATTGTACAATGGATTGTCCTTGGCGATGTCAGTTAAAATCGTCGGTGGGAAGAATTGGCCAGGTAAGTCAACTGGATGTTCATAATAGACCTTGGCACCAGCGGCAATACCTTTTTTAACCTGTTGTTCCAAGTCTTCTTTGGCGGATTTCATGCACATTGGTGCAAAAGTGGTGTTTTTATCCAACGGATCACCGGGTTTAACCGCAGCGAAGCCTGCCTTCAAAGCTTTCAGGAAGTCATCGTAAAGATCAGCCATAACGATGAAGCGTTTGGACGACGTGCAGACTTGGCCGGCATTATAAAGCCGGGCGTTAGTCGCAACTTGCTTAACAAGATCGAAATCAGCGTCATCTAAAACCACGAAGGCATCGTTGCCGCCAAGTTCCATTGAAGATTTCTTCAAATATTTACCAGCAACAGAAGCAACCGAACTACCACCACGCTCGGAACCGGTTAAGGCGACACCAGCGACACGGGGATCGGCAATGGCTTTATCAACTTGGTCGTAAGTAACGAATAAGTTTTTAAAACTACCTTTTGGTGCACCGGATTTTTGGACGATTTTATCAAATTCATCCGCAGAACCAGGGACGTTTGAGGCGTGTTTGAGGATCATTGGGTTCCCCACCATAAAGTTAGGCGCAAACACCCGAACGACTTGATACAGTGGGAAGTTCCATGGTTCAACTGAGAAAATGATCCCAGTCGCTTGCTTAGCATAGTAGGCTTTACCAGCATCAGTCTTCAAAGGTGTTGGTTTTAAAAGTTCAGCGGCATTATCGGCGTACCAATCAACAATATTGGCACAAAGTTCAACTTCGCCGACCGCTTCAGTCAATAATTTACCCATTTCTTTGGTCATAATGGTTGCAAATTCAACCTTTTCTGCTCGTAATAACTCTGCTATTTTCTTCAGATAAGGTGCCCGTGATGCAACGGACTCATTGCGCCATTGATGATACAGTTTATCGCCATTAGCCAATGCCTCTTCTAGATCGGCATCAGTTGCGTTGGGATAGGTTTTTAACAACTCATTAGTATAAGGATTAATTGATTGATAGGCCATTAGATGCAATCCTTCCTTTCGTATACTTTAAAGTAGACCGCTTCAAGAAAATGGATGTGACGTTTGGCAAATTATTGATAACCCAGTGGAACCGCTTCCTTTCTCGACGCCCAAAGCATAGCAGCTTGTGAAAGGAATTTCAAGCCTTTTTGGTAATTATTTTCATAAATTAGTTGGTTTGCTGCACAGCAGTGCTGGTCAATTGATGGTTATTGTAACGGATATCAATTACAATAATAGGCAGATTTTCAAGTTATGCCGACCGGAAAATTAGATTAGGGGGAGTGATCCAATGCAAATTACACATGTGGCGATCTACGTTAATGATTTAGAAAAAATGCGTACTTTCTACGAAGCATATTTTAATGCTCAGGCCAATTCGCGTTACGAAAATCCGCAGACTGGCTTAGCCACTTATTTTCTGAGCTTTGCCGGTAAAACACGCTTAGAGTTGATGCAGCGACCGGATGTTAGTGAACATCCCACCACCTTGGTTCAAGGCTATACACATTTGGCGTTCAGTCTAGGTGATTCGGCGGCAGTGGATGCGCTAACGGCTAAATTAGCGGCTGCAGCTTTTCAAGTCATTAATGGTCCGCGGACTACTGGTGATGGTTATTATGAAAGTGTTGTGCTTGATCCAGAAGGCAACCAAATTGAATTAACGATCTAAAGAAGCAGGGTCACTAAAATTAGTGGTTTTTTCTCAAGACTAGACTCATAGAAGACGTTAGATTTGGGCCACTGCCGGCGCCTTGCCAGGCGGCCTTAGGCAAACAGGTCGAGTTCTTAACGCAAAAAGCACTGATGAAAGTGAATTTTCATCAGTGCTTTTTTATAGGTGATTATTTGATAACGATATCTTTAGCGGTAACGTCAGAGCCAAAGTATGGTTTCAAGTTTTGTTTGTAATTCTTGTCGAAGAAACCGTTGTTGTTCAACTTAGTGATTTCTTTGTTGGTCCACTTCAACAAGCTCTTGTTGCCTTTTTTAACCCCAGGAGCGATGTACTGATTTGGACCTAAGTGCTTGATCCCAACGGTATATTTAGGATTGTTCTTAACCCAAGCGTACAAGTATGAGTTGTCATCGGCTAAGGCTGCCGCGCGACCATTCTTCAAAGCGTTGAACTGTTGTGTCTTTGAATCGTATTTCTGTAAGGTTGCCCCTTTAGAATTTTTGGTGAAGTATTGTTCAGCCGTAGTTCCTTTGTTGACAATCAGATTTTTGCCACTTAATTGGCTGACCTTGGTGATCGGTTTGCTCTTTGGTGAAATAACCCCGATGGAAACCTTCATGTAAGGCTTAGCAAATGAAATAACTTGTTTCCGTTCTGGTGTGACGGTGAAATTAGCTAAGACTAAATCAACTTTATCGGAGTTAAGGGCGTCGACCCGGCTGTCTGCGTTGACTTGAACGTATTTAACTTTAACGCCAAGATCTTTACCGACTTGTTTCGCTAAGGCAATATCATAGCCTTGGCGTTTCCCGTTTTTATCGACCCAGCCATAAGGTGGCAGGTCACCAAAAACGGCGATTTTGATCGTGCCGCGTTTTTTGATCGTGCTGATTTTAGTCGTTTCCGCAGCTTTAGCCGGCTGTGAAAAAGTTGTCGCGAACAAACCAAGTAAGGTAATGACGGCCAAAACGGCAGCCAGTAAGCGTGTATGTTTCTTCATGAAAATTTCCCCCCCAAATTTTAAGTAAACAAAATAAGTGCTGTGTTAGAAATCCATACTGTTAAGAAAAATTTGTGCCCGTTCAGTTTGCGGATTAGCAAAAAACTGTTGTCCCGGTGTTTGCTCAAGAATATGACCTTCCTCTAAGAAAACCACTTGATCAGCGATTTCACGGGCAAAATTCATTTCATGCGTGACCACCAACATTGTCATTTTTTGCTGTGCCAAGTTGCGTAAAACTTCCAAAACCCCGCGCACCATTTCTGGATCAAGTGATGCTGTCACCTCGTCAAAAAGCATAAATTCAGGATTTAATGCTAATGCCCGGACGATAGCGATTCGTTGTTTTTGGCCCCCGGAAAGTTGCCGTGGATACGCATCTTGGTAATCGGCTAGCCCCACCTCCTTTAATAATTTAACTGCTTGTTCCTGCGCTTCGGCTTTGGAACGATGTTGCACCTTTAGCGGCCCCAACAAAATATTGTCGAGAACGGTTAAGTTTGGAAATAAATCATAACTTTGGAAGACCATGCCAATTTTTTGGCGTAGTTGCTGCCAAGTTTTAGCGTTTGGTGTGACTGGTTGTCCCGAAAAGGTCAACTGGCCGCTTTGAAAATCTTCTAGACCGTTGAGACAGCGAATCAACGTACTTTTACCAGAACCAGAGGGCCCTAATAAGACAGTGACGCTGCCGGTGGCGATCGTTAAATTGATATCATGTAAAATGTGGACATCACCGTATGACTTCTCGAGATGTTCCACTTGCAATAATGGCGTGGCCATAATGTTCCTCCTGTTCGTAATTAAGCGTTGTTGTTTTGGCGGCGTTCAAGGTGACGTGCCCAGGCCGATAGGGGATAACAGAGTAAGAAGTACAAAATAAAGATCAACCCATAAACCCAAAAGGCGCCGTTGGGATAGACTTGCCGGTTTGCTTCAATGATCTGCTGACCAATATTGACCACATCCATAACGCTGATCAATAGTAATAACGAAGTCGTTTTGATCACCCGGGTCATCAAATTGATCGTTGCCGGGATCATCAGACCAACGGCTTGTGGTAGAAGTACGTAGCGGTAAAGTTGCGGTCCGTTTAAGCCGATGGCCATGCCGGCTTCTTTTTGATGCCGTGGTACTGAGATCAAGGCACCGCGCACAATATCACTCATTTCTGCGGCAACCCACAAAGCGAAGACTAACATTGCCACAATTTGAGCGCTCAGGTTGACGTTAAAATTCTTAGGTAAGATATAGTAGAACAAAAACAGCAGCACCACGGTGGGCACGATCCGGAAAAATTCTAAGTATAAACGTAAAATAGTTCGTAAAACTGGATTTTTTAAAGTTCGTAAGGCCCCTAATAAGAGCCCTAATAAAATACCGATGACTAAGGAGACGATCGAAATTTTGGCCGAAACCCACAAGCCGCCTAATAAGCGGGTGAAATTTTGACCAGCAAATAAAATGTTAATTCCCGAATGAGCCACGACGCGCCCTCCTTTCTAACCAAGTCAATGCCAGTGATAGTGGGATCAAAATGATCGCATAGGCGATGACTAAGACGAACAGCGATTCGTCGGTATGATAATACAAACCGATCTGGTCCAACGCAGTGTTGGTGAGTTCTGGAATGGCAATAACCGTGAAGATCGAAGTCTCTTTGATCAGGAAGATCACGTTAGCGGCAATGGCAGGGACACTCAAAGTCAAACCTTGGGGAAAGACAACATAACGGGCCAGCTGACCGCGACTTAAGCCGATTGCTAAGCCAGATTCAACTTGAATCTTAGCGACCCCTTGCAATCCACCGTAGATCGCCTCGGCCATGTAACTACCACCAAGGAAAATCAGACCGCTGATACCAGCTGCTGTTGCTGATATTTTGATACCAATTTCGGGAAAAGCGTAGTAGATGAAAAATAGTTGGATCAATAATGGCGTGTTACGGGAAATCTCCGTGTAGGCCGCACTGATTTGGCGTAATACAGGGACTTTGAAGTAACGTAGAAAACTGGCGATCAAACCAACAATGATCGCACCAATAATACCGTAAAATGAAAGTTTAAGCGTTAGCCAAAAGGCTTGCACGAAAACCGGGATACTTTGTTGGATAATAGTCCAACTCATAAAGTCACCTCCAAATAAAAAACCGACACTGCAAAAAGCAATGTCGGGACGTAATGACGTGTTACCACCCAGATTTATTCAAACCTTGCGATTTGAACCTCATTCAGTCATAGACTGTGCAGTATATCGCCTGCCGACGACCGGAGATAGCTATGCAACTGTCCAGTATAGCTCCAAGTTCATCTTCATTTGTGAAATAACGCTTCATTGCACCAAGTAGAAGCTCGCTGGGGAAATTCACAAACTACTCTTCTCTTCATAGCTTAATGGTTCTAACTTATTTTTAATACTACACTATTTTTAAGCCGTGTCAACGGTCACATTAATAAGTTATTAGCGTAGCGGACTAAATTATAATTTACTTAATACTTTATTGGTTTTGCATTAAGACAAAGTAGTAGAACCTTAAAATTCGGGCTTGTTAGTGACCTGCAATATAAGTAAGGTTATCGTGAAAATTTTAACAGTGATGTTAAATATGATAGACGGCAGTGCGCACTACGACCGTTACCAGTAATTTTAGTGACAGTCGCGTCAATTATTGGTTATATACGCTGCTAAAAAATTTTGCTCGGCGTTAAAGTTGTTGAAGCAAATTTGACCAACTATTTTGGGCAAGGCTTCTTTGCAAGCACTGGGGCCGGCTGCAGGTTTGACTGGCAGAATTATCTTTGTGTTCAGGCAGGTTACAGAAGTTAGGAGTGCAGCTACCAACGTTTTGGGGCAAGTTGCGTCGGCGTTATTTTAAGTGAATAAACTTGAGAATTAAATTAAAAAATACTATAATCTGATATATCAGAACCGTTTAGAAAGGACTTTGTTATGCCATTACCTAAGAAGATCTCGATCACTACTGAGCTTAACGCGAAGGATCGTGTTTATCAGCAGTTACGCGAGTGGATCATCACCGGAACATTAGCGCCACGTGAAAAGATTTCTGATCAAGCGATCGCCGTTTTGTTTGGCGTTAGTCGAACCCCGGTCCGGGAAGCGTTACAATTATTAGCCACGCAAGAATTTGTGGAAATGATCCCCCGCAGTGCAACTCGAGTCACTGCAGTGGCCACTGACCAGATCAGTACGATTTACCGGCCATTGGCTGCGCTACAAAGTTTGGCCGCGGAATTAGCTGCTGCTAAGATCACACCAGCTGAAATTGAACAATTAACTGACCTTAATCACCAATATGAACAAGCGCAGATCCAAAATCAGCCGCAAGCAGTTTTAACAGCAGATAACGCCTTCCACAATCTGATTTTACAGATCGCGGCCAATCCGTATGTTAGTGAATTTTCACAATTAGTGAATGCCCACGCCCAACGAATTGAGAATTTTTATCTGGACCAACTCAATGTGGAACAACCAGTTGCTGTGCGTGAACATGAGAAGATCATTGCTGCGATCGCCGCAGATGATACGATTGCTGCACGTGAGCAAATGGAACAAAATTGGTTACATTCACTGTACATGGTACAAGGCTGTGTTACGGCTAACCAACAGAAATAATAAACGAGCTTCAAACCGGCAAAATTGACGGCAGTAATATATTGCAGCGCTATTGATCGAAAAATACGGACTACGACATTCGTCTAATGCCGTAGTCCTTTATTTAACTCCTTAATTTAAAGCCGGTACCTGCTAATAAAAGGCGTTATTCAGCATCCGTCGCTTTTAGCTTTAGTAAATGCGGCTTGCCGTAGTAGTAACCTTGGCGAATGTCGATCGCTAACCGATCCGCAATAGCATCATCAGCCGCATTTTCAATACCTTCTAAAATAAAGCGTAGGTTGTGTTTAGCGGCTAAGTCACGCCAAAAAATGACGTTTTGTTGGAATGCCTCATCTTGAAATGATTCTGAAAAATCTTGTAAGGCAAATTTAATTTCAGTTGTATAAGGTAACAATGCTTTAATTTGGGTTAAATTATTTTCACCAGTGCCAACGTCATCTAGACTGATCTCCATTCCCCGCAGCGTAAATTTTTCTATTTGGGCCAGTAACTGAGTGGTTGGCCAGTGCTCGTCACCAGGTTCTTCGGTTAATTCGACGATTAACTTGACTGGGCGCAACAGGGCCTGTGAACGAATGATCGCCTGGGTGATCTGGGGATCCATTAATTGCGTTCGGTTAAGGTTCACTGAAACCGACCCGATCTTTAACGCTAATTGTTCAGTGGTCGCGATCAAGGTATCCGCGATGATCTTAGCTGGTATATCGGAAAAGTGCTTAGGTGGCCGCCAACCGGCAGTTGTTCTTTTCTTCATTAAGAGTTCATAGCCGATCAGTGTTTTATTGATTTTATTTAATTGTGGTTGAATAAAATAACGATACATTTTTATGCTCGCTTTCAATTGAGTAGATCCAGAATGATACATGAAATATAGGGCTAAGTTTGGCTGGCGGGTCTAAAACGAGTTGGCTACCGCCGCCAACAACCGGGTACTTATTGGTATAGTTTTAGGTTGTTTTAGAAACTATTCTGTTTTACCAACCATATAACGTATTATAATATAAAATGACGGTAGTGGTTTATATTTACCCTTGTGAAATTAGAAATTGTTTTATGAAGGAGAATTTAAAATGAAAGTTATTGTTGTGGGCTGTACACATGCGGGAACCGTTGCGGTGACGCAAATATTGCAAGAACATCCGGATACTGAGGTGACCGTTTATGAACGGCATGATAACGTTTCTTTTTTATCGTGCGGGATCTCACTTTATCTTAATGGCCAAGTCAAGCACTTGGAAGACATGTTTTATTCCAGCCCAGAAGAGCTAAGTGAGTTAGGGGCTACAGTACGCTTGCAACATGATGTTCTTAAAATTGACGCTGCCACTAAGACTTTGACGTGCACGGATCTGAAAACCAACGAAATTTTTAAGGATACTTACGATAAGTTGATCATGGCAACCGGGTCCTACGTGGTGGTACCACCGCTGATCGGAATCGATAACTCCCGTGTTTTATTATGCAAAGATTACGCGCAAGCACAAGAAATTTACCGAACCGCGCAAAATCATAAACACGTCGCGATCGTTGGCGGTGGCTATGTCGGTGTTGAGTTAGCTGAAAGTTATGCTGATACTGACCATGAAGTGACCTTGATTCAAGGCCGTGACCAGTTGCTGAATAATTATGTTGATCCAGCACTAGCGCATAAGGTCACTAATATGCTAGTTGATCATGGGGTGCACGTTTATTTAAATGAGCGAGCTCAAGCTTTTAGTGGCGATGAGCAGGTGATCATCAAAACGAATAAGGGAGAACGACAGGCTGATTTAGCGATCGTCTGTACTGGCTTTGTTGCTAATACTGATCTACTACGCGGTCAAGTTGACATGGATCGCCGTGGTGCGATCATCATTAATGATTATATGCAGACCTCCGATCCAGCGATCTACGCAGCCGGTGATGCCTGTGTCGTTCACTTTAATCCGACTGATCATCCAGCTTATATTCCTTTAGCTTCAAACGCGGTTCGGCAGGGGATCTTAGCGGGAACTAATATTTTTGGGCATACACAGAAATATATGGGGACGCAGGCGACCTCAGCCATGGCAATTTTTGGCCATACGTTGGCGTCCACTGGTTTAACGCTGCATGCAGCGCTAGAAGCTGGTTTTGCCGCGGCGGCGGTCACTTTCCGCGAAAATTATCGACCTGATTATATGCCCTCAACGGCCATGTTGACGATCGTATTGGTTTATGATCGGTCGAATCGGCGGATCCTTGGTGCCCAGTTCTTCAGTAAACATGAAGTTGCCCAGTCGGCTAATACACTATCTGTTTGCATTCAAAATAAAAATACGATTGATGATCTAGCATATGTAGATATGTTATTCCAACCTAATTACGATCAACCCTTCAATTATTTGAATCTAGTTGCTCAGCTAGCAGTGGCTCAAGAAAACGGCCTTGTTCACAAACAAAATAGTGTACCAAGTGATCAATGAATGAGTTGAAATCAATTAAGTAGAATTAAGGGATGATAATTTTGACGCAGCAATTTTGGCTGGTCCAGCCATTGTTTACCGGGATCTTTTTTGCGTTAGGCATTATTTTGTTTTTCCAGTTGATCGTGCGGTCAACGTTACGTCATTATAATCACCAACGCCAAAAAATTGATAAGATCGATTTCTCTGTCGGTCGTTTAAAATTGATCAGTGTTGCTTACTTTTCATGCTTGGCCATCTTTTTTGAATATAGCGCGGCCAATGTACGAAATTATGTAGCTTTTATTAATTTTCGTTTATTGCTATTGATTTTCGTTATTGTTTTTCTGGGTTTGCGGTCTAGTCTGATCATTGCAGCATGTGATATTTTGGCGCACTTAGTGTTCTATCAATTTTCAATTGAAACTTTTTATCATGCCGTTTTTATTGTGACTATGTTTGCGGCGGTTTACCTAATGATCGCTTGGATCCGCCATGATAAATCAAGTGCTGCCTGGATCATTCCTGGCGCGGAGGGGTTAGTGATCATCATTTGGTTTACGGTGCACTTCATTAATATTCGCGGTGTTGGTACGATTGGTTGGTCCAGTGTTTGGTTCAATAGTATTAGTTTTTTGCTCATGGAAATGGTGCTATTTTACAGCTTAAGCACACTTTTCCATGAAAATCAGCAGCTACTAACTGTTACCCGCCAAGCGAGTATTGATTCGCTGACCAAATTAAAAAATTACAACGTGTTTAACAAGGAATATACCCACATTTTTGAGCAAGCCGGCCAGGCTAATTTAACGCTAACAATGCTAGAAATGGATATTGATCGCTTTAAAAATATTAATGATCATTATGGCCATTTGGCAGGTAATGAAGTGTTGATCCAAGTCGGGATGGTTTTAAAAAGACTGACTGAACAAGTTGATCACGCAGCTTGTTATCGGACCGGCGGTGAAGAATTTAGTATTTTGTTACCACGTTTATCAGTTGTTGAAGCCGGACAATTTGCCCAGCGGCTACAAACCGAACTGGATCAGTTAAATGTGGCTTACAATCATGAAGTGATCAAGGTCACTGCTTCAGTCGGTATTGCTACATTGCGGAATTATGATAAAAATGCGGATCATCTCTTCGAACGGGCGGATCGGATGTTATATCTTTCCAAAGGTCGGGGCCGGAATCTAGTGACAACTGATGAAACTTCATTATAGACTTAAAACTCGCTTGGCTTAGGCGCAAACCTAAAACAAGCGAGTTTTAAATTTATTCGGCAATAACGATCAGAATACTACGAACTGCTCACGGTAAATTGGTTTAAGCGTTTAGCGGTAGTTGAAATTAAGCAATTAAGTATTTTTATTTATGGTTATGTTCGGCGATGATTTGGCGGCGACGGTTAAGCCGTTTGACCCAAAATCCGCCGTTAAAAGTAGTCGGTTCCAGCGATAACATAAAGGCCCGCGGATTAAAAGCTAGCACCATGGCGTAGATCGTTTTTTCATCTTTACGTGGCACAAGAACTTCTAATACCATTCGCGCACCATCGCGCCCAACACCAGCGAATTCAGTGACGCCAAAGCCAGCATCCCGAAGTAAATGGACTAAGGTTTGCTTGTCACGATTTTGTTCTTCACGCGGGATGATGATCTGAACGATAACGTATCCGATCGCCAGCCATCGATCGATCAACATACCTAAGGCGATGCCGACACCAAAACCTAAGGCATACACGACGAGATAAATTGGGTTGGCTAAGCTATTCAAAACATAGTTCAAACCCAAAGTATATAAGGAAATCTCAACCATACCAAAAAAAGGGGCGACCCAAATCAAACCTTTGTTTTGAAAAATCAGGCGCAACGTGTTGATCGTTAAATAAAGTACATTGATACCAAAAACCAAGCCAATAAAGCCTAAATTAATGTGCATAACAGCGACCCTCCTTAGCTATATAGTTAATTTTAAACAATCCCCACTTGGGAAAGCAATTCATTTTGATCAGTGACCATAAAAAAAGCTGTTTTTGCGCGGCGGTAGCTTAACTGGCACTGACACTTTTCGCTACAGTCAGCAGTGTGTGCTGACTGATGATTTGATACAAAATAGTTCGGATCGCTGCCTTTTGTGTCAAAATATGACTTGCATCGGTTGGCTTGAATAGTGGCGTTGTGGTCGGTTGTTCAAGATTGACCAGTTCAGTGTTAATGCGGTCAATAAATTGATCGTAGGCCTGCTCCGGTGTTGAAGTCGCTACTGCCTGTTGAATGCCGGTGTGGATC
Organism: Loigolactobacillus binensis; assembly: GCF_005405165.1. Lineage (GTDB taxonomy): Bacteria > Bacillota > Bacilli > Lactobacillales > Lactobacillaceae > Loigolactobacillus > Loigolactobacillus binensis. Next base: position 88,804 of record NZ_BJDN01000001.1, read on the forward strand.
GTTTCTAGCGGGAAGGCCGCCTTGAAAAGACTGACAATAATGATCTCCGCTAAATGAGTACGGGTATAGTGTTTTTTTTCTGGTCGGTGAATAATTTTACGTTTAACGTAACTATTGACCATGCTTTTTGTTAACGGGTCAATACCCAGCGGCCGTAAATAGCGATCAGTTTCTGTGATCACTTGATCCATATATAAATCAAATTCTGGAAGTGCCTGCCATTTTGGTAAACGTACTGCAGCGAGCTGAGTCAACCAGGCATTAAAATCAGTTTCTGCCATTTACTTTTCCTCCAACCTTTTAATCAGTTAATCTTATTATGCCACAGCAAAAAATAATTACCACATCTAGACATGATATCTACATGTGGTAAACTATAGCTAAAGATAAATCGACATCAACTTAGTGCATGACTAAAAATTAGCTTTTTAAAATTAAGGGGGTCATTTTATGACAACTAATCTGAAACATCAAATACTAGTGCTGGAAATTTGGAATGCGATCACTCATGGTATTGGCTTCATCGGTAGTGTTGTCATGTTTATTTTACTGATTCGGCGCGGTCTAAGCGCACCTGAACCCGCTTTATTCGCATTAATGGTTTACGGGATCACGTTGATGCTACTCTATTTGGCGTCGACCCTTTATCATTGTTTGTCACTGACCCGAGCCAAACGCGTTTTTCAAATTTTTGATCATTGTAATATTTATTTACTGATCGCGGGAACCTATACGCCATACTGTTTATTAGCGATTCGCGGCGGTTTTGGCGTGGGGATGTGTTTGGCAATTTGGGCTTTAGCTTTAGCAGGGATCGGGTTGCATATTTTAAGTGGGGCGCGACAACAAAAATTGGAAACCACGATTTACGTTGTTATGGGCTGGCTGTGTTTAATGGCAATGGGACCGCTGTATCATCACTTAGGTCTTGGCGGCTTTAGTTTACTAGTTGCTGGTGGCATCACGTTTACGTTAGGGGCGGTGATCTACAGTTTTCCTAAGGTACCGTATTTACACTTGATTTGGCACTTTTTGGTCATGCTGGGAACGACCTTAATGTTTTGTTCAATTTATTGGTTTATCTGATCAAGTTCAGCTGCCGAGCCAGTTTACTTGATCTTTTTCGCCGAATAGACTTAGATAAGGGTGTCCAATAAAAGTATCTAGATAAACTTGCGTATATTAAGATTAGGCAACCAGCTAATGAGGCTAGGCTAGTTGCTTAATCTATATTGTGGGGGAATCTGGAATGACTCGGAAAAATATAAAACAACGTGTTGCTACAGTAACTTTGGCCGGCTTTGTTTTAGGCACACCGTTTTTAATGGCACTTCCAAGCGTTGTATCTGCGGCGACGTCGGCGTCACCGCAGACGACAGCGAAAAATGCCGCTCAAATTGCGGCACAACAGGATGTGTTGGCGGGGCGGCCTAGGGGTACAAGTCGTGATCCAGCAGGAAATGCCAGTTATCAAGCTGATTATACGGCGGAATTTACTTTGGGCCAGACGGAATTACATTTTGGCCAAGTAGATGCCGATCAAGATGTAATGACCCAAAAAACGCAGGGAACCAGCAAGCATGCTGCAAGAACCATTTATTATGATCAGGGTTATGCGGCGGAATTTGTGCCCGCATTAGCTTCTTTTAGAGCTGGGCTGATTGCGGGCTGTGCTGCAGGCACTGCACAAGTAGTAGCACAGAACACCGACCAATTAGCGGCAGTTTATCAGGCCGGCTATACTGCAGGTTACGCACAGGCCCAAGCACAACAAAAGGCCGCGGCTAAGCGTCGTGCTGCTGTTAAGCCGACAACTCGCAATGACACTAAACAAGCAACAGCTGTAACAGCTAAGTCAGTTGCTAAGCCGGCAAATAATGTGGCGACCAGATCTACTATTAAGCCAGCCAATACTACCGGCGTTAAAACTGTAAAAAATCAGCATGTGCTTACTGACCCTGCTATTCACCGTCAGCCAATGATCACACCGCCGGTACTGAATAATACTAATGGTGTGCTAACGTCGGCTGATAATAGCGGGTTATTCGCTGCAGGGATGCCAGTAGCATCACATACCGAATTTATTAGGTCGTTCGCCAAGGATGCACAAAAAATTGCGCAAAAGAAGGGCTTGTATGCTTCGGTTATGATCGCGCAGGCTGCGTTGGAAAGTGACTGGGGGACTAGTACCTTATCCTTAGCGCCTAACTATAACTTATTTGGCGTTAAAGGTGGCTATCAAAACCAAAGTACGCTGTTAGCAACCCAAGAGGACAACGGTTTGGGCCAGCTGTACACGACTGAAGCGAATTTTAAGCGCTATTATAATTATAAAAACGCGCTCACGGACTATGCTGATCTACTTAAAGGCGGTCCAGGGTTAGCCGCTAATTATTATGCCGGCACGTGGAAACAAAATGCGCCAACCTATCAGGCAGCAACGCAGGCGTTAACTGGGCGTTACGCAACGGATACTAAGTATAATTTAAAGTTAAATCAAATCATCGCTACTTACCATTTGACCGATTATGATCAGGCACAAAAGGCTAGCAAGCCAGCCGCTAAATACGTGAATTTTATGGCAACCTTAAAGCGCCGACCGCAATTATCACCAAGCTATTTTAGTGCGTTTAGACAAGCCACTATAATAAGCAGCAAGCCACAATTATTGCGAACACCGTTTATTTGGTATCTATAAATGACGACACAAAATAGCCTCATAACGCTGATAAATCACTTAAGGCGCGCCACTTTAATAACCGAGTTCAGAAAAATAAATAAGGAACCGTAACATAATTTACTTATGTTATGGTCCCTGGGTGAACCGGTTGTAAAACAGTTTACGGGGGACGTAATCTGAGCTTTACCGGTATCATATTAATGGTACCATTTAGCTTTACTAAATCAAGTTGAAACTGAATAATAATCCGTAATGAATTAAAGGCCGCCAGTGAAGCGTGCCTTTTTGTGTGTTATAGATGATTGACTTGTTCCATATGAAACATTAGGTTTTCATAAAATTAGTGGCTAAATATGGTATATTAAAGGAAACTCATCAGGGGGCTTTTGCATGACTGAATTCTATATTGTCCGTCACGGACAGACACAAGCAAATACGCAAGACATCAAGCAAGGGACGATCAATTCGCCAGAGACCTACTTAAATGATACTGGTAAAGCACAGGCACAAGCGCTTCATGACCACTTTGACTTAAAATTCGCTGATCGGATCATTGCTAGCCCATTAGAACGGACTAAGCAAACGGCCGCTATTTTAAACATGGGTTACGAACTACCGATAAGCTTCGATCCCCGGCTCAAAGAAATTTCTTACGGTAGCTGGGATGGCCAAACAAACGCAGAGCTACGCAAACAATATCCTGAATTATTTAATCCGGTCACTGGTGAAGTATATCCGGACTACGCTATTCCCGCTAAAGGGGAGGAATTCACAGCGGTTGAAGCTCGGGTACGCGAGTTTACTGAAGAGACCACCCAGCGCTATCCTGAAGAAAAAATCATAATCGTATCACATGGTTTTACGGTGCGCAGTTTTGCGGCCAACGCGGTGCAGCCAACCGATCCAATGAGTATCCCGGAACCGGAAAACACTAGTGTGACTAAAGTTATTTGTACCCCGGATACTTTTGAACAGTATTTGATTTATTATAATCGACGTTACTGAGCTCAAATTGTGCTATAGTCGAATAGGATAATAAGTTAAGGGATGATTAGGATGGCAAAAGATACAGAGGCAACGTTGGCGCAGATCAAGACTAGGCTAGAAAAGTTAGCTGCTGATATGCGTAAACTAGGGGGAAAAACAGGTAGCCTTAGTCAACGAATGACGCAGCGCCAAGCGATTCGTGAGGTTCATGCGATCGTTGCGGAAACTAAACAGGTGACCGCAACCACGCAACCGCTGAGTACTGCCGAACGTCAAGCATTGGATTATATTAAAGTTGAATTTATTGATCTTGATGATGCACTGGTCAACTTGCCGGATACTGATGATAAATTAAAACAGGTGATGTTGCAACAGGAAGCTTTGAAAGCTGTTCAGCAACGCTTGACGCTAAAATAAGAGGTTGCGGCATAAGTAATTTATGTCGCAACCTCTTGTCTGTTTTTACCTGCTTGCACTTAGCCCATTTTGTTGTTTATTTAGGACCGCGGTCTTATTTTAGTTGTTGTTCTGGTTGTGGCGTTAAGGCTTGGCGCTTTAACTTGCCATTGCCAGTGCGCGGAAAATCCGCCACACAATAAAAAGCGCGGGGCACTTTGTAATGAGCCAAATGTTGACGACCGTAGGCACGCAGTTCGGCTGTGCTGATGTTAGTATTTAGCTGGATATAAGCTAACGGCACACTGCCCCAAGTGGGATCGGCGTGGCCGGCAACTACAATTTGTTTGATCGCGGGATGCTGCTGGTAAACAGCCTCAATTTCACCGGGGAAAATATTTTCACCCCCGGAATTGATCATATCGCCGCTCCGGCCTTTAACGAAGAGAAAACCCTCCGCATCAAGATAACCAATATCATCGGTGTCAAACCAACCGGCCCGTATTTTTTTAGTGAAAGCAGCCGCCTGATTTAAGTAACCAGCCGCTAGAGTTGGTGTTTTAACCAAGATATGTTGATCCGCCGCAATTTTAACTTGTACTGGAAATAGCGGCTGTCCGGCAGAACCTAACTTGCGGGCAGCATTAGCAAAATCTAGCGCAACGATCTGTGAAGCCGTTTCGGTCATCCCGTAGGACTGAATCACCGGGATATGTCGTTGCTGACAAATAGTCAAAGTAGCCCGATCAATGGGACCGCCGCCCAGCAGCATACAACGAAAAGCAGGATGATAATGCTGGTTCAGTGGCAAAGTCTGCAGTAATTTCTGCAGCATATAGGGCACCACTGAGATCGTGGTGATCGGTTGTGTACATAACAATTGGTTGATCTGCTGAGGATCAAAGTGATCGACTAATACCACGGTCATCCCATAAATTAGGCTCCGCATCATGATCGATAAGCCGCTAATATGAAAAAGGGGCACACAACAAAGCCAAGTATCAGCCGCAGTCAAACCTAAATTTAAAACCGAACCGATCGCTGAGTAAAAATGATTGTTATAAGTTTGCAGGACACCTTTAGCATGGCCGGAGGTTCCTGACGTAAACATGATACTAGCAACGGTAGTGGCTGCAAATTCAGCAACTGGGGTGATCGTCGTTACCGGTTGCTGGGCTAATTCACTAAAGCTGACCACTTTGACTGGCAGTGGTCGTATTAAGTTATCAGCGGCCAAACACAAAGTTACGGCTGCAGCTTGTAATTGCTGCGTTAATTCATCGCTACTTAGCCGTTGGTTTAATAATACGGGTGCGCAACCTAGTTGATGTAAGGCAAGAATCGTCAAGTAGCCAGGTAATGTATTATCAGTTAAAATAGCGATACGACCGTGGGGCTGTAGATAGGCAATACGGCCAGCTTGTTGCAAGACCTGCTGTTGCAGTTGAGCAAAGGTCAAGCTGTGCGTGCCAGCGCGCACAGCACAGTGTTGCGGGGAAAGTCGTGCGCGTTTACTTAACCAATTTTCCATCGTTTATGGAAATTTCGGGAATTGATCGAAATCAGGTTGACGTTTCTGATTGAATGCATCCCGGCCTTCCTTACCTTCATCAGTGGTGTAAAATAGCATCGTAGCATCGCCAGCCAGTTGCTGCAACCCCGCTAGGCCATCAGTGTCGGCGTTCATTGCTGCTTTAATGAAACGCAGCGCGGTAGGGGACTTCGTCAAAATTTCGTTGCACCAATCTAAAGTGACGGATTCAACTTCGGCCAATGGGGCCACTTTATTGATCCAATTCATTTGGTAAGCTTCTTCAGCGCTGTAAAAATGGTTTAAGAACCAAACTTCCTTAGCCCGTTTATGGCCGATCACCCGGGCTAAATAACCTGAACCATAACCTGCGTCAAAGCTACCAACTTTCGGGCCGGTTTGACCAAATTGTGCATTGTCTGCCGCGATCGTTAAGTCGCAGACTAGTTGGAGAATATTACCGCCACCTACTGACCAACCTTTGACCATGGCAATTACTGGTTTAGGGATGATCCGAATCAAATGTTGTAGATCAAGCACGTTCAGGCGGGCAATTTTGTCAGGCCCAACATAACCGCCGTTACCGCGGATGCCTTGATCACCGCCGGAGGAAAAGGCCTTGTCGCCGGCACCGGTTAAGATGATCACACCAATGCTAGCGTCATCACGGCAGATCGTGAAAGCATCGATCATTTCCTGAATAGTCACTGGCGTGAAAGCATTCAATTTTTTAGGTCGATTCATGGTAATTTTTGCGATTTTATCGGCCCGTTCAAAAATGATTTCTGAGTAGGTTTTGACACTTTGCCAAGTTACACTAGTCATACACACAACTTCTTTCTATATGGAGGTAAAAAATGAATTTACTTGAATTATTGGGGGTTAAAACGTTGCGCGCGACTGCTACCGAAGCCATTGTTGAGGTCGCTGTTACCGCTAAGTTAAAGCAGCCATTTGGGATCGTTCACGGCGGTGTCAATACGATCCTAGCAGAAACGGCAGCTAGTCTAGGCGCCAATGCCGGCTTGGATACAACGGTTCAAGTAGCCGTAGGGGTCAACGTGGAAACGCACCACCTTTATACTGTAGCACAAGGAACGTTGCGCGCCAACGCTAAACCCTTACATACAGGCCGGCGCTTACAAACTTGGCAGGTTGAGGTCTATGAACAGGGTAGCCAGCGCCTCACCAGCGTCAGTACAGTCACTTTAATGATCACTACGCGACCACAAGAATAGTGGTCTGCTTTCTTGATTTTGGCCACAAAAATAGACTTCAAGTCTCCTCAGTCTTGAAGTCTAACGAACGGTGGAAAGTGCCTGACCTAAATTACTTTGGTCGTACAGAGATTTTTGAATATCTAGACACCTTCATATTAAGTTTTACGCATACGGTGACTTCTAGCTTACCTGTTTATTAATTAGCTACATCTGTATGGTCGTTCATATCAAATGATATGATTCATGACCCGCAAACTAGGTTTCAGCGAAGCACCAGGAGCGTTGGAGCTGTGGTTATGCCTGCTATGCGACATACACCTCCATGAAAAATTTGGTTACTTTTTGATTCGACGTTTCACAACGTGGATCGGTTTTTGATTTGGAGATAGATGGAACAATTCTAAACGTGTTGCCTACGACCGCCATTTCGTGTCTTGGTGGTCTGCCGAAGACTTGATCGAACTATCAAACTTTTAAATCTATTTGTCACCAACGACTGCTATTTCACGTCTTAGCAGTCTGCCGAAGACCGAGGAGCCTTTTCTTACTGGTCAGGTCTTATCCTTTCCACACTCATAATATACCATCTGCTGTAAGCGATTGCAAGTGATAACCACGAATGTTTTAGGCTTTTTTAATTGCGGGGGTAATGCCTGTTAGGTTACCGTTGATCGGTGGTATCTGCCGGCTACAAAGTGGTAGCGCTAAGTGGCTGTGCTAAGGCCATCCACGGTGTTACCAATGTTGTTTAAATAAAGTGATGTAAAAACGGTTATGACTATTTCAGTCATAACCGTTTTAGCGTTATTTAATATTTTCCTTGTTGACCCGTAATTTTTTTTGGCAATCGGGGCATAATCCATACACTTCCATATGATTACCGGAAATAAGGTAACCTGTAAGTTCCGCGGTTTTGGCCTCTAATGTTCGTTCGACTTTGCTAAAGTCGGGGAACGTGACGTCGGTGATCCGACCGCAGTTGGTACAGATCGCATGATAATGTGGGCTCCCAAAGTAATCATAATGAGTGCTGCCATCACCATTCTGGAGTTCAACGACGATCCCAAGATCGACAAAAGTATTTAAAGTATTATAAATTGTTGCTGCACCAAGATTTGGTAACTTCCTGCTAAGCGCCACCCGGATCATTTCGACTGATGGATGGTTATGATGGCTGGCTAGGTATGAGAGGATGATGTGGCGTTGCGGTGTGACCCGTAAACCGTGATCCTTCAATACCTGCAGCGTTTGATCCGTAACGTCAGTAGCCACAAGCGGTCATCCTTCCTAAATAATTGAGATTGATCTGAAAAGGCAATTAAAAAACTTTTAGTAGTTTTAATTTTTACATCTATATTAAACCACGTCTTTAGAATGATTCCAAGTTAAAAAACTATCCGAATTGAAAAAAGTTTTCAATTAACGTTATATAAGCTTTTTTGAGAAATTAAGGGAAATCGCTTTACATTTATAAGAATTGAAATTATAATTTATTTGATAGCAAGTAAGAATGATTCTAAACTGAAAATAATTAGAAAGAAGGCGGCAGCATGGAGCGGGCCAAAAAACAACGTTCGTTGGCAGAAAAAATCAACGTGATGCGGGCCAGCGTAATGGGTGCTAACGACGGAATTCTTTCGATCGCTGGGATCGTCATTGGGGTCGCCGGTGCCACTAGTAACAGTGGCGCGATTTTTCTAGCTGGGATCGCAGGAATGCTGGCCGGAACGGTTTCAATGGCAATGGGTGAGTATGTTTCTGTCAACACACAACGTGACTCCGAGCGGCGGGCGATCGAGAAGGAATCAGCGGCTTTAGATGACCATTATCAGGATGAATTTGATTTTATTCAGCATAAGTATATGCAAACGGGAATCCCGGCGGCGTTAGCTAAAAAGGCAACACAAGAAATGCTACAAAAGGATGGACTATATACCGCAGTTCGCGAACGTTATGGTTTCAATCCCCGGGAAAAAACCAGTGCGTATGCCGCTGCTTTTGCGTCAATGGTCGCTTTTCCTACCGGCTCGATTTTACCATTGGTATCGATCACGTTCTTCCCAGCGGCAATTAAAATAATCGCCACAGTGATCGCCGTAATGGTGGCATTGACCATTACCGGATACACTGCCGCCGCATTAGGTAACGCTAACCGCTGGCGGGCAGTTTTGCGGAATGTGGTTTCAGGTTTATTGACGATGGTGGTGACCTACGCCATTGGTAGTTTATTTGCCCATTAGTTACTGATCAATTTGTGAAGGAGGCACCAAAACATTGATGAAAGTTATTAAACCAACCGCCGCACCTAAACGGAAAATGACGATGGCGGAGCGCTCGAACACTTTGCGGGCTGGCGTTTTAGGTGCCAACGATGGTATTTTGACCGTTGTCGGTGTGCTGTTTAGTGTTGCGGCGGCGACCACCAACGAATTCACGATTTTTATTGCTGGTTTAGCTGACCTGTTGGCTTGCGCCTTTTCCATGGCGTCAGGGGAGTATGCTTCAGTTAGTTCGCAAAAAGATACAGAAAAAGCAGTCGTTGCCAAGGAAGCTAAGTTATTAAAGGCGGATTTTGCTGGTGAATTGGCGGCGGTGACCGCACATTATCAGGCGCGCGGTGTAACTGCGGCGACTGCCCAGGAGATCGCGGCGGCGCTAATGGAAAAAGATGCGTTAGGCACTGTGATTCGGATCAAATATGATTTAGAATTAGGTCATTATATGAGCCCGTGGCAAGCAGCTTTTTCATCGTTAGTTGCGGCAGCTTCTGGCGGCCTATTTCCGTTAGTGGCGATGACCCTAGCACCAACGGCGTGGGCGTGGCCGAGTACCATTGTGGCAGTAACGTTATCAGTTGCCTTAACCGGTTTTCTAAGTGCTAAATTAGGCGATGGCTTAGTTAAAACAGCAGTTATTCGCAATATTTTAGTTGGGATCATCACCATGTTCATTCATTATTATATTGGGCAGTGGATGTAGATTAGAAGGACAACGAGCGGCTGCGTCCACGCGCAACCGCTTTTTTTGTTGGTAAAGTTATTATTTGGAGGCCTTTCAAGTGCAAACGAAGCAAGCACAACGTTTTTGGTTTATCGCAGTCTTATTAGCCGGCACCTTTACGATGTCGATCAGCCAGTCGTCACTATCGACGGCTTATCCAACGCTGATGCAATATTTTAACCTGCCGGCAGCAACGATCCAGTGGCTGACCACAGGTTTCATGCTGGTAATGTGTGTCATGATGCCAGTGAGTCCCTGGTTGTTAAAGAACATCCCCTTTAAACGCTTATTCTTAGGCGTTTTACTGATTTTTGATCTTGGCACCTTGATCATCCTTTTAGCACCTAATTTTGCGATGATGTTAACTGGACGTGTCTTAGAAGCTGTTGCCGTAGGGGTCCTTTTCCCGGCCTATCAATCAGTTATGTTAACGATCACGCCGGAGACCAAACGGGGTAGTACGATGGGGGTCGCCGGTTTGGTCATGGGTTCAGCTTTGGCAGTCGGCCCGATCATTTCTGGGATCGTTTTACGCTTTACCACTTGGCAAGGTCTGTTCATCGTCTTTTTAGTCATCATTACGCTAGTTTTCATTGCCAGTCTTTTTACGATCAAAAGTGTGATGACGTTAGCACCGTCTAGCGTTGACTTCATTTCGATCGTTTGCTCGGTGGGGATCATTGGTGTTTTATACGTCGTCAATCAAATCGGTCAGGCTGGTAACTGGGGCTTTAATTTAGCGCTACTAGCCGTCAGTTTAGTCGCTTTGGCAATTTTTGTTCGGCGGCAGTTTCAGCTTAGGCAACCATTATTGGAATTACGAGTGCTAAAGACTTTTAATTATGATCTGGCGGTTTTGTTGACGGCCATCTCTTATATTGCGTTGATCGTCGTCACAATTATTTTTCCATTGTATTACCAAAAAGTGCTGGGTGTTTCACCATTTATTTCCGGCATGGCGCTGGTACCTGGCGCCGTGGTTTTAAGTGTTCTAAATCCGTTGACCGGTAAATTAGCCGATCGTTTTGGATTCAAAAAAGTGATGCTAGCCGGGATGCTACTGATCTGTGCCGGTTGGTTAATTCTGGCGCTGTTTGCTGCCCATATGAACTTAGCCTTGATGATGATCTTAGCCGCTTTAATTGAAGGCGGTAATGCCTTCGTCATGATGCCAGCGGTGACCTTAGGGGCTAATGCGCTACCGGATCAGTTGATCGCACACGGAACTGCCGTGATCACGACTGTCCGGCAGATTCTCGGTTCAACTGGGGTAGCGGTGGCCACTTTGATTTTGGCCAACGTAACGGTCGCATTACATAACCGCGGTTTTAATGCTAGCCAAGCGCAATTAGGCGGTTACCGTGCAGTTTTCGTTATCTTTTTAATTGTTGAGCTATGTGGCTTAGTCTTAGCTTTCATGTTAAAAGATACCAAAAAGGCGCGCGTATAGTGTATGTTCATGGGTAATATTTGAAACAAATAGGAGGCTAGGATTTTTATCCTAGCCCCCTATTTTGTTAGTCGCTGATTTTGTATGATCACAGAAAAAACGCCGAGTGGTTTTCAGTGGTTGATCGAGGTAATGCAGTTATGCTAAAGCCGTTTTACACGGTGATTAGAACCGCTTTTTCGGCAAGGATCAGCCACCAAAGTAAGCATACGCCTAGTTATTTTTGATTACTTTTTGGCCGTGAAAATAAGGTTGTAAAGCTTCAGGTACCAGCACGCTACCGTCGGCTTGCTGATAGTTTTCTAGAATTGCGGCGACAGTCCGCCCAACTGCAAGGCCGGAGCCATTTAATGTGTGAACGTATTCGACGCTGCCATCGGCTTTCCGATAACGGATCATTGCCCGCCGCGCTTGGAAATCGAGGCAGTTTGAGCAGGAACTGATCTCGCGGTAAAGATGCTGCTGGGGCATCCAAACCTCGATGTCATAAGTTTTGGCCGCAGAAAAGCCAATGTCACCAGTGGAAAGGGTGATAACGTGGTAAGCTAAGCCTAATTTTTCTAAAACTTCGGCGGCATTTTGTGTCAGTTTTTCCAATTCCGCGTAAGAATCTTCAGGCTTGCTAAATTTAACCATTTCAACCTTATGGAATTGATGCATACGGATCAAGCCGCGGGTATCCCGGCCAGCACTGCCAGCTTCGGAACGGAAGCAAGGCGTAAGCGCGGTGAAATAAATCGGAAGCTCGGCTTCGTCTAAAATTTCGTTGGCGTAATAGTTAGTCAGCGGGACCTCTGCAGTGGGGATCAAGGTCATACCAGTTGCTTCGACAGTATACACATCTTCCTTAAACTTAGGAAATTGGCCGGTTCCAAACATGGTTTTACCGGTGACTAAATAAGGGGGAATCACTTCTTGATATCCTTGATGCTGGGTGTGTAAGTCAAGCATAAAATTGTATACTGCGCGTTCTAATTGTGCGCCAGCGTTTTTATAATAGACAAAACGCGCGCCTGAAACTTTAGCAGCGCGGTCGAAATCAAGAATGCCCAACTGCTCACCGATTTCCCAATGTGCTTTAGGTTCAAAGGCGAACTCAGGGATCGTTCCCCATTTGCGAACTTCAGTATCACTGGCCTCATCGGGACCGATCGGCAGATCAGCGGCCGGAATATTAGGTAAGCGAATCGCGATGTGGTGTAATTGGGCGGCCCCCTTTTCTTGGTCAGCCTCAATCGTTTGAATGTTCTGATTGAGCTGTTTAACTTGCTTGATCAAGGCTTGGCCTTCAGGAGAGCGTGGGTTTGCGGCCTTAATTTTTGCGGTTAGCTGATTCTTTTCTTTCTTCATGCCTTCTGCTTTAGTAATGGCGGTGCGGTTCTGCTGATCAAGGGCGATGTAGTCGTCGATCTCAGCTGGTTTTACGCCGCGGGTCGCTAGGCGTTCTTTGACTAAGTCAGGCTGTTTGCGGATCAATTTTGGATTTAACATGTTGAACTTCCTTTCAATAAAAAAAGCCCATAATCCTCGTAAACGAAGATTATGGGACGTGATTAACGTGGTACCACCCGTATTTATGCTGTTAACAGCAATACTTTTGAGTATATCGTCTCGCCGTGGCCTGTTCTCAGGTCAAGCTAAGCAAGGGATTCACCACCGCCAATTGGTTAGCTCACACTGACCGCTAATTCTCTGGACGATTGCCGAGGCTACTATTTGCTATGATCGCGCTGTTATTTATAGCTCCAATATAGCACTGTTAGCGAATATGTCAAAAAAGGAATTGTGATCTACGCACAACTCCTGATTTATGTTGCCGAACAATATCGGCAAAACGTGTTCCATAAAGCAACCTATGGCACACCCTTTTTTTACTTAATTTTATTGTAAAACGTCGATGTGGTTGCCGGAAACAGCACCGCCACGATCATGTACAACGGCTTCGCCATAAGGCGTTTGGATATGTGTTCCAAACGGAATACTGCTGTCTGCTGCGGCGATCAAGTAACCGTTAGCGTCACGTCCAGTTGCGGTACTAGTGCCGTCAGCAGTCGTGCTGGCATCGCCCCAACCTTGAGCAGCAGTGGCGTTGTAGTAAGTGAACGTGTAATTACTGTCGGCAGTGCTACTACTTGTCGTGCTGCTGGTCGTACTGCTAGCTGAACTGCTGCTTGTTGCCGTCGATGTTGCTGCTTGGCTGCTTGCGGTCGATGTTGCTGCCGCGGATTGCGCAGCAGCTTGACTAGCCGCTTGATTAGAGGCAATTGCTGCGGATTGCGCATTGGCACTAGCTGTTTGTGCTGAAGCAACGAATGCTGCCTGACTAGCTGCATTAGCGGAAGCCGTAGCCGCGGATTGTGCATTAGCACTGGCAGCTGCCGCTGACTGAGCCGCTGCTTCATTGGCCGCTTGTGTTGCCGCGCTGGCTGCATTAGCAGAAGCTGTGGCCGCGGATTGCGCCGCTGCACTGGCCGTAGCTGCGGATTGTGCTGCCGCCTGATTAGCCGCCTGTGTTGCCGCACTGGCAGCTGCTTGGCTAGCCGCATTAGCGGAAGCTGTGGCCGCGGATTGTGCGTTAGCTGTTGCTTGCGCTGCAGCTTGGTTGGCCGCTTGTGTTGCGGATTGTGCTGCTGCCTGATTAGCCGCCTGTGTTGCCGCATTGGCTGCAGCTTGGCTGGCTGCGTTGGCGGAAGCTGTGGCTGCGGATTGTGCTGCTAACTGACTATTCCAGTCAGGCTGTGCGACTTGGGTCGTACTGGCAGTGCTCGTACTTTGTGTGGTTGTGTCGGCAGTGGGAATCGTTAATTTTTGGCCGATTAAAATAATCGGATTTTCGCCTTGCAATTTGTTGGCCGTCTTGATTTGATCAACGGTCACCCCATATTGTTGAGAAAAGTCCCAAACGGTATCGTTAGCTTTAACGGTAACGGTTGCGGCATCAACTTTAGTTGCTAAGGCTGATACACCAATGACACTAAGTAAAGTTGTCGCACTAAGTAATAGAGCGTTCTTTTTTTGCATGCAAAGTTCCTCCTGAAATTAAGTGAACGTTTTCGGTAATTAATAGTCTAACTTTAGCACGAAAATGTGTAACTAGCGTGACAACAAGATTACAATATGGTAGTTGTATGACATAAAGATTACAGAAAGATAACAAAAAAAGCCGGTAAGCGAATTACGGGCTTTAAAGGGTGGTATCAGGAACTTGCATATTACTAGTTTGGCTACGGCCATCACGATAATTAAAAGTAAATCCTGGCTGTACATTAAAAATATAAACATTGAAATTTAAACTGCCGTCAGTACTAAGTGCCTGTAATTGGACACCCCGCGGCATTAACTCATTACCACGAAAAATAGCATGCGGTTGGTAGATCACCTTCTTACCAGCTCGTAACGCAGTACGGATCTTAGCTTCATAGACAGTTTGTAAACGTTGGTTACTAAAAGCAGTTTGGGTGAATAGATTTTTTAAGTTATTTTGATCGCCACTTTGCAGACTGGGGTCATAATTACCGCTAGTACTGATCCCTTTGGAGATCGAGTAGGCGACTAAATGGCCGCGGTTCAAGATTGCTTGGCGTCCAGCGAACTTTTGATGCCAGCCAGTTGGTTGTACCGTTTGGCTGACCCGCAAGGAATCATCCGCTACGTTGCGCTGCTCCAGATAAGCGGTATTGGCCGTGCTGGTACGGTTCAACTGATCTAAATTAGCGTATTCGACATGGTTAGTTTTCCAACTATTGGCCGTCAAAGTGGCTTTATTGTTGTTCACCGCGATCACGGCACTTTGGCCAGATGTATAATTAAGTGCCGCCAACTGACTGGCGGCAGTGCTTGCTTGGTTGGTTGTTGAATTGGTGGTGGTATTGCTGCTTTGGGTCGTTGGTATCAAGGCCTGAGCAGTTTGCCATAAATTTTGCGCTTGACCAGGTTTTAAGCCAAGCCAACCGCCGATCAAGATCACTGCTAGAACTAGCAGTGAGGTGGTGCGTTTTTTTCTTCGTCGCTTCATCTTATAAAACTCCTATACTATTGTGCTTAACCGAGTAAAATTAAATTCTTTTCGACCCGATAACCAAACAAGGCGTGTTGTTGTTCCAGATATTCTACGTACATATAGCGGCGTAGTTCATGCTGGCGCAATAGTGCAGACAATTCCCATAAACGTAAAGTTTTGTGCTGCGCTGCGGTTTCAAGGATCAACTGCAGTTGGGGGTCGTCCGCTGTGTGCAAGCCACTTAATTTAATGTATTGCACGTGATCAACTTCCTCGGTTCGTTTGCCATGACGATTAGCGCCAAATTCATATAGAACCCAGAAGTTTCGATTTAAATCGGCGATCATGGCCAAGAAATCAGTAATACGCATAATGTTTGCCTCGCTCTACTTTAAAAAAGGTCGTCAAAAAATAATCGAACGGTTGTTCTTATTTTAGCATGGAAAGCGATCTGAGGGAATATATTTTCGCTATATCGTTATGAAAAGCAAACAAAAAAGACGTAACTTAAATACTTGTTGCGCCCTTGTTAAATAACATTCTAGTAACTTGACTTTAGTTTTGTGCGGTATTTTGTTGTTGCCAGTATTTGGCGGTAAATTCAGTGCGGCCGGCAATTTCCGTGGCGTATTGTTCGGGATGGCGCTTGTAATAATCTTGATGCGCCGCTTCCGCGGGATAAAATGGTTGAACGTCTTCGATTTGAGTAACGATCGGGCGGTCAAAACGCCCGCTGGCTGCTAATGCTTGGCGTGATGCCAGCGCCAACTGCCGTTCGGTATCATTTTGCACAAAAATAACCGGCCGATAATTATCGCCGCGATCCTGAAATTGACCCATAGCATCAGTGGGGTCGGTTTGTTGCCAGTAGATAGTCAGTAATTGTTGATAAGAAATAACTGCTGGATCGTAAGTGATGGCAACGGCTTCAGTATGGCCCGTTGTATGACTTTTAACTTGTGCGTAGGTGGGATTAGCAACGTGGCCACCTGTATAACCGGAAACGACGTTAACGATCCCCGGTGTTTCATCGAAGGGCTGCACCATACACCAGAAGCACCCACCGGCAAAAATTGCTGTTTTAGTTTGACTCATGATTTATCACACGCTCCTTATAATTTAGTGGTAAGCAAACAGCGTCCCTTCTCGCTATTCACGAAAAAGGACGCTGTTGCGCGGTACCACCTTGATTGCAATTAAAAAAACTGCCACTTAGTCACTTTTACAGTTAAGTAAAAATGAGCTGCGCTAACAGGCAGCTAACTGTTGCCGCACTTATCTTGCACAGCCCGCTAGAAGGTCATTTTCCGCGATTTTACGTGGCATCTTTACAGCAAACGATGCTCTCTGGACACGTGCTATCTTGTACTTTCCTCGTCATTGCGTTTTTTAGATTACTTCATATTCTAGCGCGCTAGGCAAATATGTCAAGCAACCAAACTGTTAATTTTAAGCACTATTTTTATCTTAAAATGACGTGGTTGGTTGATTGTCGCCGGCCCCGTTTCGTGCTATGGTTAAAGCAATAATAAACTGGTAATGGTGGGATGTGCGGTGAAACAAATTGCAAAGAAAATGTGGGCGTTAGATTTCGGCAGTCTTGGCGTCGGTGAATTTATTTGTCCCAGCTGTGGTCAGCCGATCACTTTACAAAACGCAACTTGCCCGAATTGTGGCTATGACTTGGTGGCTTACCGGCAAGCTAATGGCATCAAACAACCACCATTAAGCTCAGCGGCCGTACCGCCAGCCGCCAGTGCTAATTTTGGTACGATTGATTTTGGTAGTGCTACACTGTCCGCCGCTAAGCCCGCCCGGCAGTTATTGCCGGAAGAGGTGACTGAGTTCGACCAAACAAGTGCGGCGGCAGGTACCGTTCGGTCTGACGATGAAATTGTGCCTGCCGCCGCGGCTACTGAATCAACGGCAAGTACAACTGATAACGATGAAGCTTATAGTCAGGCTAGCCAGCCAGCGTCGGCTGAACCAACCAGCGCTGCCGCCGCGAACACAGCTAGCTTGGTGGCTTTGGTTGCCCAAGTGCAAAGCAATCAAGCAGTGGTCAACGAAATGCTCGCCCAATTACAAAGTGATCAGGCAGCTTTGCGGCAGCTAGCTGACAGCGTGGCGACCAGTGCTGCTTCAGCAGCGGCTAGCGCAGCAGTTGCGCCGCGTCCACGTCGGCGTAGTTGGCTTACGCGGTTATTGCAGCGCGTCTTTGCACCGCGGCAGCGGCAGCTACCACCGCCAAAATAAAAAAACGCCAGTCGGTAGACTGACGTTTCGCTATGTTTATAAATGTAAGATAATTAAAGGATATGTCGAAAATGAATAATGCCGTTTACTTAGGTCAAATATGACCTTTCATGATATCTTATCGCCAAATTCATATTAACATATCCCAATTTGAAAGACTAGCGATTTTTGAAATTGTCATCTTTGTGTAATATTGAGCGCTTGACTGACCTGCCGAACAATGGCTAATTCTTCATTGGTGGGGATCACTAGGGTTGCAAGGGAGCTGTCTTTGCGGCTAATAATACCTTCATGAGTATTTTGATTACGTTTTTCGTCTAAATTGAAGCCTAACACCCGCACTCCGCGAATGATCCGCGCCCGTAAATCAGGATCATTTTCACCAATTCCACCAGAAAAAACCAGCGCATCGACGCCGCCTAGTTCCGTATAATAGCTACCGATGTATTTAACGATGCGGTTGACGAAAACGGCGATCGCCAATTTAGCGCGCTGCTCAGTTGCTTCAGCTGCTTTTAAGTCACGCATATCATTGGAAATCCCTGAAATCCCTAATAAACCCGATTGACGATTTAGAATATCGTTAACGATAGTGGTGCTAGCAAGTTGTAATTTTTGCTGCAGAAAGGGGACTAAGGCAGCATCTATATCACCGGCACGTGTGCCCATGGTGATACCAGCCAATGGCGTGAATCCCATCGACGTATCCAGCGGTCGCCCATTTTCAATGGCTGTAAGCGAAGCGCCGCTGCCTAGGTGCAGGGTGATCAGTTTTAATTTAGCCAACGGTTTGCCTAACAAGCTGGCGGTGCGATTGGCTAAATATTCATGACTGATACCATGTTCACCGTAACGATGGATATGATAACGCTGAGTATAGTCGTAAGGAATGCTGTAAATGGCGTTGACTTCAGGCATTTTAGTAAAAAATTGACTGTCGAAAACCGCCACGGCTTGGGCCTGTGGTAATGCAGCAGTCAGTAATTCAATATACTGAACTGCTGCTGGATTATGCAGTGGGGCCTGTTCACTGAGACTGGATATTTGGGCTAAAATAGCGGGTGTGATCAAGGTGGCTCGCCGAAAAATATCACCACCAGCGACTACGCGGTGGCTAACTGCCGTAATTTCACGGCGGGAGCCAATAATGGCAAGCTCGCTTAATTTATCTAAAACTAAGGCCACGGCTTGTGACGGGGTTAGCTGCTTGACCTGCTGGCTGAAGGCTTGCTCAGTGGTCGTTAATTTGAAGTTAGCTACTGGTTGATCCAGCCGCTCAACCAAACCGTAAGCGAGTACGGTTTCCATTGGTTGTGCGAATAGTTTCCATTTAAGCGACGAACTACCGGCGTTGATGGTTAGAATTTTTTGCATAGTAACCTCCTAGGCTAGGGCCGAATTAACGGATCTGATATTTTCTTATTGTTATCATAAACTATTTTAATGGAAAAATGAATTAATAACAGTTGGTTTGGGTTATTTGCCACGACTAACCAAATAATTATCAGTCAGGCTGTCTTTAGAAAATTATATTGGGTAGGTTCATTTAGCCGTATCAAGTTGGTGGGTATAGTTATTTTCGTTTGGCCAATGTTCAAATAGTGCTTAGCCGTTAGCCGATTAACTTATTAAAAGTCAGTAAATTGCTTTTTGATGTAAAATGAGTAAAATAAGCACTAGTTAGTTTAGTGATCGGGTAGCCGATCGTGTGTCACCATTTTATTTAGAAAAGGGAGTAATCGCCATGGAAGCCTTACCTAAAGTAACAAAAGCAGAACTACTTGATAAAATTAAAAACGGTAAATACATGCTTTTCTTCTCCGCTGGTTGGTGCCCAGATTGCACATTTATCAAACCAGCAATGCCTGAAATTGAGGCTGAATATAAAGACTTCACATTCTTAAGTGTTGATCGGGATGAAAATATTGATTTGGCCATTGAACTGAACGTTTTTGGGATTCCAAGTTTTATTGCTTATCAAGACGGTGAAGAGCTGGGCCGTTTTGTTAACAAGGATCGTAAAACCAAACAGCAGGTTGAGCAATTTATCAATGCGTTACCAGTTGCAGCTGAATAAGAATCAGTTGCTGTGATCGGATTGCGGGTTGTTCTTTGAGTTGAGCAGTCGGCTATTGTTGTTTGAACGGGTGTTAGGCATAATGACTAACAATTGGCCTAATAACACTAATACTCCGTAGTTATCTATTTTCCACTTATAATTTGAGTCAGACCAGAAGCGGACTGCTTTTGGTCTATTTTTAGTTGCAAGTCAGGGTTGAGAAAGCGTATTCTATAAATAGCGTTAATATTTTAATTAAAGGAGCGGCAGCAATGACGGAACTTTATTTTATTCGCCACGGACAAACGATCATTAATCAAGAAGGCAAAGTCAATGGCGCAACAGTTGATACACCATTAACGGCAGCAGGTATCAGTGGTGCGCAGGCGGCTGGGCGCGAACTGGCAACTTGCCATTTTGATCATGTTTTTGTCAGCCCCCAAAAGCGTGCGCAAGCAACCGCGCAGTTGGTGTTGGCCAATAATCCGGTAGCGGATATTCAGGTGGTTGAGCAATTACATGAAATGGCATTTGGCGACTGGGAAGGGCGCTTGATCGCAGACGGTAAAAAAGATCCTGCTTTGCGGCGCTTTTTCACCGACCCTGAACACTATGATCCTAGCAGTTATCACGGTGAGACCTTTGCGGCCGTGGTTGCACGGGGCCAAGCTTTTCTACAGCATGTGGTCACAACGTATCCGCACCAACGTGTTTTAGTAGTTGGTCACGGAACAATGTTGACGGTAACTGTGCGTTCTGCCTTAGGTGCTAGCATTGGCGAGATCATGACCCAAGCACAATTAGATAATACTAGTATCAGTGTACTCCAAAGCGATAACGGTACTGATTTTACTTTGGCACGGTGGAACGATACCAGTTTTTTGACGCCGGCTATTGACAGGTTAGCTTAGCTAGGCTATATTGAAACTAATTTAATAGTGAGCACGTAAAGATTAGTAGTCATTTAGTGGCATTGCAGAAAGTCAGTGGGGCTGAAAACTGATAGCAGCTAAGGTGATGAATTACAACTTTAAAAAACCGTGTGACGTGCATGTCGTTTACATGTATAAGTGATGGTTACGGCCATAACTTGGGTGGTAACGCGGAATATTTCGTCCCTGATCAATTGATCGGGGACTTTTTTTATTGTTTTAACGGGCTTAGATAACACAGGAGGAAATAAAGATGACAGACATTATGGCGGACCTGACTTGGCGTGAAGCAATCAACCAAGTGATCGATGAAGACGGACTCAAAAAATTAACACAAGAAAAATCAATCAGCCTGTACTGTGGGGTCGATCCCACCGGTGCTAGCTTACACATTGGCCATTTGATTCCTTTTATGGTTTTGAAAAGATTTCAATTGGCGGGGCATCACCCGGTGATCCTGATTGGTGGCGGGACTGGCGCCATTGGTGATCCCTCTGGGAAAAAATCCGAACGTGTTTTGCAAACTATGGATCAAATTCAGGCCAATAAGGAACACTTAACGGCGCAGATGGTTAAGTTATTTGGTACGGATAATTTCACGATCGTTGATAATTATGACTGGTTATCCAAACTTTCCTTGTTGGAATTTTTGCGCGATTACGGTAAATTATTCAATGTTAATACTATGTTGAATAAAGAAATCGTGGCCAGTCGGTTGGAAGTCGGTATTTCCTTCACTGAATTTACTTACCAAATTTTGCAATCGATCGATTTTTTGCATTTATATAAATACCATGACGTTCAATTGCAAATTGGTGGTGCGGATCAGTGGGGTAATATCACGGCCGGAACGGATCTGATCCATCGGCAAGAAGGGGCTGACGCCAAAGTCTATGGCTTGACGATTCCGTTGATGTTGAAAGCGGACGGTACCAAGTTTGGTAAAACTGCTGGTGGCGCGGTTTGGCTTGATCCAGAGCGGACCACGCCATATGAATTCTATCAGTTCTGGTTAAATCAAGATGATCGGGATGTTGTCCGTTACTTGAAGTATTTCACGTTCTTAAGCCGTACTGAAATTGAAGCGCTGGCGCAGAAGGTAGCTGCAGAACCAGAAAAACGGGAAGCACAACGGCGGTTGGCCCGAGAAGTAACTAAATTTGTTCATGGTGAGCAGGCGGTCGTTGAAGCGGAACATATTTCTAAAGCGTTGTTCTCAGGTGATGTGACGGCCTTGACTGCTGAAGAGATCGAGCAAGGCTTCCATGATGTTCCTTCAGTTGAGGTCACTGCCGCTAAAGCCAACATCGTTCAGTGGTTAGTTGATACGAAAATTGAACCCTCTAAACGACAAGCACGTGAAGATGTGACTAACGGCGCCATTACGGTCAATGGTCAACGTATCCGGGAAGTCGAATTTGAATTGGACCCCCAAGCGGCCTTTGACGGCCAGTTCGTCATCGTTCGCCGTGGGAAAAAGCGCTACTTCTTAGCGCGTGTTAAATAATTGTTTGCTGCAATAGCTGAGGCCAGGACTTTTGTCCGGGCCTTTTATTATTTCCAAATATTGGGTTAGAATCTGCGCCAATCCTGACGCACATGACCCCCGCAAGCGACTTTTGGCCCGCGCTTGGCTATTTTGTATAAAAAAACCAGCGGCTTAATTAAGTCGCTGGTAAAGGAGTAGGGTTGTCGATCGATTTGGGAGATCGATCGGCTTTTTTCATTACTTGGAGGAGTATGAAAAAATTTGGGTTGTTAGAATAGTCAGGATGGGGTTCCTATAACTACAAAACCAAGCTTAACAAAGCCTTATGAAGTTTTTATGATAAAAAGATTAAAAAATAATTAAAGCGATTTTTAAGTTAAATACGAGCTATATCAGTAATTTGATTAAAAAATAGCTATTTTAGAGAACGCTAACAATGATAAAAGCTATAACTAAAATTAGAAAAATGCCGGCGCTTATAAATCCTCGTTTTTTCGATCAGTAGCATAGCGCCGTGTTCCATAAAGCACTGTAGAAACATTTATTCGTTTGCTACCCGATGGCCGAAGTGCGGCCCCAAGTTGCAACGTCGACGATCCAAACGTACTAAGCTGAGAAAAATGCTACTAAAGTAGAAGCTGGACGCCTACCATTATTATTCGCGAACCAAAAAACACCACTACAAAATTTGTAGTGGTGTTTACTATTTAATGGATCTAAACGGACTTGAACCGTCGACCTCCTACATGCGAAGCAGGCGCTCTCCCAACTGAGCTATAGACCCAAATAACTTACCTAAATAGTATAGCATATTTATGCAAAGATGGCGTAGAAAAATTAAAAAAGCACCACGCAGGCTGGCTGCGCGGTGCTAAGTTATACTATGCAAATATATTTGTAGGTTTAGCTAGTGGTCTAGAAGCTTAGTTGTTGGCCCACATAGATCAAGCTGGCATCGCTGATACCGTTTTTAGCCGCTAATTTTTGAACAGTAGTGCCATGTGCTGCCGCGATCGCGTATAAGCTATCGCCGCTTTTGACGGTATAACTGCCAGTACTACTGCTTAATTTAGTAACCGTTGCGGCGGTTGCGGTGCTGCCACTTACAGCCAACTTTTGACCCACGTAAATTAAGTTAGCATTGCTAAGATTATTTTTGCTGGCCAAGCTAGTTGCAGAAGTTCCGTATTTGCTAGCAATGGCGGATAAAGTATCGCCGCTTTTAACGGTATAATAACCAGTGCTGCTGGTTGAGCTAGAACTAGTAGTTGACGTACTTGTTGTTCCGCTAACTGCTAATTTTTGCCCTACATAAATCAAGTTGGCGTTACTCAGGTTATTTTTGCTCGCTAATGCTGTTGCCGTTGTATTGTAGTTTTTAGCAATAGCAGATAAAGTATCGCCGCTTTTAACGGTATAATAACCTGTTGTTGAGCTGGTGCTGCTAGTACTGCTACTTGAGCTTGTTGTCGTTGAGCTACCGCCGCTAACCAGTAATTTTTGCCCAATGTAGATCAAATTAGCGTTGCTTAAGCTATTTTTACTAGCTAAACTAGCGGCAGTTGTATTATACGTTCTAGCAATTGCTGAAAGGGTATCACCACTTTGCACGGTGTAGTACTTAGCATTGCTAGTTGAGCTTGAGCTGGTACTTGAACTTGTTGAGCTGGATGTACTAGTGGTTTTCGCTACGTTCAATACTTGACCTACGTAGATCAAATTAGCATTGCTGATATTATTTTTGCTGGCTAAGCTAGCAGCAGTAGTTGCGTACTTACTAGCAATAGCGGATAAAGTATCGCCACTTTGCACGGTGTAAGTTGAACCAGTTGCGGTACTGCTTGTATTGCTGCTACTTGAACTACCAGTTGATGTTGAAACTGTGCCACCACTAAAGGCGATCTGATCCCAGGCGGTTAGATCATAAGTATTGATAATATTTAATAACTGACTGCTATAAGTTGGTGATGTTGCGTAGCCATCTTGGCGGATCAAGGTCGTAGCGGTGGTCGCGTTTTTCACTCCGATCAAATTACTGTAGCGTGAATTCTGAGTTAAGAATAAACCGTGATCTTCAACACTAGCTGAGTTATTTGGGTAGACCCGGAAGTTATCGTAGATAGTGGTCCAGTAACCGTAATATTCAGAAGTTGGTAAAGAAACAGAATTACCATTGTATGAACCCTTAATACCAAATAGATTATGGTAATTGGCCGCTAAGCTGGATTTACCCCAGCCACTTTCCAGAATTGCTTGGGCGGCAGTCAATGATGGTAAAATACCGTATTTCTTCCAACCGGCGATAGCCCCAGCTTCAATACTGTCAAGAAATGCTTGGTTAGTTGCGGAAATGCTGTAACTAGCAGCCACACGAGTAAGTGTTTGTGCTTGGCCAGTAGCTTGGTAAGCGGCCAAAGCAGCGGCTTTAGCTGCCTCAACTGCCGCATCGTCAGCGTCACCTAAAGCATAAACGGCTCCGCTAGCTTGACTAGCGGCACTAGTTGCAGTTGTGCTGGCAGCAGAATTGGCACTGGCAGAAGTTGTTGTTTGCGCGGTGTTAGTCGCTGCAGCACTAGTTGCCGCCTGGCTAGTCGGGTTAGTTGCGCTAACTGTATTGGTGGTTGTGTCCGCCGCACTAGCAGTTGCTACAGTTGTTGCCGTACTTGCTGTATCCGTTTTAGCTGCGGTGCTTGCGGTACTAGTAGTATCGTTTGCAGCGGGAGTACTTGTGGTTTCGGTGGTATTACTAGTGGCTGTGCTGTCTGCTGTGGCAGTTGCTACGGTACTAGTTGTTGCGCTGCTAGCTTGGCTAGTAGCCGCTACACTGGCCGTTTTGGTTGTGGCACTAACTTGATTGGTGGCTGCGCTAGTCGCTTGACTAGCTGCCATACTGTTAGTGTTCTGTAAAGCTGTTGTCAAAGTTGTTTGGCCGCTAAGAACGGTGTCTTTAGCAGCTGTTGATTTAACGGCTGCAGATGCGGCCGCCTGACTGGCAGCGGTAGAAGCTGCGGCAGCACTAGCCGCAGCCGATTTAGCTGTTGCACTAGCGGCCGCTGACTTAGCGGCGACGCTATCAGCAGTTGATTGTGCAGCCTCGCTGGCGGCGGTAGAAGCCGCGGCAGCACTGGCTGCAGCCGATTTAGCCGTGCTAGCGGCCGCCGTTGGTGCAGTACTAGCGGCAGCAGAAGCTGCGGCTGCGCTGGTTGCCGCCGTACTCGTCTTTAAAGTTGTCGTATTGTCGGTCGTTGCGTCATCATCAGTTGTTGCTTGATCAGTTGTTGTTTTAGTATTGGTAGCGGCGTTTGCGACACTTTGTGCGCCGAAAAGGCCTAAACCTAATGTTAAAACTGAGATACCAGTGAAGACCCAGGTTTTCCCAGCTTTGTACATTTTATAATGTACCTTTTGTTCGTTTGTCTCATTTTGCATTACTTTAAGATCCTCCCAAATATTTGCCAACCTACGTCTAACGGTAAATTACGTGATCAATTATTTCAGAATTTTTAAAATTGTTTAAATTATTATTAAATATCTACTACCACATAAGTATAAATTAGCATCTCACCAAAACACTGTCAACGCTGAGCAGATTACAGTTTGGTGACATTTACCGCAGCCGAACAGGCGTGCGGCTATTTTAAGCACGTTATGCAACGGTAATCTAGGCGTAAATTGCTAGTAACAATTTTAGAATCAGCCACTGTTCTGTGTCGAACATCATGTTATAATGAAAGTTACGATTGCAAACGCACTGTAGCCGCGTGGTAGCGTGGCTATGGTTAATGAACGCCGTTGCTAAGTAGGGGCTCATTATTTAGTGTTTAGCGGAAACGTGTTTCAGCAGCGAATTTTTGGAACGCTCTGAATATTCATAGACGAAAGAGGAGTTTTTATGTGCGGAATTATCGGCTTTGCCGGCGGTGACCTTTCGGTTGCTGACAAAAACTTGACTTTGGATAAACAAGTTGAAGTTATCAAACATCGTGGTCCCAATGATAAAGGTAAGTACGTTGACGAAGATGTTGCTTTAGGTTTCCGGCGGTTATCGATCATTGATCTAACCAACGGTAAGCAACCGATCTATAACGCTGACAACACTAAATTGATCGTTTTTAATGGTGAAATTTATAATTACCAAAGTGTTCGCGCCGAACTGGAAAATGACTTAGGTTACGCCTTTAAAACACATACTGATACCGAAGTTTTGTTGCATGGCTACGAAGCGTGGGGTAAGGATGTCCTTAAGAAGATCCGCGGAATGTTCACTTTCTTCATCTGGGATACGGTGAAAAAGGAATTATTCGGTGCCCGCGATTTCTTTGGCATCAAACCGTTGTACTATACTTACTTAGACGATGGCACCTTTATGTTTTCCAGCGAATTAAAAACATTTATGAAGCATCCAGCCTTTAAGCAGCAATTAAATAAGCAAGCCTTGAAGCCTTATTTGATGAATCAATACAATGATTTAGATGAAACATTCTTTAAAGATGTTTATAAGTTCCCAGCTGGCCACTATTTCATGTGGCGTGACGGCCACGTTGATATTGAACAGTATTGGGATGCTGACTATCAAGAAAATAATATGAGTTTTGACGAAACGGTTGAAGCCATCAATAAATCGGTGGAAGAATCCGTTAAATTACATCATATTGCGGATGTACCAGTAGGCAGTTTTTTGTCTGAAGGGGTCGACAGTAGCTATGTGACCAGTGTTTTGAAGCCGGAAAAGGTATTCAGTGTCGGCTTTGACGAAACGTATAACGAAGCCGGACGGGCCAAAGTTTTGGCGGATGAGCTTGGTTTAGAATTTCACACCACCACTGTTCATGGGGATGAGGCGTTCGCTAAGTTCCCGTTGATGCAATATCATATGGACGAACCAGATGGCAATCCCAGCTTGATCCCGCTGTGGTTCTTGTCAGAAATGGCGGCCAAGGAAGTGACCGTTGTGCTGTCTGGTGAAGGTGCCGATGAAATGTTTGCTGGCTACGTCAATTACGGCATGCATTCGCACAACGAAGTGATCAAGGTCTTCGCGGAAGGGTTACGTAAATTACCTAAGGGAACGCGCTATCACTTAGCTAGACGCATTCGCGCTGGCCGCAATTTTCATGGTAAAGTTCATTTGTACACGCGTTTGGCGAAGCCAAGTGAATTTTATGTCGGGGAATCCGTTATTTACACATTTGAACACCCCTCAATTTTTAGTGCTACCGAGGCCAATCATTTGGTGACTGCCGCTTATCGCAACGATCTGGATATTAGTGGTAATTACCAACGTGACTTTAAGAAGGTAAAGAATGCTGATGAAGTGAAGCAGATGCAATACATTGACTTGCACCATTTTATGGCCAATGATATTTTGCAGAAGGCGGATAAAATCTCGATGGCCCACAGCTTGGAATTGCGGGTACCATTTTTGGACAAAGACGTTGCGGAATTAGCCAACAGTATTCCTAGTAAATATTTGTTGAACACGAAAGATACTAAGTACGCTTTCCGCCGCGCTTCCGAAAAGCATTTAGGTAAGGAATTTGCCAGTCGGCCTAAATTAGGCTTCCCGGTACCGATCCATCAATGGTTATTGGAGGATAAATACTACCAGCAGGTTCGCGCCTTGTTTAGTCAAGATTTCGTTAAGGAATTTTTCGATCAAGCGCAGATCCTAGCCCTATTGGATGATACACATACAGATAAACGCGATGGTCGGCGGCAGGTCTGGGTCATTTATACTTTCTTGATCTGGTATCAAGATTACTTTATCAATTTAGATCAATTTCAATAATATAGTAGAAAGGCGCTGTGCTAACTTATATTAAGTAGTAGCAGCGCTTTTTTGCTGAAAACCAAATTACGTTAAAATTAGTGCGAATTTTGAAATGGCTTCAATAATTATTGACCGCCGGCCTCAGTACAAACAAGGTTAAATGAAAGGATTGGTTATCTTGACAAGTAATGAACAGTTACTCAACCGCTTAAAACGCGCTGAAGGGCAATTACGCGGTATTCAGCATATGCTGGCCGAACAACGCACAGCCAAAGACGTGCTGATTCAATTGACTGCAGTTCGCTCGACGATCGACAAAACGATTGGCCTGATTTTAGCGGCGAATGTGGAGACAAATTTACCGGCAACAGTAACACCAGAATTACAGGCGGCCTTAGCGTTGATTGCTAAAACCCGGTAACTTTTTCGGCGTTATTTAATTCTAAGGTGCCGTTTTAAGGCTGCCGTGAAGGTGTTTAGCAAAACGGTAGTGAGTAAAGCGTTTTTTATGGCTGGCCGCGCTCAGGTGACGGACACATTTTTGCTAGTCCTGGCTAAAGAGTTGTGATAAAATCAGGGCACAGTTTATCGACCGGCTAGTGGTTAGTTAGAGATAGGATGATCAATTTGAAAGTGGTTATTATTGGCTGTACTCACGCTGGTACTAGCGTGGCGCGACAAATATTGAAAACGCATCCGGACACTGAGGTTGCTATTTATGAACGCAACAACAATATTTCATTTCTGTCCTGTGGAATTTCGCTTTATTTAGGTGGAACGGTTAAATCATTGGCGGAAATGTTTTACGCAACGCCGGCGGATCTTGAAAAATTAGGTGCGCAAATCCACACGCAACACGATGTCTACCGCATTGATGTGGCCCAAAAGCAGATTTGGGTCGAAGATCTAAATAATAATCGTAAGTTTGTTACGCAATATGATAAGTTGGTACTGACAACAGGCTCAGTGGCGGTTATTCCGCCGATTCAAGGAGTCAGTTTGCCTAATGTTTTGATTTGTAAAGACTATGCCGACGCCACACAGATCGCGGCGACTGCCCAGACTAAAAAGCATATCGCCATTGTGGGTGGTGGCTATATTGGCGTGGAATTAGCCGAAAGTTACAGCAACACTGAACATGAGGTGACTATGATCAACGGGCTGCATCCGTTATTAAGTCATTATGTTGATACTGATTTTTCAACGGCTGTAGCAGCAGATCTAACCGCTCATGGGGTTAACCTAAAACTAAATGAGACGGCCTTGAAGTTTGATAGTGACGCGCAGCATGTGTATATTCAAACTGATCGGGCCGAACACCAGGCAGATCTAGCAGTGGTCTGCGTCGGTTTTCGGCCGCAAACGGATCTGGCGGTCGGGCAGTTGCAGCTCAATGCCGATGGTTCATTGCATGTCGATCGTTATATGCGAACCTCTGATCCGGATGTTTATGCGGCTGGGGATGCGGTAGCGGTGCATTTCAACCCAACTCAAGAAGATGCCTACGCGCCCTTAGCCACTAATGCAGTGCGCCAAGGCTTACTGGTCGGAATGAATATTTTTAAACCAACCTTGGCGGATATCGGCACACAGGCTACCTCAGCACTACACCTTTATGGCAAAACGCTGGCCTCGACCGGGTTGACCTTAGCACGGGCGAAACAACATGGTTTTGATGCAGCGGTGGCCAAGCTGACTGATAATTATCGACCGGAATTTATGCCGACGACAACACCTATTGATATGCGGCTGATCTACGAGCGCAAAACCCACCGCATTCTTGGTGGTCAGCTTTATAGCGCGTATGATGTGGCGCAGTCGGCCAACCTGCTGTCAGTGTGCATTCAAAATAAGAATACGATCGAACAGCTGGCATTTGTTGATATGCTTTTTTCACCTTATTATGATCGGCCCTTTAATTATTTGAATCAATTAGGTTTGACGGCGCTGGAACAGGAAGCTACGGCAAAACCCTAATTGACAATTACTATGAGAACGCTTTTAATGGTAGATAACTCGTGATGCGTTAAGAATTGCATCAGGTGCTTACTAATCGTATAAGGAGTTGTTCATTTATGGAATTTTTAACTGGATCAACTGGTGCCGGTGTGCACGAGCATCTTTTTAATATACCGTCACAAGTCGTTGGTCACCGGACGATCGCCAAAGGTGAAGTGACCGGTAATGGTCAATTACATCCGGCACCAGCGCATGGGGTTGTGATTCCTATTCGTGGACGGATCAAATTCAGCACGGCTGACGGCAGCGAGGAAATTTATCCTGGTCGGGCAGTGGTCATGGAGCGCGGCGAATTGCACAGTATGGAAGGCTTGGAAGATAGCGAATTAATGGTGGTTTTAAGCCGTTTCGACTAGCTGTCTTCTGAAAAACGTTTTCGCTATATTGTTCGGAGACGAAAAACACGGTTATGACATCAATCACTGATATCATAGCCGCGTTTTTTTTGGCTTTCCAGTTTAATCGTTGGCGTAAGTGTCTTAGGCCGATTTTTAACGTGCGAAGCACTAACTTTAAAATAAAAAAGGTAAATTTAGCGGTCAAGCTAGTAGTAATCGGGTAAAATAAAGGTATTATTGCTAAAATTAATTAGAGTAGGAATAAGATAATGACAGATAAAAAGATCAATCTTACTAAAATCGAACGATTATTGGCGGATGAAAGTATTCGGACCGAAGCAATTAGTAGCGTCACCGGCCTGCGCGCCTCCACGTTAAAAAGTTTTCGGCAAAAACATAAGGAATTTAACGCAATGACTTTAAAAATGTTACTTGAATTAGATCAGGTTATTAATTCACCACAAGAATATCAGTATTTAAAGACACTATCTAAATTAGCACCCAATGAAATTGATTCTAAGGTCCAACGGCAACGTTTGGTCAAAGAGTTCCAAAAAGAAAGTCAGTTTTCTGAAAATCCTGGGGAGGGGGGGTCAACCCCGCTTAAATCCCACGAATTTAAACATTATCAAGAAGTGATCCGCTATTATGGGTCATGGAATAACTTTTTAAAGGCGCAGAATATACGCCCAAACGTGATCAAAAAACCACGGGCAACAATGTTGACTGGCGAAAGGCTGATCGCGGAATTCAATCAGCAAACGCAAGAAATTGGCCACGCACCGAAATCCTATGAATTTCGGCATTATGCGCAGGCTTACCGCTATTTTGGTTCATGGCGGGCATTTGTCAAGGCAGTGGAACAAGCATAAGTGTGACGCCGATGAGCGTGGCACTTTTTTTGTTGGTTATTAAAGATGGCCTTAAGCCGCGTGGTTACAGGTGTGCATTACTTTTTTTAAAAAATGACTGCTTAGTC
This sequence comes from Loigolactobacillus binensis, assembly GCF_005405165.1. Classification (GTDB taxonomy): domain Bacteria; phylum Bacillota; class Bacilli; order Lactobacillales; family Lactobacillaceae; genus Loigolactobacillus; species Loigolactobacillus binensis. The sequence goes on from NZ_BJDN01000001.1 coordinate 119,910, forward strand.
ATTGACTTATTAGTCAGCGGGATATACACTATGTGCACAATCAAATAATTCGTTTAAGGAGCTGGTATTATGGTACAGCCAGTAGTAGAAATCAAACAGTTACAAAAGCATTTCGGTAAATTCCAAGCACTGAAGGATATTACGTTGACCGTTAATACAGGCGAGGTCTTTGGCTTTATTGGGCCTAATGGTGCCGGTAAATCGACTACGATCCGGACATTATTAGGTATTCTGAAAAAGAGTGGTGGCACGGCGACGATTTTCGGTCAAGATGTTTGGCGGGATGCAGTAGCAATTCATAAACGTTTGGCGTACGTTCCTGGGGATGTTTATCTGTGGCCTAACTTAAGCGGTGGTGAAGTGATCGACCTATTTTTGAAACTTAATGATCAAAAACATTCTAGCCGCACCGATGAGCTGATCAAAGCCTTTGAACTGGATGTTTCCAAAAAATGTCATACGTATTCTAAGGGTAACCGGCAGAAAGTCGCTTTGATCGCGGCATTTTCGACGGCAGCCGATCTGTATATTTTTGATGAGCCAACTAGCGGTTTGGATCCATTGATGGAAGAAATTTTTCAGCAGCAAGTACTCGCCTTGAAGGCCGCCGGAAAAAGTGTTTTGCTGTCCAGCCATATTTTAAGTGAAGTTGAGCATATGTGTGACCGGATCGGGATTATTCGTGATGGCCGCATTATTGAAACTGGCACCCTAGATGATATGCGGCAGTTAAGTCGGACCCAAGTAACGGTAACTGCCGTAAAGTCTGTTAAGCAGCTTGCAGATAATCCAGCGGTTCATGGGTTCAAACAGACCGGGGATAAGGCAACTTTTGCCGTTGATTCAGAGGCGTTAGGTGCGGTGATCGCTGCATTGGCACCGTTAGAGGTGAAAACACTGCAAAGTACACCACCAACGTTGGAAGATTTATTTATGCGCTACTATAATCAACAGGAGGCTACCGCTGATGAGCAACACTAAATATGCTAAAACCGGTTTTTTGTTGCGGATCTACCTGCGCCGCGACTGGTTAAAAATTGTTTTCTGGTTGATCGGTGTTGTTGGCTTGATGGCTGGTGCTGCCGGTAAATTTGACACACTTTATGGTTCAAGTAAAGCGATGAACTCGATCATCACTACTTTACGCACGCCAGCAATGGTTTCGTTGTTAGGGCCATTCACCGCCAGTAAACCGTATACGGTTGCTAATGTGTATGCGGCCGAAATGATGGTTTTCATGGGATTATTTGTTGCAATGATGAATATTTATTTTGCCATCCATGCTACTCGTACCGATGAAGACTCAGGTGTGACGGAATTAGTTCGTGCGCGTGCGGTTGGGCGCAATGCTAGTTTGACCGCCGCAATTTTTGAATTAATATTGATCAATTTAATTGCGGGTGTGCTCGAAGCGCTAGGTTTACAGGTTTCCGGCATGTCAGGAAGTAACGCTGCTGGTAACTGGTTGTTCGGTTTTGGTTTAGCCGCTTTTGGTCTTATGTTCGGGGCCTTCTCGTTATTAGCCGCGCAGCTTGCTAGTTCTAGTCGTGGGGCGACCATGCTAAGTTATTTGATTTTAGGTGTTCTGTTTGTTGCCCGCATGGGAACCGATGTACAAAATACTGATCTTACTTGGTGGACGATTTACGGTTGGATCGAAAAGCTGGACATTTATGGCCAGAATATTTGGTGGCCGGTGGCTTTGATGGTAATATTGATCGTATTGATCGGTGGTCTGGCAGTTCGCCTAGGTGCAACACGTGATGTTGGCGCTGGCCTATTGCCGCAGCGCGCAGGGCGGCGGCAGGCTTCGGTTTGGCTGCGGGGACCTTTAAGTTTGATCGCTTGTTTGGAGCGCACTAGCACGATTGTTTGGTTAGTGGCGTTATTTATTCTTGGGGCTACGTATGGTTCTATTTTTGGAACCGCTGGTGATTTGATGAAAACTAACCCGACAATGGCCAAATTGATCGGCACAACAGCGGTGACACAGGCTAATCGAACGATCGTACTGGCTTTTGCCAACAAATTAGTGATTATTTTTGTTGTGTTAGCCACAATTCCCGGATTGATCACTTTGTTCCGGCTTAACCGTGACGAACGTAATGGTTATTTCGAACAGCTACACGCTAAGGCCGTTTCTCGCGGACAACTTTACTTCAGTATTGCTGCTTTTGGCTTGGTCAGCGCGATTGTTGCTTTATTATTAGGCATTCTCGGTATGTATGCAGCAGGTGCAGCGTCAATGGGTACCGAGGCCCTGACCGTTGGCCGCTTTATGCGTGCATTTTGGGGCTATATGCCCGCATTGATCGTTACTTTTGGCATTGCGGCTTTATTAGCGGGTTTATTACCTAAATTCCAGAATGTGGCGTGGGTGATCCCGGTTTATGGATTGATCTCGTTGTATCTCGGTCCGTTATTGGACACCCCTAAATGGGCAACACGTATTTCACCTTATGGCTGGGTCAATCGCGTACCGATCGACTCAGTTGCTTGGGGAACGGCTAGCTGGATGACGGTGCTCGGCCTTGGCTTGATCGTACTAGGTTATCTGGCGTATACACACCGCGATTTAACTACCAATTAAAGCTTGTAGCGGTCTAATTAACGACGATCAAACTGTTGTAGGGGGCAATTTATGGCAAAAATAAGACAACCAATTGATCCGGAAAAAGAGGCAAGAATTATCGAAGTCGCCATGCATGAATTTGCGCAACATGGTTATCGGGATACTAAAACTGAGAATATTGCCACGCGCGCTGCTGTTTCCAAAGGGTTAATTTTTCGTTATTTTAAATCAAAGGCGAATCTTTATCTGACAACTGTTCGCTATACATTCGCTAAAATCAACCAGGCGGCCGATCTCAGTGTTTGGCAAGATTCGACTGATCTTAAAATGATGATCGTGCGTGGCTTACGGTATAAAATTCAAATGCAATTACAGTATCCGGATGAGTTTGCGCTGGCGATGCAGGCTTATGGTGACAGTAGTGCGCTACCAGAAAAGTTACAGCCGCAGGTGCAAAAGATTTGGCAGGATGTTGTAGCGGACTCGGTACCGTTGTTAGTGACGCCGATTCTCGAGCGACTGCCTATGCGCCCTGGAGTTGATCCCAATAACGTTCGGGCCATGATTTTAGCACTTTCTAGTTTCATTGGTGAAAAAAGTAAGGTTATGATCCAGGCCAATCCACACCTTAAAGTAGCCGATTTTGATGGGATCGTTGAACAAGCCCAGGCTTTGATGGATATTGTGGAACATGGATTTTTGGCGAATGAAACAAAAGCATGAGGGTAGCCCAGTCATGGTTTAGATTTGTGGGTCCATGCCGCTAAAAAAGCTAAATTGAAATTGATTTTAGGCGCGCTGTCATTAATTAAATATTTAGTTTTAAGGTCCAGCACTAGTGCGCGTTCTAGTGCTGGACCTTTTTATTGCCAACTATTTTAGGCAGTTAAGCTCAGTGTGCAGATTTTAAAAATTTTAGACCATTGCTTAGGAGGACGTGAAAGCTTGATCTAACAATGTTTTATAGAAGAATTAGGAAAAATGTAAAAAAAATTTTATGAATTTTATGTGAAGATTTTCTAAAGAAATAAGCGGTAAAAATCTGTTTATGGCAAAGAAAACAATAATTTCTATCATATTTGAGTTTAATGATAAATTTTGAAATCAATACACTGATTAAAAATAAGTAAACAACTGATTTTGAAATTGGTATAGGTTGAAAACGGATTTAATTTTACAAAGCTTGATTTATCAGGTGGAAATATAATTTTAATTTTTTTGTTAGTAATAAAAAAGTCAAAAATGAGCATTATTATTTTCAATATTTGCCTTTTATTGGCTTGATAAATTATATTAATTATAATTTATAACTAATTTTTAAGTACACATATCACTAAAAGAACAGGATTGTTTCTTTTTTTGAAACACAATGATATACTCTTGCTGTGGTAAGGAAAGTGCTCGTTTGCTGCAAAGGAGGCTAACGTTAATGCGTAAATTGGTTATTAAACCACGCAATATAGTTAAGCTGATTTTACTTGGAGTGATTTTAATTAGTTTTGGTAGTGGTTACTGTTATTATTCATCTTCTATGTGGGGCGAGAACAGTTTAGTTGAAGCGAGTACGCAGACCATGAAATCTGATGCTCATGTTATTATTCAAACAGATAACACACAAAGCGTGGTTACTGCTGACCAGGCCCAAGCTACCATGGCTGCTGGTGTGACGGCAATTAAACCAACGGTGATCGTAACCACAACTGCATTGCCTCAAACTGGGGCTGATCATGAACAGACACTAATGATTACATTAGTCGGTATGATTGGTATAGTTAGTGCAATAGGATTATTAAATTTAAGAAGGAGCGGCACTATAAGTTAGCTTTATTAGTAGCCTATTGCAATTGGACGGTTAAATCGTCAAAAAAATAAGGACCTTGAGAGGGGAAAACATCATGCAACTTTCTACTAAGTTAGTGACATTAATGGGGACAGCGGTGTTAGGTTTCAGTGCATTTGTGCCCGCCATTGGCGTAAGTGCCGCCACTGGATTTATTACTGGGACAAATGAGCCGACCGCTACTTTGCCGGCAGCTACTTCTGCCGATCCGAATGACACTGCTGGAACTGCTTCTGGCCAGTCTGATGCACATGTTACTGTGACTACTGGTTATTTGACTTTAATGCAGGTGCCAGATTTTAACTTTGGCGTGGTTCAACCAGGAACTAATAACAAAATTTTAAAAGATAACGTCGGGTTGGCTACGGATGATGGTAATAGTGACGGGATATTACAGGTCAATGATTATCGTAGCGGTGCTGATGATACTGCCACAGGTTTAGGGTATACAGTAACTGCTAAATTAGGGACTTTTACCGGCTTAGCTGACCCCACCGGTGTTGCGGGTGGCGCTGCAGAAGCCGGGACTTCAACTGATGCTGGGTTTAAACTTAACCTTAATCAGGCAGCCTTAGGAACGCAAACGGGTAGTACCACAACTTCAGGTGAATCTGTAGCGGCAGCCTTAACTGAAGGTGGCTCTGGACAAGTTATTAATTTTGCTGCTGGTAGTGGTTATGGTTCAACGGTTGTTGACTACGCCGCCAAATCTGCCGCAACCTTGAATGTACCGGCGACGGTAGCGAAAGGTTCATATGATGCACCGATCACTTGGACAGTCAGTGCTGCCCCAGGAACCAATGCTTAATTAGCTTCATAATGAGTTAGGATCATTTGCTAAAGGGGGAAGGCAGCTGAGCTGGCGTACCCCTTTATTTTTATAGCGTATCAGGGAAACGGTCGGTCTGATCAAAGCATTAGATATTGTATTCAGGATTATTCGGCTGGGTAGCCAAAGGCAGCAATTAGGTTCAAGATGATATTATCAGTAGTTGTAAATTGAGTGGGGGTCGATGAAATGAAATGGTTACGAACTTGGGGACTAGCATTATTAATCTTATTTTTGGGTGGCTTAATTGGTGGTCGCCAAGTGCAGGCAGCAACGAACAGTAATTTTACGGTGCTGCCGCAGTATTCAGAAAATCAACGGGCCCAGAATGGGTATATTAATGTGTTGGCAACACCAGGCCAACAACAAACGATTACCGTGGCCGTTAAGAATTTAACCCAAAAAGAGCGTACTTTCGCTGCCGCACTTTACACCGGCTACACCAGTGCTAATGGGCAAATTGCTTACGATAAGGCGGCAATACCTAAAGATAGTACGCTGACTTATTCATTACGCCAACAAACCGAAAAGCCAAGGAAGCAGATCGTCAAGGTCGCCGCGAATGGCAGCACCAATGTGACCTTTATCGTTAACGTGCCTAACAAAAGCTTTCCTGGATTGATCGCCGGTGGGGTACGAGTATGGCCTTTGCATGAAAAGGCTGAAGTGACCACTACGCAAAAGCAGACCTTGATGCGAAATAAATATGCCTTTGGGATGCCGGTGTTGATTCGGGTTCGCGATGTGGTGGGTAACGCCAAGCTAAAATTAAATAATATTTATCCCGGGATCAAAAATGGGCGCACTACGGTTTTTGTGAATACGCAAAATACAGCGCCGTGGCTATTACCGGCGGCAACAATGACCGCCAAGATCAGTAAAAAAGGAAGTAGCCAGGTTCTGCATAAAACAGTGACCAGCAGTATGTCGATGGCGGCCAATTCAAATTATAATTTGGCAATTGATTGGGACAAGCAACGTTTAGAAGCCGGCACCTATCATTTGAGTTACACGGCTAAGGCAACTGGCGGGACATTAGGCTGGCACTTCGCGCGTGATTTTACGATCTCAGCGGCCGCCGCGGCCAAATATAACAAGCAGGCTGGATACAAACCAAATTATCTGTGGCTATACATTGTGATCGGTGCTTTGATCCTGATCCTGTTAGTTCTTAGTGGTTATTTACTCGGTCGGCGTGGCCGGCAAGCGGATGATCGCAATGAAAAAGCTTAATTATTGGTTATTAGCGTTGGCATTTCTGGTCCTACTATTAGCTGGTCAACCGGTTATAGCCGCGAGCAACAATATTGCGGTGGTGCCGCAGATCACAGGCAGTCATTCAGAACGGTTTCAGCTTATTGTTAAGCCGGGTACGACCCGCAAGTTGCAAGTGACGCTCACTAATTTTGCTGCAACCAGCCAAACAATCGTACTGACCCCGCGTAACGCCACTACCTCCGCACAGGGAAAAATCGGGTTTACTCGTGCCGGTAAGCTTAATGAGGCACCGGATTTTCGCCAAATGGTCACGCCGCAACGGTATAAATTAGCCGCACACGCTAAAAAGTTAGTAACGATCAGGCTGCAGGTGCCGCCGCAAAAATTTAGCGGCTTACTGATTGGGGGGCTACATTTTTATTCGGCTACTGATCACGCTGCGGTGGTAGATGTGCCGGTGTGGCTTACTGAAACGAATCGTAGTGTGCCACCTCGACTGGCTTTAGCCGGCATAACGGCACGGACGTATGGTGGCCAACCGTATTTGCTGATCAATTTGGAGAACCGTAGTGAGGCTTTACTGAAAAAGGTTACCGTTGATTTGAAAATCACACATGCTGGTTTATTGGGTATCGGCAGTACAACTAATTCCTTTGTCCAAACGTATCCGTCTTTCGCACCGTACACGCAACTGCCGCTGGTTTGGGGACGAGCTAAGAATCCTGTTCAAAGCGGCCGCTATCAGATTACCGGCACGATCACCAGTCAAGGGAAGCAGTGGTCTATCAAGCAACGAACGGTATTAACGCGAGCTGCTGCCAAACAGGCCAACGCTAAAGCCTCTAATTTAGTTCAAGATTATACCTGGCTACTGCTGTTGGTGATCGGTTTGTTGATCGTTGTGAATGTCCTGGTTATTGCCAAGATCATCCGCAAATACAAGCGGAGATAGTGTGGTGGCCGCCTGATTGCTGGTAATTTGGTAGAAAATAAAGTTAACAGTGTAAGCGACGGCTGCTTTTGGAAAGGATGATCGCAGTGAATAAGTGGAGCTGGCGAAGGGTTGGTTTAATGTTGCTGGGGTTGGTGGCCAGTTTGAGTATTGGGGCACAGTCAGTCACTGCTAAGGTACGCAACAGCTATTCGTTGACGGCACAGCTACCGGTCACGCAAACCAACGCTAACGTCACTTACTTTGATTTAACGGCGCCGGAAAATAGTGTGCAGCCACTGACCGTGATCGTGACCAATCATGCGGCACAAGCGCAGCAGGTGACCGTCAGTGCCAATGATGCTTATACCGCCAATAGTGGCTTGATCAGCTACGATCATGCTGCAGTCAAAACGTTAAATTCGCCGCAAGCATTGCGTTTCAGCAAGTTAGTGCAGGGTCGGCGCACGCAAACCGTTAGTGTTGCGGCTGGTAAGGCCACCAAGGTCACGTTTAAAGTTAAAATGCCGGCTACCCCATTTAACGGGCTGATTCTCGGTGGTATTCGTTCAGTGGCGGTGGTCGGTGCCGGCAGTGCTGGGGTACAAAGCCAGGTGGCCTATAATTTAAGCGTGGTATTACGGCATAATGCCACACCGGTAATGCCTAAAGTGCAGCTCAAACGTATTTTACCAGGTGTACAGTTAGGAAAATCCGGTATCCGTGTGCAGCTACAAAATACGCAGGCGGCCATTGTCAGTCAAATGACTTTTACCGGAACTGTGACTAAACGTGGTGCTGATAAAGCAAGCGCGCACTACCAACAACACCAATTACAAATGGCGCCGCATTCAGAATTTAATTATTTTATGCCCACTAAAACACTAGCGCCAGGTCATTATAAGCTACAAGTGCGGTTAACTGGGCGAAATGGATATGCACAGGTATTGACTAAGCAATTTCACGTGACTGCCGGCCAACAACTTAGTTCGACTGCGCCAGCCTTAAAAGCGCAAGCAATTAATTGGTGGTTTTATGGGATTATGGCGGCATTAGGCTTATTAAGCGCAATGATTTTAATTTATTGGGGCTATCGTCAGGGCCGTATTGGCGGACCGCGCCACCGGCAAAAGGCACGAGGAGGCCATGATAATGATAAAAGTTAAATCACGGTTGAAATTTGGACTGCTAATTATTTCTGGTTTTGCGGTGTTGCTATGGGCCGGCGTTAACGTTCAAGCAGCAGTGACGGTCTATGATAATACTGGTAGTGGGACTGCCAGCTTTGATAATAACAATTATACAAGCACAACTGGCATGACCATGAAAACTGGGAGCGCGACACAAGGGGGAACGTCACTAAGTGATGAATCAGGCGTTAGTTTGGCTTTCAATAGTGCTAATTTGACGACACAATATAATGCTGATACGACTTACAATAGCAATAATAATTTGGAAGCGGGTAGTGGAACCGGTGCTAAACTTAATATCACTAATGGTTTAATGACCAACGGCAACCCGCCTTATACAGGTGGGTACATTAAGGTAGCGGGCACACTAGGTTTTACCGCAAATATTAAATCTAGTTTGGATATTAAAGAAGTCGAAGCAGGTAATTATGGGGCGATGGTCAAAGTAACTTTGCCAACTGATGTTGATGCTAGTCAGTTGCAAGATGCGATCAAATGGGATAAAGCTTATTTCTCGCTTACGTTAAGCCCGCCCTTAAGTGGGCTGATCGGAACGCCTAACTTCCCAATGCAATTTGATCACCACGTTTATTTAGATCCCGATAATAAAAATATATTCTATTTAAAAGTTAAAGGCATTCCGATCCAGGCGGTGACCAGTGGCTCTTCGGCCTATTTAAAAATGATGCGCAGCCAAGATCAAACTGATTTAGCTAATAATATGACTTCAGCCGGCAATCAGTTGAAGCCAACTGCATTGGCCACAGCCGGTGTTACCAGTAAAACGAATGGGGCGGGCTTAGTTGTGCCGGGTGGCTATGATTATGGCTTCAGCGTGCTTTTTAATCCTAGCCTTTCACCGAGCCTAATTAATTATGGGAGTGCGATGCAAGCCCAAGGTGATATTGGTTGGAGCTTTGCAATGGTCAAAAACTTTAGTGCCTTAGGCTTTAGTAATATTCAAGGAACTGCTAATATCAACTTCTATGTTGATGTGGCTAAATATCAGGGGAATGTCGCTGATCATTCACCTAATAAGCAATTGACCGCCGGTAAGTTACCGCCATCACCTCGAGCTGACGGCTTGTTTGCTATGAAGATCGGTGTTTACGGCACCGATCAATTGAAGGATCCCTTTTCTAGTAGCGCTAGTCGCACCACCGCTGGGAAGACCCCATTGGAATATGCATTGGTTGACCCAGCGGCCACGCCGTTAGCAAGTACCCTCACCACTAATATGACTTCCTGGAATGCTTACGTTAGCCCTTGGGATACAAAGCAGTCATTGAATACAGCGACCTCAGCGTGGGAATCAGTTGGCGGCGTTAAAACACGACTAAATAATATTTCGTTAGCCGATACCTTAACTGATCGAACGGTGACTTTAAATGCACTGACTGACGGTATCCTGGTGACAAAGGGTAAGGGAAGTGACGTTGCTGGGACTGATTATTCTGGCACCACCGCGCCAATATTAGGTGCCGTTGGGACTGATCGCTTTGCCCGGGTCGTGGATTATTTTGATACCACAACTGGTGATGCGACAACTGCGGCGACTGACAAAATACTGAATACTAAGGCGACGCTAACAACTAAGGCCTATACCGCAGCTACTGCAGGCCAGGCCGCACCTAGTACGGATCCCAGCCTGACCTTACCGACAACTGATACCACCGCTAATAAGAACTACCTTTATTACACAGGAACTAGTACAAGTACGGCCGGTACGGCGATCCCGATCTTAGGGGCGCCATTGTTCTTCACTCAAACCAACCTGCCAGCAGCGCCAACAATCAATTGGAATAGCGATAATGTGTATTACATCAAAAAAAGTGAAATAACGGCCGGTAAAACGGTGACGCTAAAAGGAACGTGGGCCGACGATTATGCCAATACTGATACACTCAGTGCCAGCGATGACAAATCAGGTAATACACTGAATGACTTTGCTAAGGTAGAAACAACGGATAATAAAACATTTAGTTTGGCGGTTACTAGTGGTGTTAAAGCCGCAACGTTGAATTTAGGTAGTGCTGGAACAGTGAGTGGTCTGCACACCATCACCGCAACGATCCAACGACCGGCACTTAAATTAGCCAATGGGGAAACGCTTATTGCCAATGCTAGCGCCAAAGCAGTCATCAACGTTTATGTCGTCGATGACTCAGTTGACTATCAGGTCACGGCACAGAAATATATTGCGAATAATGGTAATCAATTGACGCAGCAATATGTTCATGGACCGACCGCTGGCAACGATCAAACCGGTGACACACTAACCATGGTTGCCGTGTTTACAAATAATGGAAGCCAAACGATTACCACCCCGATCGTGGTCGTGCCGCTAGCCGCGCAGTTGCAACAAGTTGGTACGCCAACGGTCACCGTCAATGGTAAGGTGGTGACTGCCCAAGTTGTGCCGCTGGCTGGGTACTTCAATATTGTGTGGCCGGGGCCAATTGTTAAGGGCGATAAAGTGGTAGTCAAATATCAGGTCCAAGCGGTTGAGGCGCTACCAACTTTGGGACTGACCCCGGCTGACGTATTGATGGACCAAAGTGCCTATGTTGGCGCCACTAATAAGGTGACGTTATTACCGGCGGCTACGACTGGAAGTGTGGAAATAACACCGCCGACTAATTTAGAATTTGGCACTCATGCTGCCACACCCGGGGTGTACAAGAATATTGATGGGGATAAAACTCTGCTGGTTACTGATAATCGGGTAACGCCAGGACCGTGGACGATCACTGCCCAGCTTAGCGCGTTTGCTGCTGGCAGTCGTCAACTCACCGGAGAAACGGCCAAAATTGATTTTGGCACACCAGCATTAAATAGTGCTGTTTTTACCGCTGGTGGCAGTGCCAATAAGTTGCTTAGTTACGATTATGCCGACAAGCAAACCAGTATGGCCTATACTTTCAAAAATATTCAGCTTCAATTAGCAGGGAATGCGATTCAACCAGGTGATTACCATGCTACGATCACGTATTCGTGGACTAATGGTGTGGAATGATCAAATTGGACTGGGCGCGGCGATGAATATTAGGGACGTTCAAATAAGCGCTAAAAAATAGGCGGTGGTGACATGATTAGCAATGTCACCGCCGTCTATTTCAGGTCTACTTGGTCTGACTTAAAATTGGGTCAAAATATTGTAATTTAGTGTAATCAACGTTACCGCCATCAGTGATGGCAAGATCAGGGATCGCTGTGATCGGTAAGAATGATAGGTAGAACAATGGATCTGGTAAGTGACTACCTAATTGTTCTGCTGCGTGTTTTAATTCTACTTCTTTAGCTGCTAGGGCTGGCGGGGTTAGGTCCGTCACGATCCCGGCGATCGGCAATTCTAGTAGCGCTAAGATCTGGCCGTCTTTAACCACAACTTGACCACCACCAACTTTGATCAGGGTGTTAGCCGCCAGGGCCATATCGGCAGTGTTAACCCCGGCAACAACTAAATTATTATCGTCCGGTGAGGCTGAGGTCGCGATGGCGCCAGCCTGTAATGACCAGCCGGAAATAAACCCGCGGGCGTGATTGCCATTGATGCCGTAGCGTTCGATCACTGAAATTTTGGCCACATCTTGAGCAGGATCGGGTTGCACAACGTGATTTTTAATGGTTAAGGTCACGTTCCGTTGTTTGCGAACAAAGGGACCGATACTTTTAATGGTAGCAACTTCCGCATGCCCTTGTGCTTGATCGACTTGATAAGCAAAATCAGCAGCGGCTAAAGGGGTTAATTTAAGCTGGCCTTGAAGTTGTGGGCTCCGCTTCGGGGGAATAAAGTCGCTGACTACTTTTTGCTGCTTCGTGATGACTTGGCCTTTGCTAATGACCGTTTCGATGTTGAAGCTACCAGGTTGATCAACTAATAAAATATCGGCGGCTTTACCTGGCGCGATCGAGCCCACTTGATCGTCGATCTGGTAAGCTTCGGCGCTATTGATCGTTGCCATTTGGATCGCGGTCATTGGGGCAACGCCTGCGTTAATGGCCAAACGCACCATATGATCTAAATGCCCGTGTGCTAATATATCACGCGCGGTGACGTCATCGGTGCAAAAGCTTGTGTGGCGCGCCATTCCCGGTGCATTTTCCGTTAATGCTTTGATATTCTCACTGAGAAATTTGGTGACGGATGATTCGCGGATCACCACGTGGACACCTTTACGTGCCTTTTCCAAAAATTCTTGGTGGCTGTAGCTTTCATGATCGACACGTACGCCGCTCATTAAAAATTGATTTAGGGCTCGGCCAGTAGCCATCGGGGCGCAACCGAAAATAGGTTGGTGGTAACGTTGCGCCGTGATCAAGGCGGCTAATGTGGCAGGATCCTTAGTTTGAACGGCCTCACGCACCGTTTCCCAGACTCCGTAACAATTTTCTGCTTGTTGGTAGCGCTCGTGATCGGCAGGGGTCACGTTATAAGCAATCGTGGATTTGGGAATTGTGTAGGGCGTTTTATAAGGTAGCCCCCAGAATACTTTAAGCGCGCTGGCAGTGATCTCAGTAAAGATCTCGGTTAGATCGGTTAAGCCGATCACGGAAATATATTCGTCTAAGCCAGAGACGATGCTGGTAGTGCCGTGGGGAACCACAGCTTCTGCAAAGCGGGTCATACTTAATTTGCTGCATTCCACATGAATATGACCGTCGATCAAACCAGGAACTAAATATTGACCACTGGCGTCAATGTGCCGGGTGTGCTCATCAACATAGGCCGTCACATCTGGATCCACGGCAACGATTTTACTTTTATAAATGGCGATGTTGGCAGGGTAGTATTCGGCGGTATTAACGTTGACTAAGGTACCATTTTCGATCACCAAATCAGCGGCCTGCTTAGCGGCACCGGCATCAATGTAACGACTTAATTCTGCTGTAGTTAACAAAAGTTATTCCTCCGTTTTCTTAGGTGAGTTCAAAATCAGCGTGAAGGGATCAGGTCACACGTCTAATTAGGGCAAAATATTCAACACATAGAGCAAAATGACGAAGACAACGAGCAGGAGCCACATGATGTAATTAACTTCTTTGCGGCGGCCAGCTGCAGTCATCAGAATTGGGTAAGTCAAGAAGCCAAAGGCGATCCCGTAGGAAATATTATAAGTTAGCGGCATACCGATCACCGTTAGAAAGGCTGGGGCAGCGACCTCAAACTTATCCCACTGAATATCCCGTAAGGCCGAAACCATTAAAACACCGACGATGATCAGAGCTGGGGCGGTGACCTGATCGGTAACGACGGTTAAAAGTGGTGAAAATAACATGCTAAATGCGAAAAAGATCGCAGTCACTAAAGCAGTCAGACCAGTTCTGCCACCGATGGCGATGCCGGCCGAAGATTCAACGTAGGCAGCTGTGGGTGTAGTTCCCATGACAGAGCCCGCTAACATGGATAGCGAATCAGCCATCAAAGCGCGGCCGATCCGCGGCATTTTATTGTTTTTCATGATCCCAGCTTGTTGGGCTAAACCGATCAAGGTACCAGCAGTATCGAAGAAAGCAACTAACAGGAAGATCAAGACGACAGCCCACATTTGTGGATCCGCCATTGATGGTAGATGGGTAATACCCACTCCAAAAGTTGGTTTCAGGCTAGGTGCTAAGGAAATGATCTGGGTCGGCATTTTGATCAAGCCGGTAACTAAACCGAGGATCGTAGTGGCGATAATACCGATAAAAATTGAGCCCGGAATTTTTTTAGCCATTAAAATGGCGATCACGAAAATACCGAAAATCGTTAACCAAGTGGTTGGAACAGTTAAGGAGCCAATGCCAACTAAGGAAGATTTATTTGCGACAACTAGGCCGCCACCTTGTAAACCAACGAAGGCAATGAAGATCCCGATCCCCGCCGCCATGGCTAGCTTTAGATCATGGGGAATGGCGTCAATGACGATTTCCCGAATTTTAAATAAAGAAAGTAAGGTAAAAAGGATCGCGGCAACGAAAACACCGGCCATGGCTTTTTGCCAAGAAATTCCCATCGCCAACACCACTGAATATGTAAAGAAGGCATTGTCACCTAAACCTGGTGCAATTGCGATCGGGTAGTTGGCGAGAAAAGCCATTAAAAGGCAGCCAATGATCGCGGATAAGGCAGTTGCCGTAAAGACCGCGCCTTTATTCATCCCGGCAGCACCAAGAATACTGGGATTAACGAATAGAATATAGGCCATTGAGACGAAGGTGGTCGTACCGGCTAAAGCTTCACGTTTAACCGTTGTTTGCTGTTCGGAAAGGTGGAATATCCGATTTAACCAATTTGATCCATTACTATTGTTCGTACTTTCATCCATTATGTCAGTCACCTCAACGTTTAATATGGCTAAAATTATGGCACATGAAATGGAAATAATCAAGCCTATAATTCGTGTTTTTGTGATTGACAAGTTTAATTACCGTGATATCATATTGATATATTCATTAAAAACGAACGTTAAATCACAATGGAGGCTATTCATAATGTCAACAGCAGTTACACGTGAATTTACGCAGGGTTTACCAAAAGCCGAATTACATGTTCATATTGAAGGTACTTTAGAACCAGAATTAAAATTGGCATTGGCCAAACGCAATCAGATCGACATTGGTCAAAGCACGATCGAAGAAGTACAGGCCACTTATCAGTATACGGATCTAGCTTCTTTTTTAGCGGTCTATTATCCCGGTATGGCTGTTCTTCAGCAGGAGCAGGACTTTTATGATCTCGCCTTTGCCTACCTTAAACGCGCTGCTGCCAACAATGTTCGTCACGTGGAGATCTTCTTCGATCCCCAGGCCCACACAAGTCGCGGCGTCGCCTTTGCCACAGTGATCAACGGGCTGTATCGTGCAGTCGTTGATGCGCGCGCATTGAATATTGATGCAGCGTTGATCATGTGTTTCTTGCGTGATTTTTCGAAAGAATCGGCGCGGCAAACATTGCTGACCGCGTTAGACTACCGGGATAAAATTTTGGGTATCGGTTTAGATTCTGATGAACATAATAATCCGCCATTAAAGTTCGCCCGCCAATTTGAAGATGCTGTCGCTAATGGTTTTCACATTACAATGCACGCTGATGTGGACCAAAAGGAATCGATCGACCATATTCGCCAAGCACTGGAGATCATTGGTGTTGAGCGTTTGGATCATGGAACCAATATTGTTGAAGACCCTGACTTAGTCGATTTTGTGGCGAAGCAACAGATCGGTTTAACTTCCTGTCCCTTATCTAATGCCTTTGTTAGTCCCGAAATGAAAGGTAAAGAAGTTTTGGCCCTTTTGGCAAAAAACGTGCCGGTTTCGATCAACTCCGATGATCCGGCTTATTTTGGTGGGTATATCGCTGATAATTATTACGCGTTAGCCGAAAAATTTGCGTTGACGAAAGCACAAGTCGTGCAGTTGGCGCGCAATTCATTTACCACTGCCTGGATCAGTGCTGAACAAAAGGCCTTGTATTTAGCCGAACTCGATCAGTACGTGGCACAACATTGATCCGTAAATAGATCATTTACTTAAACGAGACAAACAAATAGCGCCAGTAAAAGTAGCTGCTTGACTACTTTTACTGGCGCTATTGTGTGTTGGCTTTATGCTCATTTTCATACGTGCGCCGCGATGGCCTGATATTGTGCGGCAAAATAGCTATTTTTCAGATAAACTAAATTGATCTCATGCTGGAGCTCGAAACCGCGTACTGGTAATTGGACGAGTTGACCACTGGCTAATTCGGCGCTGACTAATGAGCGGTACATAAAACTGATCCCGCAACCGGTGGTCAATAATTGAATGATCGGCGTTGGCGTCGCGATCTCGATCACTTGCTGAAAATCTTTGATCTGAGCATTGTGCATGGTTAACCAATTCTGAAAAATTTCTCGGGTTCCTGAACCTGGCTCACGAACTAGCAAGGTTTGTGAAAGTAATTGGGCCAAAGTCAGGGGTTGCCCAGTAAGTAAAGGATTATCCGCATAGGTGATACCAATAAAAGGTTCTTGGCGCAAGGTGACAAAGGCAAAGCGTGTTTTATCAAAATTACCTTCGACTAGACCGAAATCAATATTACCAGCGGTTAATGCTTTTAAAATTGTGTCGGTATTGGCGATCTGACAGCGGATCTGCTGACTTTTAGCATGTAATTGCTGTAAGACATGGGTCAATAGAAAAGAACTTAGCGAACGGGTGCAACCTAGCCTGATCGGTGTTTGCTGGTTAGGCAATTTAAGTTGGGTCAACAACTTCTGGCTTTCGTGATCGATCTTGTTGATGTAACTAGCTAATTGTTGGCCTGCCGGGGTGATCGTTAAATGCGCGTGTTGATAGCTAACCAATTGCAGGCCTAACTCGCTTTCCAGGCTTTTGATCTGTTGGGTGACCGCCGGTTGGGTCAAATAAAGCCGCTGTGCAGTAACCGTATAAGATTTAGTTTGCGCCAGTAAAGCAAAAGTATGCATTTTCTTGTCTAACATCGTTAGCCAACCTCGATTTTCATTAGTGGTTTACCTTTATTATAAATAAATTTTATAGGCTTACAATAATTACTAATTTTTTCTTATAAAGTTTAACTGGTAAGCTTAATGAATCAGGAAGGGGATTTTACGATGTTAGCTTTGTTTAAGTCAAGTCGCTTTTATTTAGCTGTAGCGCTGACTTTGTTCTGTTCGTTGTTGGGTAGTTTTTTAGCCAGTTTTCCGTATTTACAGGTTATCGGCGCCTTGGTGCTGGCCTTGGTGTTAGGAATGGTGTTACAACTTTTTCAGCCGGTGGTGAATCAAGCCAAAGTTGGGATCGGCTTTATTTCCAATAAGTTTCTTCGTTTAGGGATCATCTTATTGGGCTTTAAGCTTAATTTAGTTGATTTGGCCCAAGCTGGGGTCAAAACGATCCTATTGGCAATTTTTGTGGTGACAGGCACGATCTTGTTGACCTATAATTTAGCCCGTAAATTTGGCGTCAACCAACAATTAGCGCTTTTAGCCGCTAGCGGGACCGGAATCTGTGGTGCCGCCGCGATTATGGGGATCTCGCCACAATTGCCAGTTACGCCAGAACAAGAAGAGCAAAAACGTGAGGATGAAGTGTTGGCAGTCGCGATCGTAGCTATTTTAGGAACTGTTTTTACGCTGATCGATTTAGGATTAAAGCCGCTTTTACATATGACGCCGCAACAATTTGGGGTAATGACCGGCGGTTCACTACATGAAATTGCGCATGCTGTCGCTGCAGGTAGCGCCGGTGGACCAGTGAGTCTGGATACTGCGATCATTACCAAATTATCCCGGGTTTTGCTGCTAGCACCAGCGGCCTTGATCATCGGTCTTTGGTATCATCGCAAAAATCATATCGGTAGTGCTGATGGTCAACATAAATTACCAATTCCGTGGTTCATGGGTGGTTTTATTCTGGCCAGCATTGTGGGGACTTTTTTGCCATTAGGTGCGGCGGTTTTAGCCGCGTTGGTCAAGCTAGCTTACCTATTTCTCGGGATGGCCATGGCCGCGTTGGGCATGAGCGTTAATTTTCGGGTCATTCTCCAACGTGGCGGTAAAGCCTTTGGTGCCGCGACGATCAGTTCCTTTGTCTTACTTGCTTTCGTGATCGTGGTCAGTAAAACATTCTTCTAAATGACTTTAGTGCGGCCGCTAACTTCAATGGTAGCGGCCGTTGTTTGTGTGGTGTAAACGACGGCTTCATTGGTGGTGGTCAGACCACTATCAGGATTGACGCTAGGGTTTGGTTTGGCGTTCAAAGTCGTTGTGGTTATCGCTGGAGCAGTGCTGGTGGTGACGACGGCTGCTTGAACCGGTGAATGCGGCATACTGCCAAGTAAACTTAAACCGATAATTGCACTTAAGACCATGTGTTTTTTCATAATGATCAGCTCCCTTTAGTTGATGAACCTGACTATAAAGGGATGAACTTAAAACAGGCTTAAGGTAACGGCGCTAAAAAATAGCAGGCGTTATTATTGCTAGCCCTTGGCAACCTCTATAATATAGGAACTAGGATATCAGTCGCTAAAAACTGTTTGCTTGGGGGAATGCGCATGTACTTCGTTAAAAACTTCAATAACAACGTTGCTTTAGTCAAGGATCAATTAAATATTGCTTGGGTCGTTATTGGTAACGGGATCGGTTTTGGCAAAAAGTATGGTGAACCAATTGATGAGACCCAAGTCGAGCAACGCTTTATTGCAGTGGCGGAACATGTTGCAGGTGCCCAAACTCAGTGCTTGCGTTGTGCTAACCGTCCGGTCCCAAGTCAAGTCAGCGTTTAAAAACTAAAGGTGTGTTACTGAACTTATTCAGGCATTAACCCAAATATCTAAGTTGTGTGGCCAAGTGCCAGCAGCGTGATATTTGGGTTTTCTTTTTCTCATTTGTTCGTTGCAACATAATTCAAGAATAGGGAGGAAGTAAAATGGCTTATGAAGAATTAAGTAAAGCAATTATTGCCGGTGTTGGTGGCAGGGATAATATTAGCAGTGTTGTTAACTGCACAACACGGCTACGCTTTAAGCTGAAGAATGAACAAAAAGCCAGCGATGATGTGTTGAAAAATACTGCTGGCGTGCTGACTGTGGTGAAGTCCGGTGGGCAATATCAAGTCGTGATCGGTAATCATGTTGCCGATGTTTACGCAACATTAGTTAAAATGGCTGGGTTGGATAATCAGGTTGAAGCTCCTGAGGACCAGCGTGAGATGAGTTTGCTGGATCGCTTCATTGACTTGATCTCAGGTATTTTTGCCCCGATCTTAGGGCCTTTATGCGCTGCAGGGATGATCAAAGGTTTTGTTGCGATGGCCCTTTCTTTTGGTTGGCTCACAGCCGAATCGGGTACTTATAAGATTTTATACGCAATTGGTGATGGCTTTTTCTACTTTTTACCGATTATTTTAGGTATTGCGGCAGCCAAAAAATTTAAGGTGGATACCTTTATTGGTGTTGCGATCGGGGCTGCCTTATGTTATCCCGAGATCGTTGCTTTGACCAGTAGTGATTCTGTTTTGTACACGTTATTTAGCGGTACCTTCTTTGAAGCTCCAATCCACGTAACCTTCCTGGGCATTCCGGTTATTATGATGAATTACACGTCGTCAGTGATTCCGATTATTTTAGCAGTTTGGTTTGCGGCGAAGGTGCAAACGTGGGCTAAACGGATCATTCCGGATGTGGTCAAAACCTTTTTAGTCCCGTTTACCATTTTACTGATCACGATTCCAGCAACCTTCTTGGTGATCGGCCCGATCGCTACTTGGCTCAGCGATGCCGTTTCAGCGGCTTGTGTAGCTCTGTATAGCTTTAGCCCGGTTATTGCCGGCCTGATCGTCGGTGCGACTTGGCAACTATTAGTGATGTTCGGTCTTCACTGGGGCTTAGTTGCCGTTGCGATCGCCAACGTTGGCTCGCAAGGGTTCGATACGATCCTTATTCTGTCGTTGGCGGCGTCATTTGCTCAAATTGGGGTCGTCTTAGCCATGATTTTCCAAACGAAAGATCCTAAAACACGTAGCCTTGGTATTCCAGCCTTTATTTCCGGTATTTTCGGAGTTACCGAGCCAGCGATCTACGGACTAACTTTACCACGTAAACGGCCATTCATTCTCAGTTGTATCGCGGCCGCAATTGGTGGTGGTTTGATCGGTTTAGCTGGTACCCGCTTGTGGTTGATGGCCGGTATGGGGATCTTCTCGATTCCTGGCGCTATTGGTGAAAATGGTGTTGATGGAACGGTTTATGGCTTGATAGCAGCCATGGCAGTGGCGATGGTTCTAGGTCTAGGGTTGCAGTTGTTATTTGGTCGTAAAAGCGTGGATAATGCTGAAACGGTTACCGTCGCACCAGTCAATGACGGAGCTGTTCTGGCAGCAGTTACCACACAAGCACCGGCGGCAGTCGTTGACCCAGAAGTTACGTATCATCCGGCAACTAAATTAAACAGTCCGTTAAGCGGAACGATCCTGCCACTGAAAGAATTGACGGATGAAGCGTTTGCCTCTGGTGCATTAGGCCAAGGTGTGGCGGTTGATCCCAGTGATGGGTTAGTGGTGGCGCCAGCTGCAGGAACCATCGGCTTAGTTTTCCCAACGGGGCACGCGATCGGCTTGAATACAGTGGACGATGTTGAATTATTGATCCACATTGGCATGGATACAGTTCAGTTGGATGGTCAATATTTTGAAACCTTAGTCAAACGAGGTGAACAAGTTGCGGCCGGTCAGCCACTGGTGAAATTTGATATTGCTGCGATCCGGGCGGCTGGCTACGAGGTGATCACGCCGATCATTGTGACCAACGCTAAGTACTATCACGAAGTTAAAGTCGTCGCCGCCGGTCAGATCACGCGGGACCAACCATTGCTTGAATTAAATTAAACATCAGAAAAGGAAGGTAAAGCTTATGTATCATAAAAATATACCCACTGGTTTCCCCAAGGGATTTTTATGGGGTGGCGCAACCGCAGCCAATCAGGTTGAAGGGGCCTGGAACATTGATGGTAAAGGGCTGACCACTGCCGAAGTCGTTCAAAAGGCAACTGATCGACAAGATCCAATGGCGATGAATGCGGTGACTGCAGTTACCCTTAGAAAAGCAATGGTCGATAAAACCGATACGCTTTACCCAAAACGACGCGGAATTGATTTTTATCATCGTTACCGCGAAGATATCAAGCTATTCGCAGAAATGGGATTTAAGGCTTTCCGGCTGTCCATTGCGTGGGCACGAATCTTTCCGAACGGTGATGACGCGCAGCCCAATGAAGCAGGTCTGAAATTTTACGATGACGTTTTTGCGGAATGCCATAAGTACGGTATCGAGCCGGTAGTCACCCTTTCTCATTTTGAAATGCCGTTGGCGCTGACCCTAAAGCATAATGGTTGGGCGAGCCGTGCCACCATTGCGGCCTTTACACGCTACACTAAGGTCGTGTTTGAACGTTATCGTGGGATCGTCAAGTATTGGCTGACCTTTAATGAGATCAATGCCAGTACTTGGGGCTTTGTTGGTACCGGTGCCCTTGATCAAGAATTGGACGAAACGGCTAAATTACAATTACATTATCAAGCCGTGCACCATCAATTTGTGGCTAGTGCGATTGCGGTTCAGCAGTGTCACGCGCTAGACCCGGCGGCGAAGATCGGCTGCATGTTGGCACGGATCCAAACTTACCCGCACACCCCGAATCCAACCGATGTGCGGGCGGCACAATTAGAAGATGAACTGAATCTATTCTTTACTGATGTGCAAGTGCGTGGTGAATATCCGGGGTATATGAATCGGTACTTTGCTGAGCATGGGGTCACACTCGAAATGGCCGCGGATGATGAAGCTGTGATCAAAGCAGGAACCGTAGATTATTTAAGTTTTAGTTACTATATGACAACGGTCACTTCTGCCGCAGACGCGACGGTCAAAACCAGTGGAAATATGACTTTTGGCGGGAAGAATCCTTATCTGGAAACCAGCGCTTGGGGTTGGCAGATCGACCCCCTTGGTCTGCGAATCGCGTTAAATGTCTTCTGGGATCGTTATCGGCTACCATTGTTCGTTGTTGAAAATGGCCTAGGCGCATTGGATGAAGTCACTGCTGACGGCAAAATTCATGATCAATACCGGATCGATTATATGCGGCAACATATCATTCAAATGCGGGAAGCAATCAAAGACGGCGTTGAGTTAATGGGCTATACCATGTGGGGACCCATTGATTTGATCAGTGCCGGTACTTCAGAAATGTCTAAACGCTACGGCTTCATTTACGTTGATCAAGATGATGCTGGTGGAGGATCACTGCAGCGTTTGCGTAAAGATTCATTTTACTGGTACCAGCAGGTGATTGCGTCAAATGGTACAGTGTTGGCCTAACCGGAAAGTTAGTGACCACACGTTAAAGGCGGCTACCACCTTATTTTGTACCAAGCTAAACCGGCAACTAGAAAACTGCGCCGCACAATGTGGTAGCAGTTTTTTAGTTGCTAGCGCCCGAACGCACTGACATTTGCAACAAAAAGCTTAAATTCCTAACTAGCGCTAGGCAAGCCCGAATACTATCGCTTATAATGAAGGCAGATCTTTTTAACCAGAATTAAATTAAGAATAGGATGACTAAAATGGCTGAAGCAATTGAAGCCCGCCTGCGGAGCTACTATCAATGGAATTTACCAGTTAAAATCGTGATCGATGATCTAGAAATCTCGGCAACTGGCATCATGTCGAATGCACAAATTTATGTTCCTTTAAAAACGGTGTTCAAAGAAATTAAACAGCCGTTGCGGATGCAAGGCTTTAATGGTAGTGGCACTTACAAAGGTAATTTATTTGATTTTACTGTTGGGGCACAAACGTTGCGTTTAAACGGCCTACCTTATCACTTGGACGCCGCGCCATTCGGGACTAATCAGGAAATTTATGTGACCACTTTCTTTGTTGCCGTGGTGACCCAGCACATTTATGAATGGTTTGATGATAATCGGATGTTGGTGTTTGAAGGCCTAGAAAACGAAACGTTTCAGATCGCTGCGCGGGAGTTTGCCCCGTTCAATGTTTTGCCACCGCAATTTATGGGTGCGGATATTGGTGGACAGGCGCAACTGCCCACACTAGAATGGGCCGGCGTGCCAGCGGGAACCAAGTCGATGGCGCTATTTCTCACTGATGAGCACCCATTGGCGGCTGGTTACAGTTATTGGACGGTGCTGCCACTGGCACCGACGATCAAGCGGATCGCCAGTGACGCGCCCCAGCAACAACAGACCATGCACCGTTTTCAAGGAATCGCACCGGTTCAAAATACCGGCTATCATGAATATTTATTCCGGATCTTTGCCTTGGATACGGAACGGCCAATTTATACTGGTCAGTTGAATACCGCCAACGAAGCGCGGGCTGCCTTTGATAAGCATTTATTGGATGTGGCGGTTTATCCAGTCTTCGCCAAACTATAACCTGACTTCCACTTTGTTTTCTGAAAAAATATGCTACACTATTATTCAGAATAGAAATCAGAAACGAGGGCACTAAATGTTAGACTGGGTAGTTAAGCTTTACGGGCCGTTTTTTGATGTGCACGCTTGGGAGAACATCGTAAGTTCAGGTGCTGATTGGGCCGTGATCTTTTCCTTGATTTTGATCGAGTGCTTATTGTCAGTGGATAATGCGGTGGTCTTAGCTGCCCAGACGCAAAGCTTACCAACACTGCGGCAAAAGGAAAAAGCATTGATCTATGGCCTTTGGGGCTCGTACGTAATGCGCTTTTTGATGATCGGGTTAGGGACTTTTTTGATCAAAGTCTGGTGGGTCAAAGTTGTTGGTGCCATCTACCTGATGTATTTGTCGGTTCACTTCTTTTATCAGCGGCGCGGCGGCCAAAATAAGCAGAGTAGTGGCGCCAGTCAATTATGGCTGGCTGTGATCCAGATCGTTTTTATGGATGCTATCTTTTCTGTTGATTCGGTGTTAGCGGCCTTGGCAGTTTCCAGTCAGCCGATCATCGTGTTGATCGGCGGATTGATCGGTATTTTAGTCATGCGGGGTGTGGCCCAGCTTATTTTACGGGTGATGCAGCGAATTCCTGAGCTGGAACCGATGGCCTATTGTTTGATCGCCATTATTGCCGTTAAGTTATTTATTGCGATTCCGCAAATTAATATTGAGATCCCCGCTAGTTGGTTTGTCGCTATTTTACTGACGGCGATCGGGGTGACCTTGATCATTCATTATTGGCGCGTAAAAAAAACTTCAGTAGATAAAAAATAGGGTAAACCACTAGAGACCGCATTTGTCTGCGGCTTTAGTGGTTTTTTATATACATATTTTGCATAAAACAGAGCAAGCTACTTATCATTGCGGCCGATTTATGAGAAAATAAAACGGCTGCCAATAATGTAGCAATATTAAGGGTTAATTTTTTATTGAATTTAGTAGATTATTTAGTTAGCACAAGAATTAAACCACTAGACCGCAAAAATAATGTATAATTAATGATATATGGTTATCATTCTTATTTTTAATTGCTAATAGATTGAACGACCGTTAAAAGCGGCGGCTAGGAGCGGGGTCAACAGTGAAGGAGTGATTATTGACGAATGCTGGATAACGTATTTTTAACACCACAAAAGCAGCGTGAACTGAAGGTATTTCGTGCCACTAACATTGCCGGCGATTTAAACTTAGCCGCTTTGGCAGAACAAGATGGCATGAGTTATGTCGAATTTTATCGCACTTTTCGCTCGTTGCCTGACGAGCTAACAGCGGATGCCTTACCAGATCAGCGCTACTCGATGAGTGCCAGTGGGTACCGCCAATTATTGATCAAGCAATCGGTGGCGTATCAAATTATTTATGCAACTTATCAAGTTGAGATCACTTCCTTGGCGCAAGTCTTGACGAAGTTGAAGATCAGTCAGTCAACACTGCAACGGCGGCTAAAAAATCTCAAAGCGTTTTTAAGTCAGCGCGCTATTCGTTTAGATTTAAGTCATATGCGTTTGCGTGGTGATGAACGGCAGATCCGCGTCTTTTATTGGTATCTATTTTCTGACGTTGCCGAAGATATGGTCGATTTGGCGCCTAAGATCGCTGAATGGATGCCAGCGGCGACCCATTATTTCAACTTGCCGACGACGGCACAAACGCCGCGGCAGGCGATGCAGTTAGGGTATATTCAGGTAACATTAGGGCGAATTTTGTCGGGAATTACAGTAAGTAAATTAGGCTATGTTCAACTAATGGAGATCAGTGATTCTGCTGAATTAAATAAGTTAGCGGTGGCGATGCAACTATCAACGCTTGAGTTACGCCGGGAATTGACTTGGCTTAATGAGATTTTATATCATTCGCCTTATTTTTGGCCGCCGGCGCAGATCGCTAATTGGCATACAATTGAAGGACTTAGTGAACGTTTGATTGCGGATCTGAACCTTACTTCATCGACTCATTATTTTAATGGGCTCGTGAATTATTTAAATGCGTGCATTAGCTATGTCATTACAACTGATCTGCCAGTAGTGATTTGGTCCTTAATGAATCCGCCAACTAGTCAACAAACGGTGGAAATCAAGCAGGCTATTCGCTTGAGTTTACCGTTGTTACCAGAACGGCAGGTGCAATTGTTAACGGCTAATCTGGCTTTGATCTTAGCCCCATTTGTTGAGGTCCAAGAACTGACGATTTGCCTATGGTTATCGGTTGATCCGTCGATCCATAATCGTTTGATCAATTGTCTAAAGGCATTTAGCCCGTATACGCTGAAGATCATCGACGGTATCACTTATCCGGCCGATCTGATCATCACCAGTCAACCGCTACTAGTTACTGATTTACATGATACCCCTAACTATCAGTGGGAAAACGGTAAATCGATCACCAAGAACCTGCGTGATCTTCTGGAATTATTTTATGGTATCGTCCAAGTTAATGGTGGTTAAAAAGAGCCTCAATCCTGACGTCAACGGATTGAAGCTCTTTTTTTACTAGCGATTCCAATAAATATAGAAGATCAGGAGTAAAGAGATAATGAAAAGCCAGCTCACCGGGTTGACTAGCCAAGATCCATAGATATTAAAAACGTTTCTTAATGACCGATCCTGACGAGGTAAACGTAACGCCTGCCAGATGAAGCCAATGAAGCCAAGTAAACCAAGGATAACGGCAAAAATTGCTAGATTATGCATAGGCAAGCTCCTTTATTATAAATGAACCGCTACAAGTGGCGGTTTAAGATTAAAAACCCTTGGGGCCACTCTTTAGCGTACTGGAAAGACCATGAAAAAGAAAGCTATTTAATTGCTTTTATAGTTGATATTTAAAAAGTTAACCATACCTAAACTTTTTATTTACTTTATCTGATTTTAGTGTAGAATACAGAGTGGGTCAAGGGCCAAAACTATCTATTCAATTAATTATGTGCTAAATTTGGAGGTGGCTAAGTAACTAAACCATTCAGGCTGATCAGGAAAAGCAATTCTGAAAAATACATTTATTTTTCATGAAAGAGCCACTGATCAGGCATCAAAATTTAATCTCCGTTTGACATCCACCGGTAAAGCGGTACACTGTAACTCGGAATTAACTCAGCTATCCAGTAGCGTGTTTGTGATAGAACGTTAGTCGCTAAACAAGATCAGCGCCTTTTATCACAAGCGTCACTACTGTATACAATTGAAAATTAAACTGGAAGAGAGGGCTTGAAATGAGTCAACAACCAACGAAGAAATCGCCGCGGGAGAAGAAACATTTCTTGTATACCACTGATAGTGATAACAAGAGTTTGGATGAAGTCAACGGTAGTGTCGAAGTACCGGAAAATGCCGGTTACTGGCGAACCTTGCTCGCATTTACTGGACCAGGGACACTGGTGGCGGTAGGGTATATGGATCCTGGTAACTGGATCACATCAATTGCCGGTGGTGCGCAGTATAAGTACACGTTACTGACGGTCGTTTTGATCTCTAGTTTGATCGCCATGCTGTTACAGGCAATGGCTGCCCGGTTAGGGATCGTTACCGGTAAGGATCTAGCACAGCTGACCCGAGAACGGACTAGCAAAGGGATGGGAATCTTTTTGTGGATCATCACTGAATTGGCGATCATGGCCACCGATATGGCCGAGATCATTGGTTCTGGGATCGCGTTGAAGTTACTGTTTGGGTTTCCTTTGATCGTCGGGATCATTATTACTGCTTTTGACGTTTTACTACTATTATTATTGATGAAGTTGGGTTTCCGCAAAATCGAGGCTATCGTGGCCGGTTTAGTGGCAATTATTTTGATCGTTTTCACCTATGAAGTTATTTTAGCGCGGCCGGATATTCCCCAGATCTTTGCTGGTTATGTACCGACTAGTGCGATCATGACTAATAAAGGTATGCTGTATTTGTCATTAGGGATCGTCGGCGCTACAGTGATGCCCCATAATTTATACCTTGGTTCTTCAATTTCACAAACACGGAAGTACGATCGCCATGATAAGAAAAGTTTAGCTCAAGCGATTCGTTTTACCGTCGCTGATTCTAATATTCAATTAACATTAGCTTTTGTGGTCAATAGCTTACTGTTGATCTTAGGCGCCGCTTTATTCTTTGGGACTAACAGTGAATTGGGTCGGTTCGTCGACCTGTTCAATGCTTTAAATGATAAAAAGATTGTTGGCGCGATCGCGAGTCCATTACTAAGTAGCTTATTTGCAATCGCACTGCTATCTTCTGGACAAAGCTCAACGATCACTGGAACCTTATCCGGACAGATCATTATGGAAGGCTTTATTCATTTGAAGATGCCGTTATGGGCACAGCGTTTGCTGACACGGTTATTGTCCGTATTGCCGGTGCTGGCATTTGCAATTTACTATCATGGGAATGAAGCACGAATTGAAAACCTACTGACTTTCTCGCAGGTATTTTTGAGTATTGCCTTACCTTTTGCCATTATTCCGCTGGTGATTTTCACTAGTAATAAAGATTTAATGGGTGATAATGCGAACCATACTTGGGTCAAATATATTGCGTGGGTCATTGCGATCATCTTGATCATTTTGAACATTTATCTAATCTTACAAACCGTAGGCGTTATGGCCTAGTAAAAAAGCATTCCCAATTGGGGATGCTTTTTTGGTTGGTCGTAAATGCTGGCCGCAGAACGTTCTAAAAATCAATTCTGCTGGCCCATTAAAGTTAGGATCAAAGGCGGAAGTGGCTTGGCAAATCACGCGGCGCTTGATTTACATTTGTTAAGCGGCATAAAACATTATTTTGGACTATAATAGAAGTGGAAACATCAGTATAGAAACTGAGGAGGATGATCGTTATGCTACAAGAATATCGGAATATTTTGGTGCCAGTGGATGGTTCCACAGAAGCTGAATTGGCCTTGGCTAAAGCCGTTGAGGTCGCTAAACGTAATGATGCGCATTTGGATGTATTAGACGTATTAGCAACGCAACAATTTGAAGTCAGCTATTCTAGCTTTGTTGATGGCGACGTCATCTATAAAATGTCGGAAGATGTTAAGGTTTATCTGAATAAATTAGTGGCCCAAATCGCAAAGGAAACGGGCTTTAACAATCTGGATATCCATATTCGCTTTGGTAATCCGAAAACCGTGATCGCCCGTGATTTTCCCCAAGAGCACAAGAATGACCTGATCATGATCGGGGCGACAGGTTTAAATGCGGTGGAACGGATGCTGATCGGTTCAGTAGCTGCTTACGTTAATCGCAGTGCCGTGACTGATGTGTTGGTGGTCAAAACTGATCGCAATAATCAACTCCCTAAAACTGATAAGTAGGTGACCCATGGATAACACAACCGCGCTGAAGCAATGGCGCCGGCGACAAATACGGGACAACTTCGTGGCTGCCTGGGTGGTCCTAATCCTTGTAGCGGCCTTAGTTTATGGGCTGTTAGTTTGGTTTAAACCAGATATCACACCCTTAAAACAGGCGTTACGTGCTTCCTTAAGTGGCATCAAAAGTAATTCCACTTGGCAAACCTTTCTGCAGATTGCTTGGCACAATGAGCGGGCGGTTGGGGTCGTTTTCTTGCTAGCGCTGATTCCGGTGCCATTACTTTACTGGTTGAACCTTGTTGGTACAGCGGCCAGTATCGGTTTAGTGCTGTATATTAGCGGTCATCAGACCAATACTGGGTTGTTGATTCTCACCGGATTATTGCCCCACGGGATCTTTGAAATTTCTTGTTTTGCACTGGCGCTGGCACTAGCCAGTCAGCTTAATTATTATATGCGTAGCCGTACCAAAAATTGGCGGGCGCGCCGCTATGATTGGATCGGCCAATTGTCGTGGCGATCATTTGTCGGTCCGTTGGTGCGTCAATATTTGCTCATCATCATACCGGGCTTAATCTTGGCAGCGGTGATCGAAGGTTTTGTAACGCCGTGGTTGCTAACTTTAGTGCGTTAAAAAAAGATGGATCAACGTCCATCTTTTTTAGCGTCATACAAAAGCGCAGGTGAGCTGACGCGTTGTTGTTATTGTGCGGGAAAACGAATAACGCGCCACGCCGTGGAACGCTTAATACAGCGCTAATAAATCAGCCAGTAACTTGTTGAATGCGGTACGCCACGATCTGTTTGATCAGTTTCACCGGTAACGGTTGATCGTAGGGCAACTGGATCGCACCTTTACTGGTGGGATAGTCAGTGAGCTGTGCCGCAAAAGCGGTGATCGGTGCCGGTGTTGGGTAGAAACCTAAGTGCTTTTTAGCCGGGGCAAAATAAACCAGCACTTGCCCGTTTTGTTTAAAGGCCGGCATATTGTAGGCGATGGTCTCGGTTGCTTGTGGCGCCGCGGTGTGTAATAATTCACGCATGATCTGGGCTACTTCCTGCTGCATTGGGGCTAACGTGGCGATGTACGCATCAATTGTTTGCATGAGCGACCTCATTTCTGATCGGTCTATTTCAGGATAGGCCTTTATCTAAGTGTAATTGCAGTAAAAGCTTATTTAGCGGTGGAATCAAAATAAAGTAGAGCATTAAGTTACCGCCGGCATGTAAGGTATCAAAAGATAAACCGGCAAGATAATAAGCGACAAATTGGGGCCAGCCACCAAATAATGGGTATTGGCCGATGCTGACGCAAAAGCCATATAAGTAACCGGCAAATAAACTAAATAGCGCCTGTAACCAAAGTCGGTGGCGTAAATAGGACCAATGGCTCACCAACCAAGCACAACCCACCACCATTAAGTAGGCAAAAAGCTGCGGTAAAGTCCAGATCCCAAAACCAAGTAATACATTGGAAATTAAAATTGACAAAATGGCAATGTAACTGCCAGTCACGAAACCGTAAGTTAAGGTCATGAAAATAATAATATCAGTGACCGGTTGTACATTAGGAATAAATTGAAATAAATAGCGCCCGACAACGCATAAAGCAGTGATCAGCGCCACTAACGCAATATAGCGTGTCGTGTAGCGCGGTTTATTTCTCGGCATTTAAGGTAAAATTAACGTGGTCGTTATTTTTTAGGTAAGTTTTGCTGGCGCCTTTAGTTGCATCCTTACCGTTGATTTTATACAGCCAATATTTTTGTGTTTTAGCGTTTTGTTTGTGACCGTTGATTGCAGTGATGAAACCTTTATTTTGTTTGATCGTATAGTGTTTTTGTAGTACCTTCATCAACGTGGTCTTGCTGGTCGTCGTCACCTTTTTTTGACTGATTTTTTTGTGATCGACGGTTAAGGTGATCCGCGCCTTGACAGTCTTTGTTTTTGCGGCTGCTGGCTGCACGCCAGCACCGAGTACACCTAGGCCTAACGTAAAAATTGTGGTTATTTTAACTAATTTTTGCAAAGTTGATCCCTCCAATAATAATAGTATACCGTGAAATTGACTGCTGGTGGTCAAAAAATTGCGACGCACCATAACAGAATTAGATTGAAGAAATGAGGGAGAGTTATGCAATTAATTGATGCGCATACCCACGCAGAAGAACAAAGTTACGTTCGTTTATTGAAACGCGAAAAGATTTATGCGACGATCAATTGTGCAACACCAACTGAATTTACCCGTAATCAGGCTTGGGTCGGTCGTAGTCAGCGCCTGCGCCTTAGTGCCGGCATTCATCCCTGGCAAGTTGATCAAGTGACTTGGGCCGCCATGGCACCAATTTTGACCCAAGTGCCGATCATTGGGGAAATAGGGTTAGATAATGTGTGGACCAAAAATGATCTGCAGTTACAACAACAGATTTTCACTAAGCAGCTGGCCTATGCTGAACAAGTCCACAAGCCGGTGATCATCCACACCAAGGGGATGGAGCGAGAAACACTGCGAATTTTGAAAACGTATTTTAATACGTATCTGCTGCACTGGTATTCTAGCACTGAATATATCGAGGACTATTTGGATCTAGGCTGTTATTTCAGCATTGGACCGTCATTTGCCAGTGAGGCCAGTGTTCATTATCTGCTGAGCGCCGTGCCGTTGGATAAGGTATTGCTGGAATCGGATGGCATGGCTAGTATTGCTTGGGCGCTGAATCAAGAGCTGCCGCTAAGCGCTTATCCGCAAATCTTGAACTCCGGTGTGCAGGCTTTATCACAAGTGCACCATATTGCACCGGCGGCCGTGGCCACCCAGTTGGTCGCGAATCTACAACATTTTTGGGCCGGCGCATAATCGTTGTGGTGTTCCAAGTTAAACGCTAAAATAAATCTAAATGAGGTGAGCAGATGTTAAAAATTGGGGTTCTTGGCTTAGGTAATATTGCCCAAAAAGCCTACCTACCAGTAATGGCACGCATGCAAGATCAGGTTGACTGGGTGCTATGTACCCGTAATGTGGCAAAATTAAAGCATTTACAACAGCAGTTTGGTTTTCAGCATACCGCAGCGGATCTGGAGACGTTGTTAGCGCAAAAACCAGCCGCGATCTTTATTCACACACCCACACCGACCCATGCCGCTTACATTGAAAAATGTTTGCGCGCCGGCGTGCATGTGTACATCGACAAACCGGTCAGTGCCAACGCAACCGAAGTCAAGCGACTTTATCAATTGGCTGCCCAAAAAGGATTATTATTGACTGCTGGTTTTAATCGGCGTTTTGCACCGTTTAATGCGAAGCTGCGCCAACATCAGCCAGCACAACTAGTTTTAGTACAGAAAAATCGGGTCGCCACGGCACAGCCGGTTCCCTTTGTTATTTTTGACCTAATGCCCCACGTGATCGATACCGCCCTTTTCTTACTAGGCCAAACGCCAACTCAGTACCATTATCGGCTTTTGGCGCAGCAGGGAAACTTACAGCAAGCTAGTGTGGTTATGGCAACACCGACCGCTACAGCGTATGCTTTGTTGAACATGCAGGCTGGCGCGAATAGTGAAACGGCTGAGGTGCAAAATCCGCAGGGTATCGTCCGCGTCACTGATCTAGCGACTTACAGCGTTCAAGCTAATGGGGTCACCACCCAAGAACAGTTTCCTGATTGGACACCTAATCTTGAGCGGCGTGGTTTTGCGCCGGTCATTCGTGATTTTATCGCTGCCGTTAATGGCACGCAGGCCAATCCGGTTAGTCCAGCATCTAGTATTTTGACCCACGAAGTTTGCCAAAATTTACTGGCCTATGCGCAGCAAAATGGGCTGACTGATTAGGGGATTGCCAGTAAGCTTTAAAAAAAATCGAGTTTGAGTTCATGGCCATAACGCCAATGAATCCAAACTCGATTTTTTATTTGTTTATTAAGATCAAAATTTATATCAGAAACTAATCAGCAGACAACGCATCGATTGGGTTCAGCCGGGATGCTTTGCGGGCTGGTAGTAAAGCGGCAATGAAGGAAATTGCGATCGCCGCGACAACAGTAAAGATAATATTACCTGGCGTGATCTGTACCATATTGAATTTCACAATGCTATACAGCACGTGATTCAGACCGAGGCTGGCGGCGTAAGCTAGAACTAAGGCTAATGCGGCCGAGAATAAACCGATCAAAACCGATTCAGCAGTGAATAACCGCCGAATATCTTTTTTCCGTTCGCCTAAGGCCCGCAGAATCCCGATTTCTTTCGTTCGTTCAGACACTGACATGTACATGGTCACAATGATCATCAGAGCAGAAACGACTAGTGAAATACCGGCAATGGCTGCAAGTACGATCGACGCAATGCTGACGTATTGATTGACGGTGTCCAGCATATCGCCTACAGTAATGGCGCCAAAGGTGTATTTGCCGTTATCCTTAATACTAGTGATCTTTTTAGCTACTGATTTCACGTTTTTCGAATTATTAACGTTGACGGAGACAAAGTTAGCTTGAGTGTCGGCTTTGGCGTTGCTGAGTAAGTGCCGCATGGTACTGTAATTAGTGCCAGTGATTGCCCCAGTTTGCCCACCATTAGTGAAGCCAACAACCGTTAACTCAGCGGTAACTTGTACCGGATGATTGTTTTTGTCGATCCAAGGAAGGGTCAGCTTAACTTTTTTACCTAATAGCTGTTTATATTTTTTAGTGCTGGTCAGTGTGGCTGCCTGGGCTTTATCCAGTACGATTTGGTTCGCCTTTGGGGCATGGCCGGTTTTTACCGTATCACTGGCGTAGGCCTTGGTCCAAGTCTGGAAACCAGAACCATTGGCATTCTTACTGTTATAAGATAATGTGTAGGTGCTCAACTGGTAACCAGGTTCCACCTTATCCACATGTTTTAAATTTTGTAAATGGTTAACTTCTTTGTCGGTGAGTAATAATTTACTTGGGTCATTGGCAAATTGGCTCATTGATTGTTCAAATTTGGCGGTACTCATTTTTTTACCCGCCGGATTCTTCATGACGGTGATCGAATTTGGGTTGATCATCGAGTTGATCTGGTCCTGGATGAAGGCGTTGACCCCGTTACCGATGCCACTGAAAAGCAGAACCGCAAATAGGCCGATCGCTGTGCCTAACATGATCAATGAATTGCGCCAGAAGTTATAGGATAAGTGTTGGAAGGCATTTTTGTAGCTGGCCCCAGCCGATAAAACTTTTGGTTTAACGTTAGGTTGTTCAACGGTGGTTTTATAAGCTGGTTTCAAACGTGTATCGTCTTCAATTTTGCCGTCCGCTAAACGCACGATCCGAGTACCGTAGTTAGCCACATCTTGGGAGTGGGTCACGGTGATGACTAGTTTGCCTTCGGCCGCGATTTTTTCTAAGATTTCTAAAACTTCGGCGGTGTTTTTTGAATCCAACGCACCGGTTGGTTCATCGGCAATGATCACCCGCGGATTACTGGCTAAAGCACGGGCGATCGCGACCCGTTGTTTCTGCCCACCAGAAAGCTGGTTAGGGTGTTTTTTCAATTGGTCGCCTAAGCCGACTTGTTTCAATAATTCAATTGCGCGGTCTTTTTTCTCCCGATTGTTTAGATTGGTCATATTTAATGAAACCAACACATTGTCAACAATATTTAAATGGCTGATCAGGTTGTAGGACTGATAAATGTAACCGATCGTACCACGACGATAATCATCTAATTGTTTTTCTTTTTTATGGTCCAACAATTGGCCGTCAGCGCGAACCTCACCTTCAAAGTTACGATCGAGCCCCCCGATAATGTTCATTAACGTTGATTTACCACCACCGGATTCGCCTAGGATCGAAACAAATTCGCCAAGCTCAAAGTCCAGATCAATTCCGTTTAAAACGGGAAACTCTTCTTTGCCTAAAAAATAGGATTTATGGATGTTGTGTAGTTCTAAGAATGCCATGTTGGCACCTCCTCTTTTTTATGTACCGGGATACTATACAGAAGCGCCACCATGGTGTCAATCACGTGTGCACTTTTTACTGAAGTAACGTTTGGTGCTAAACGCTGCCTTTTTTATCCAACCGATCTAAAACTGCTGCTAGACAAACGAAAATCCAAACGGTGCGGTAGCGTTATGTAGGATCAAGTCACAAGCCAGCTCACTAACTCAATGCTCAAATTTTCGATCCTTGTAAAATATAAACTGTTTGTCAATGAATTGTATCCGGCTAAGGTGGGGACAATAACCCGACTTTAGGCGGATTGCATTATCGTGATTAATACGAATGAAAGGATGGACTGCCCGTAAAATAAAAATGGTGGGCACCAAATTTCGGTGCCCGCCATTTTTACTTATTCTTTATCTTTTTTTAAATGCCGGTAACTGACAACGTAGCGACCATTAATTTCTTCCATGATCTTTTGCGTGATCTTGCCACCAACTTCCAATTTGACTAACGCACTATTAACATATTTCTTAGCAATAACGCCAGTGCAATCAGGAATGCCTTGTTCCTTAGTCACATTAACTTGATCGCCGGTGACAAAGCGTTTACTTTGTTCGTTCTCTACTGGAACGGTACTATTAGGTTGTGCCACGTTAATCCTTCTTTCATTAATTGACACTATTTCTCATTAAATCAATTATAACACTTTTTAGGTTTGCTAGGCGTAGTGTAAGCTTAACCGACCAGATGGCTGTATTTGTGCAAGCGAAAGGAAGTATAAATTTAAACTGGCAGTGTGATTAACTAAATAAATAACCATCGTGATCTAAAAACGCTAACTGCTCGTTGCTAAAGGCCAAGACCACTGCGGCAGTTAACTAAGGTCATGGTAGTTACTGCTTGACTTCATTGATAAATCCGCTATATTCGAAGTAGTGAGAACGCTTTTAGATCGGCGTGTGGCTGCCGATCTAAAATACTAAAGGACTAACCAATAATAGCGCTAATATTTTGACATTGAAGGGAATCGGTGAGGATATGCGATCTTTTACACAGCAAGTGGTTTTATTGACAGGTGCTTCATCTGGGATTGGCGAAGCAACGGCGATTCGGTTACGGCAGCGCGGTTTTATTGTTTATGCTGCTGCCCGGCGCGTCGAGCGCATGCAGCACTTGGCGGGGTTAGGGATCCATCCTTTGGCCTTAGATGTGACGGATGAGGCTTCAATGCAAAATGCAGTCGCTCAAATTATGGCGCAAGAGCAACGGCTCGATATTTTGATCAATAATGCTGGTTTTGGCGAATACGGCGCAGTGGAAGATGTTCCCTTAACGGCTGGGCGGCAACAATTTGAGGTCAATGTGTTTGGGGCGATGCGTTTGATCCAGTTGGTGTTACCGATCATGCGGCGGCAACATTTTGGTCGGATCATCAATACCAGTTCCATCGGCGGGAAAATTTATCAACCGTTGTCGGCCTGGTATATGGGCACTAAGCACGCGCTGGAAGGAATGAGCGATTCGCTACGAATGGAGGTCCAGCCTTTTGGGATTGCGGTGGTTCTGATCGAGCCTGGTGCTACGCAAAGTGAGTGGGCCGGTATTGCTAAGGATAAGTTAACTAAGATCTCCGGGCATGGTGCTTATGCCAAGGCGGTACGCGATATGGCAGCACAACTTAGCTTATTTGCTAAAATGGGCTCCAAAGCAACGGTGATCGCGGCTTTAATGGAACAGGCCGCAACTGCGTCACGGCCACGAACGCGCTACGTTGGCGGTTTTGGCGGGCGTGCCTCAGTTATTGGGCGGCAGTTGTTGTCCGATCGGCAATTTGATAAGGTCATGACGGCCACCTTAGGGTTAAGTTACCAAATCTATCGGCATCAGCAAAAAAAGCATACGATTAAAAAAATAAAGATCTCTGGGGATAAAGTCAAAGTGAAGTATCGCTAACCTTTAGCGCAGAGGAAGGACGTCAGTCTAAGACGCCTAGCTTTAAACCAGTTGTTGATCCTCAATTAGGAGGCGATCACATGAAAAAATCAACGCAGCGGTTATTAACCGCTACTTTAGTAGGCAGCGCCGGCTTTTTGCTTGGCGGTTATATCACTTTTCAAGGTTCAACGATGAATTATCATAAGGCCAGCCGTAAACAGCGCGATATTGACTTTGATGATCGCGATCCCTGGGTATTAGAAAAACAATGGTATCAGGCCCAAAAACGTGAAGCCCGCCAAATTATTACGGCGGACGGTTTAACGCTACAGGCAGTTTTATTGCGGCAAGCGCAGGCCACAACAAAGGTTGCGATTTTAGCGCATGGTTACCACCATTCGTTGGAACAAATGGCGCCTTACGCTAAGTTATTTTTCGATCTTGGTTATAATGTTTTAGTGCCAGATGCACGGGGCCATGGCGATAGTGAGGGGCATACCATTGGTTTTGGGTGGCTAGATCGGCGCGACTATGTTCAGTGGGCTCAATTGATGACGCGGGAATTTGGTAGTCAGGCAACGCTACTATTATTTGGTATCAGCATGGGTGCCGCGACAGTCATGGCCGCCAGTGGGGAGGCTGATCTACCAGTAACCGTTAAAGCTGTGATCGAAGATAGTGGCTTTAGTTCGGTGGCTAAAGAAGTCAGTTATCGTTTGCGCACCCATTATAAAATACCCCAGTACCCATTTTTTCCGCTAATGGCGTTATTTGCTAAGGGGCAAGCTGGTTATTCGTATTATCAGGGTAATATTTTGAAGCAGTTAGCCCGCAGTCACACACCGACCTTATTTATTCATGGTGGTGAAGATGGCTATGTGCCGCCACGGGCTTTTCATGTACTTTACAAAACCGCACCGATGCGAAAAATGGCTTATTTTGTGCCGCAAGCGGACCATATTGAGGCCTATCAAGTCAATCGTGCCCGCTATGAGGCGGTACTTCGGCAATTTTTGACCCGGTTGAATTTACTGTAATGTAAGGGAGTTATGAAATGGATTTTGATACAATAATCGATCGGACTAACACTGGCAGTTATAAATGGTTATTAGCGGATCAGCCGGCCCATAAAGCGGTCACGGCGATGACTGTGGCGGATATGGATTTTGCGACCCCTAGTTTTATTCGCGATAATTTAATGCCCCGCTCACCAATTCTGGGCTATACAGCGACTCCAGCCAGTTATTTTACGGCGATCATTAACTGGCAGGCGCAACATCATCAGGTAACGTTGACCCCGGAACAAATCATTCCCCTGACTGGCGTTTTACCAGGAGTTTCTTTTGCGTTACGCACACTGACCCAGCCAAATGACCATGTTTTGATTTTTGATCCAGTTTACGCCCCATTTGCAAGCGCGATCCGTAACGCTGGCCGCCAAGTCCTGAATTATGAATTAACGATCGACGAGCAAAATCAATATTGTATTGACTTTGCCCAAGTTGAGCATCTATTGGCCACACAACGCGTACCAGTCATGATTTTATGCAATCCGCAGAATCCTAGTGGCCATTTATGGTCCAAAGCCGATCTGACTAAATTGGTGGCTTTAGCCAAGCAATACAATACTTTTATTATCGCCGATGAAATTCATCAAGACTTAGTTTATCAACCAGCTGACTTCACATCGCTATTTGAAATCCCGGGAACTGCTAGTGTAGGTTTAGTGATCACTGCGGCCACTAAAACCTTCAACATGCCTGGGGTTAAAAATGCTTATTTGTTGGTTAAGGATGGCTACTTAGCTCATCAGATCAATGCATTGATCACCGCTGAATTTGGTGCGGAAATTAACATATTTGGGATCAACGCGACAACCGCAGCGCTGACCAAAGGCGAACGGTGGCAGGCAGAACTGTTGGCTTATTTACAAGAAAATCGGGATACCGCGTACCGTTTATTTGCGGACAGTTCAATCAAGGCAATGTTGCCCCAAGCTACTTATTTGATGTGGCTTGATTTCAGCCAAACTGGTTTAAGCGACGATGTGATTGAACAGCGACTGATCAATGACGCTCAAGTTCAGCTCAATCGCGGGTCGCAATATGGTGCCAATGGTGTCCACTGGTTCCGCTTGAATTTTGCCACGCCTAAATCGCAGTTGGTGGCCGCAGTTCAACGGATCATTGCAACCTTTGGGTGAACAAAGTACGGCAGCATTGCTTGCAAGCAATTGATTTGATGTTGGGTTTAGTGGTGGTTAAAAAAAACGGTAACCGCCTGATGAAAAATATTTGTTATAATACAAATGATTACTTTTGTGGAAGTTTAGCGGGACTGATTGCGACTTTTACAAGCAATATTTGATAAATGAGGTAGCGTATTTTGAAAGTAAAGAAGATAGGGCGCGGGTTGCTGGTATTAGTGCCGTTGTTGGCGGTGGTGATCGCTAGTTTATTATTTGTGGGCTGGCATACGGTTCCCAGTGGCACTTCGGCGCCTGTGGCTTTGGAAAATGGGTGGGATAAGCTGACCAAACAACAGCCGGTGGCCTTTCAGTTACAGGTTGCTGCTAAAGCGCAGCGGCCGGTGCTGCCAACTGGCTGTGAGATCACCGATGTGGCCATGCTGCTGGCTTTTCGGGGCAAACCGCAGTCGTTAACTAAGATTGCTAACGAAATTCCGTATACTGATGATCCGGAAACTGGGTTTTGGGGCAATCCGTTTACGGATACCGGTTATACGATGTATCCACCAGCGTGGCGTAGTTATTTTGAAAAACATTTAGGCAGTTTTACTGACCTTTCTAAAAAGCCAGTCAGTACTTTTCGGACTGAATTAGCGCAGGGTAAACCGATCGTAGCTTGGGTCAAAATGCACGGCTTCCCGGCCCACGCGATTTTATTGACCGGCTATGCGCAGGATAACTTTGTTTATAATGATCCTTGGACTGGTAAAAGCGATCGCCGTATCAGTGGCCAGCAATTGTGGCAAAGAATGGCCTCGCAACATTATCGGGCAATGACTTATTAATAAACTGCTGATCACCAGTTGTTTTCCGGCTGTTTTTAATAACGCGGCTAAGCTAGCGGATGGGGATAAAACTGACCTGCCTTTAGTTGCGCGCATGATGCTAAAAGTCGTTAACTATAACTAGTCCAATAACCGTATTCTGGTTATTGGACTAGTTTGCGTTAGGCAGAAAACTGACTTTTGCGCGATACTTTCTGCTTTATTAAGCGCATGAACTGAATCATGGCGAGTTTGCAGCGAGGCAAGCAAATTGAATGCCGTTTGCATTTAATAAAGTAAAAATTTGGCGTTGTCAGAGGTTACTTTTGCCGATATACTAGATGCAACTGGGGGTGGCGCAGGTGGCTGAGCAGAATGAAATCTTAGATACTTGTTTGATGGCGGGACGGATCATGATCGAAAGTGGTTCAGAAATGTATCGTGTGGAAGATACGATGCAGCGAATCGCTCATAATGCTGGTGCCAGCGCCAGCAGCATTTTTTCAACACCGACAGGCTTATTTATGGCGTTACCGGACCAAGATGTTGTGCAGATCCAACCAGTGACTACACGGACGATTAATCTGGAAAAAGTGGACCGGGTCAACGCGTTATCGCGGCAATTCGCTGATCACAAGGTGACCTTAACTCAGTTGCATTCACGGTTACGATCGTTGGATCGAGATGTACCGTTTTTTCCGTTATGGTTACAGATCATTGCGGCGGCTGTAGTTAGCTGCACATTAATGATCATCTATGGGGGTGTTTGGGCGGATTTTATTCCCAGTGCTTTAGTCGGTGCCGTGGGCTACGCGGTTTTTTACTTTATTCGTGAGCGGTTAACGGTAAGTTTTCTCAGTGAATTTATGGCGGCGTTCACGATTGGGTTATTAGCCTGGCTATTAGTGCATTGGCATTTAGGCCAAAGTTTGGATATGATCATTATTGGTGCCGTTATGCCGTTGGTGCCGGGGGTGGCGATCACTAATGCTGTGCGTGATATGCTGGCGGGACATATTTTATCCGGTATTGCCCGTGGCATGGAAGCTTTATTCAGTGTCAGCGCTATTGGTATCGGTATTGCGCTGATTTTTCGGTTCTTCTCTTAAGCAGGCTTGTAAACTGGAGGTGGCAAAATGTGGGGCCAAATTATGTTACAGGCAGTGTTTAGCTATTTAGCGACGGTGGCCTTTGGGATTTGTACCAACGTGCCACACCGGGCATTAAATGCTTGTGGCTTAACGGGGGTTGCCGGTTGGTTGGTTTATTGGGGACTGGTGCAATTTAAATTAGGTCACATGTTACCTAATTTAGTGGGTGCTTTCGTGATCGCTATGGTCAGTTTATTCTTTGCCCGGCGGAATAAAATTCCGGTGATCATTTTTAATATTCCTGGTTTGGTGCCGCTGGTACCAGGTGGGATCGCTTACCGGGCAGTGCGCTCCTTTGTATTAGGTGATTATACGCAGGGGATCGGTTTTGCCGTGCAGGTCTTAATGATCGCAGGTGCGATTGCGGTGGGATTTATGCTGGCCCAATTGGTTGGCTCACCAAGCCAATTATTGAAGCGCAAAGACTGACTGTTACCGTTGCCATCAAAATTTTACTTAATTGTAATAGTATTTTCGTGAAAATGATGATATAACAGTCGTAAGTTGAATTTTGGCTTAAAATCTTTTTGGGAAAGTAGGCAGTGATCATGTTTTTTAACAAACCGATGGATTATTGGGTAACTGGTATTTACACTGTGGCGAATATGCGCAAAACCGAACACTGCATCATGCATAACGCCACAAAACGGGAGGCCAAGCAACAGATGCTGAATTATTTGACTAACAAATTAAGTCAATATGACGGTTCTTATGCAGATATTGTGGCCATCAACGTGACCAAACCGACAGCGGCTAAAATTAATTAATTCAAGTTAACAAAGCGTGCCTTATGGAACACGTTTTGACTAGTTGGGAAGTATAAACAAAGGGTTGTGACATAAATGACATTGTCACAGCCCCTTTTTTAATTCGGTGCGTGTTAGGTCATTTTAATTAATGGCTCAGGTTAACAATTTGTTTAGGCGCAACGCCGGTTAAGCTGACGCAACAGTGATACTTGCCGCGCAAGCATCATTTCACCAGGCGACAGTGCCGGCGGTATTGGTAAAGGTGGCCGTAGTCAAATCAGTGGGATCGGTTGCCAATTCAACGGTGCGGGCAACGCCGGTGGTCAAGGGTTTAGCCCCCATTTGTTTGGCCAATTCTGGGGTAACACCGCCGAATTCTGTGGCAACCATTCCGGGATCAATTGCGTTAACGGTGATCGGCAATTGTTTTTTGTGTAATTCCTTTGCTAACTGGACCGTATACATGTTAGCCGCTGCTTTGGCCGACTGATAGCCAACAGCGCTGGCGTTGTAAACCGTTGAAGTTGGATTCAACGCCTCAGTTTTAGAGCCCATCATACTAGAAATATTGATAATCTTGGCCTGCGGACTTTTTTGTAGAAGTGGCAACATTTTTTGTGTGACTGCGATCAGGCCGAAAAAATTTAAGGCGAAGTCGGCCTGTAGATTGGTTTGGCTAATATTGGACGGCATTTGCCTGTGATCAAAAACTGCCCCGGCGTTGTTGATCAGAATGGTCAGGTAACCGTATTTAGCGGTAATTTTTTGTGCAGCTTGGTCAATTGATTCCGGATCAGTGACATCTAGTTGAACTAAGTCAGCCTGAAGACCGTTCTGGGCGAGCTTGGCAATCGCTGCCTGACCATTGGCAAGGTTACGTGCACCTAAAATGACTTGTTGGCCCTTTTGACTGAGCTCTTTGACGATTTCTAGGCCCATACCGCGATTGGCACCAGTAACCAGCGTTAATGTTTTAGTTGAATTCATAATTGTCCATCCTTTCGTTGTTGCAAAAAATAGGTAGCCGTTGATCAGCTATCTTTTATCCTTAATTGCTAATTTAACACGCTGGTGTTACACTAGCGCAAATAAAATTTTAAAAAAGGAGCCTAGCTAATGCACGCAATTCGCGAGGTAGCGACACAATTTAATTTAACTTATGATGCCTTACGTTATTATGAAAAAATTGGGTTATTGCCAACGATTCACCGCGATCGACAAGGTCGCCGCGAATATTCAGATGATGATTTGGCAGTGCTGAATAAATTAGTTCATTTACGTCATTTAGGTGCTTCGGTTGCAGAGACGCGGCAAATACTGGCATTATTTCAGACGAAACAGATCACAACTGCAACTTATGACGCCGGCTTGGCTATTTTAGCGCATTTAGATCAGGAACTGGATCGCCGCAGCGCTGAACTTAAAACGCAAAAAGCTTTTTTGGCCGAAAAAACGGCCCGGATCCAGGCGGAACATAAGCAGGCCCTGATGCAGGATCTAAAACCGGTAGCAGTAGATGGGAAAGCGATAGGTAAGTGACTTCTACAACATGACACTTGCTATTGGTAAATCGAACCGGCTATAATGGAATTAGGATAGGTTCATGCTAGACCAGAAAAGTGAGGTATAGATAGAAGATGAGCGCAAAAAATACGCAGGATCCATTAGACTTTGAAGTGCAAACGATGGCATTTCGGCGGCTTTTAGTGGCCGTGGATGAGGATGATTCGACCTCGTCAATTCGCGCTTTTAACTATGCGGTAACATTGGCTAAGTCATACCACATTCCCTTAGCTGTGGTGACCATTTTAGAAACTAGTGACTTAAATATCTATGATTCCTTATCACCGGATGTTTTGGCTAATCGCCGGGAGGAAGTTTTGGCTAAGGTCAATCACTATGCTGCCAAGGCCAAGGACTTCGGGGTGATCGAAGTTTCATCACTGATCGGTGAAGGCAAACCAGGTAAAGTTATCGTTGAACGGGTGATCCCAGAATGGCAGCCGGATCTATTGATCGTCGGTTCAGAGACCAAGGAAAAAGGACGGCTATTTATTGGCTCACAGGCCAGTTATATGGCTCAAAATGCCCCGTGCTCGGTGATCGTAGTCCGGGCAAATGACGGCTATTAATGACAAAAAATAATAAGGCGCCCGGCGTTAACGCTGTGCGTCTTATTTTAATCTAAGGAGCGATTTGTTTGGAATATCCCAACAGTTATTTGGCCCAATTTGTGGCGCGACCTAATCGGTTTGTGGCCACTTGTCGCTTAAATGATGAGCTGATCAAAGTTCACGTTAAGAATACAGGCCGCAATAAAGAAATTCTGAAGCCAGAGGTGCCAGTGGCGTTGGTTAAAAGCGCTAATCCGCAGCGCAAAACGCAATATGATCTGGTGGCGGCGCAGGTTGGCTCGCGTTGGATCAATATTGATAGTCAAGCCCCTAATCAAGTGGCGTTTGACAGCATTCAAGCTGGTACGATCCAGTTACCGGGAATTGCGACTGCCGATATTTTAACCTTAAAGCGTGAGGTGACTTTTGAAGATGCCCGCTTTGATATTTTTGGCAGTACTGCGACCCAGCCATTTTTTGTGGAATTAAAAGGGGTGACCTTAGCCAATGGTCCATTGGCGGCTTTTCCTGATGCCCCAACTAGTCGGGCAGCTAAGCACGTGGCGACCTTGATTCGTGCACAGCAAGCAGGCTACCAAGCCTATTTATGTTTTATTGTCCAGATGAGTGCCATCAGTAAAATGACGATCTACGCCCAACGTGACCCCACTCTGTATGCCGCGATTTTGCAGGCGCAAAAAGCCGGTGTTCACCTACTAGCCTATGGCTGTACGGTGACACCGGCAACACTACAAGTTACTTATCCGCTAGTTCTCGACTTAACGCAGGTGTTCACCGAAGTGAGCTAGCTGCTAATGAATTGAGATGTTTTTGAATATAAACAGCTGAATGATTGAATTCTTGTTGTTCAACTTTAGTTAAACCAACATCGACGACGCGCAAAACGCCGGTACGGCCGATCAAGGTCGGTTGACCGATATACAATTGG
The DNA here is from genome assembly GCF_005405165.1 of Loigolactobacillus binensis. Lineage (GTDB taxonomy): Bacteria > Bacillota > Bacilli > Lactobacillales > Lactobacillaceae > Loigolactobacillus > Loigolactobacillus binensis. The sequence goes on from NZ_BJDN01000001.1 coordinate 164,599, forward strand.
TGTTCGGCGTCCCAGCTGGAAACCGGTAAAGTGGTGTGCGCGTCGCTAAAAATAGCTTGGATCACGGTAACGGCCGCCGCCGCGATCCCATAATTAGTGAAGCCTTTGCCGTTAATGATCTGCCATGCGCGACTGCGGATGGCTTTTTCTAATCCAGGAATATCTGTGTCGTGTTGCGCCAGTAAGTCTTTGATCGGTCGGGTGCCCACTGTGATCGTTGACCAAGCAGTGAATTGTGATTCGCCATGTTCCCCTAAATTGTAGCCTTGAATATCTTGAAGAAAAACGTGGAGGATCGCTGCTAAAGTCCGCCGCATCCGCATAGTGTCTAACAAAGTACCGGTGCCAAAAACCTGTTGGTAAGGCAAGCCTGTCAATCGTTGCAAATAGGTGGTGACAACATCACAAGGATTGGCAATGTTCAGTAAAATACCATGAAAACCACTAGCCATGATTTTAGGCGCAACCATCTCAACCACCCGACTGGTAACAACTAGCTCGGCCTGGCGATTATTGACGTCACCACTACTAAAAATTGAGCTGTCGCCAGCAGCCAAGATCACGATTGCGGCATCGCGCAGCTGGCTAAAATCTTGAATCATGATCTGTGTGTGCGTGATCAAACCGGCTTGGGTGTCTTCCAGGTCCAGTTTTTCGGCTTGTGCCACCTCTTCGTTTTGATCGATCAATACGAGTTCATCGGCAATTCCCTTAGTTACAAGCGTATAAGCAACGGTAGCGCCAACGTGACCAAGACCAATAATTCCAATTTTACGCACAAAAAAACCTCCTCAAAAATTAGCGGGAGTGTGACAAAGTGATTTGCTGCAGAAGTAGGTGCAGCCGACTTTGTTCATGAGCAAACCGCTTTTGACACAACTCTTGTGAAAGCGTTTACTTTACGTTTTTAGTATACACGTAATCACTAACTAATGCGAAAATTTTTTGGGAAATTCAGGCTTCATTTTCGGTGGGGTGTAATAGTGGCCGACTGGCAAAGTGGATCACGATCAAATTAATCAATAATAAAATGGCGGTCATCACGAAAACGCCCCGATAATCAAATTGGCCTGAGATAACGGCACCTAACATCGGACCGATAACACTACCGATGGCTTGGAAGGATTGATTGTAACTAAAAATACGACCAAATACGCTTTGCGGCACATGTTGGGTCATGATCGTTTGCACAGCAGGTAACAAAGCTGCGTCAGATACACCGACTAGTAAACGCAAAAAGCCAAGCTGCCAAATGTTTTGGACAAAACTCATTGGAATAAAAACTAAGGTGGCGAATAATAGGCCAACTAACAGTACTTTTTCTGGGCCAACGCGGTCACTTAAAGCGCCTAGACTAGGGGCACTGATCAAGGTGACGACACCCGGTAAAGCAGCGATCACGCCACTAACCATGGCGATCGGACCGTGCTGATGCAATAATTCCCCAACGAATAAACTGATGATCGGCGTGACCGACATATTGGCCGCCTGAATGATCAAGGTGGTGATAAACATACCGATGATCAATTGAGGGTAATGTAGCCGTTGGAAAATTTGTTTCGTAGGCAGTAGATCAGCCGGTGCAATCGGTGTGAATTGTTCGTGAACTAACAATAGAGTTGCCACAAACACAATGGCCATTAAAGCCCCAGTGACAAAAAAGGTACTACGGTAACCAAAAGTACCAGCGATCACACCGCCTAATAACGGGCCTAAAAGCGTGCCGACCACGTTGCCGGTGGCTAAAGTTCCCATGGCTTGACCGCTGTGTTCACGTGGTGCTGCGGCGGCAACGATGGCATTGGCGTTGTTGATATAGCCAGAAAAACCGCCTTGTAATGCGCGTAAAATAATTAAACTAACGATTCCTTGGACCATACCACAAGCAGTGATCGTAAAAGTCATCCCTAAAGCAGCACGCAGGCACATGATCTTGCGGCCGTGTGCATCGGCCAAACGTCCCCAAAATGGTGAGACGATCGCCTTAACTAAAAAAGTGATCGCAAAGGCCGTGCCGCTGAGCAGCGTCAGTTCTGATTTACTAAAGTCACCTAAAGTTTTAATAAACAGTGGCAAAAACGGCATGGTCATGGAGAAGCCCATGCCGGTCATAAAGTTACCGGCCCAAAGTACGGCGAGGTTTTGCCGCCAAGTGGTCATTTTTTGCATAAACTCGCCTGATTTCTAGAAAATAAAATAGCCGTAAACGCTGATTAGATTTATTATAACTTAAATTTGTTGAATAAAAATAGAGCCGCCGTTAATTTTCCGGCGCGGCTCTATTTTTATTAACTACTTAAACGGTGTTTATGCGGTTTAGCTGTGTTGTAACGTTGTTTTGGCCGCTACGAGCTGTTCGTCTTTGTTAGCCTTATTGCGCCAATAGGAAGATAAGACGGAGCCGGAAATGTTGTGCCAAATACTGAAGATTGTTGATGGAATCGCCGCTGCCGGATGGAAATATTGCATGGCCAGCGTTGCCCCTAAGGCTGAATCCTGCATACCAACTTCAAAGGTGATCGCCTTGCGTTGCGGATAATTTAGCCGAATAATGTGGGCGAATAGGAAACCTAGACCATATCCGGATAAGTTATGGAGCATGACTACTGGGATCACTAAAGCTGTTTGGCCTGTGAATAAATGTGCGTGATTAGCAGCAAAAACAGCACAAACGATCAAGAGGATCGCGGTTTGGGATACTAAAGGTAAAACATGATTAACGGCTGCGATCCGATCGCCAAAAATGGTATGTACTAAAACACCTAGAAAAACGGGTAGTAAGACGATCCGGATCGCCCCTAAGAATAATGAGGCCGCCGGGATGGTCACCCACTGGCCGGCGTATAATAACAGTAATGAAGGCAACATGATCGGTGCTAGTAAGGTCGATAACATCCCAATGGAAACGTCTAAAGCAACATCACCACCAGCTAAGTAGGCCATAACATTGGAGGAAGTGCCACTTGGACACGAGCCAACTAAAATAACCCCAACGGCAGTGGGCCCTGATAAATGAAAAATTAGACAAAGTAAGTAGGCGATCCCGGGCATGATCACGTAATGAGCAACTGTACCGGCAATCACCGGCCATGGCCGCCGCAAGATCCGGGCGAAGTCTTTGCGACTTAGCGTCAACCCCATACCGAACAAAACGACGCCTAGTAATAGTGATGTATGGGGTGCAATGGCGGTACCAAAACTAGGAGCGAAGAAACTAAATGCAGCAACAACAACGACTAATAGGGTAAACCATTTGCTGACCCAATTACCAACGGCTTCAACTTTTTGCATATAAAAACCTCCAATGTATGTGAACGGACTCAGTGGTCAGTGCCACCAGTCACGAATTTAAAAATAATAAAATAATAATGAAAACTTTAGTGAACGCCTAATGCGATGCGCGCATACCGGCTCATTTTGTTAATATCCCAGGCCGGCTCCCAAACCAAATTGATTTTAACTGCGGTCACTTCTGGTAAATCGGTTAACGCATTGTCGATCATTTGCTCTAACACATCAGAAATGGGACAGCCCATCGTGGTTAAAGTCATGGTGACGGTAACCACGTGATCAGTCAGGCTTAAGCCGTAAATTAAGCCGAGATTGACCACATCACAACCAAGTTCCGGATCGATTACCGTACTAAGCGCTGTTAACATACGGTCTTGTAAATCAAGGGCAGTCTTTTCTACCATGTTACCGACTCCTTCCACCGTTTTTGTGTATAAAGTAGGGACAAAAGGCGTTCCAATACTCTTGCTGGCGTCTTTTATCCCTACCCGATAAATGATTATTTTTCTGGACCAAATAATTCATCGGCACCTTTCATGATGCCGCCAGTATTGGCCGAAGTTACTAAATAGGTATAGCGTGCTAAGTAGCCTTGCCGAACTTTAGGCTGGAACGGTTTCAATTCCTTACGCCGTTCTGCAAATTCTGCTTCGGAAACTTTAACATTTAAGGTCCGTTTGATCATGTCGATGGTGATCTCATCGCCGTCTTTGATCAAGGCGATGGGGCCGCCAGCGGCTGCTTCTGGAGAAATGTGGCCAACGGCGATCCCGTGCGTCGCACCGGAGAAGCGCCCATCAGTGATCAAACCAACATCGCGCCCTAGGCCACGTCCAACTAGGTCAGAAGTCGGGTTCAACATTTCGGGCATGCCGGGGCCACCTTTAGGGCCTTCATAACGGATAACAACCACGTCACCTTTTTTAACCGTACCATCATCGATTCCGGCAACGGCTTCATCATGGGAATCGAAGCAAACTGCTTTACCCGTGAAGACCCGAATGTCAGGATCAACCCCGCCAACTTTAAGAACGGAACCATCAGGGGCGATATTACCATAAAGTACAGATAGGCCACCTTCGTTAGAATAAGGATCAGCCAATGGCCGAATAACTTCATGGTTCAAACTCTTTGCGCCCGCAACATTTTCCCGCAAAGTTTTACCAGTGACCGTTGGCCGGTCGGGATGGATGATGCCTCCTTTTTCGATCAATTCATTAATAATCGCAGGCATGCCACCTGCTTCATGCACGTCCTGCATCGTCCAGGAAGATGATGGAGCGATTTTAGCCAAAAATGGCGTTTTGGCGGCAATGGCATTGATATCGCGTTCGCTGTAATCAACGCCGGCTTCGTGAGCGATCGCTAACACGTGCAAAACTGTATTAGTTGAACCTCCCATAGCCATGTCAAGTGCAATACAGTCGTCAAAGGTTTCTTTAGTCAAAAGATCACGGGGCCGAATATTATTTTTGACGACGTTCATTAATTGTTTAGCGGCTTGGCGTACAAGATCACGGCGCTCTTCAGAAACTGCTAAGGCCGTGCCGTTATAAGGTAACGCTAAACCACTCATTTCCATCAAGCAATTCATTGAGTTGGCGGTAAACATACCCGCACATGAACCGCAACTTGGACAAGCGTTTTGTTCCAATTCAAGGAAATCTTCTTTACTTAGCTTGCCGGACTTAAAGGCGCCGACGGCCTCGAACATGTTGGATAGCGTTACTGCTTTACCGTTTGGATCCAGGCCGGCCTTCATGGGACCACCGGAAACAAATACGGAAGGGACATTGGTCCGAGCAGCGGCCATCATCATACCAGGTGAGATCTTATCACAATTAGGCATGTAGAGGACACCATCAAACCAGTGCGCGTTGACCACGGTTTCAGCAGCATCGGCGATAATTTCTCGACTTGGTAAGGAATAGCGCATCCCAATGTGGCCCATGGCGATCCCATCATCAACACCGATCGTGTTAAACTCAAACGGAATACCGCCAGCTTCACGGATCGCTTGCTTAGCGATGTCGGCAAGCTCACGTAAATGAACGTGGCCAGGGACGATTTCAATATAGGAATTACAAATTGCGATAAACGGTTTCTTCATATCGTCGGTATTTTTAACTTTACCAGTGGCGTATAACAGACTACGTCCCGGTGCGCGATCCGTGCCGACCTTAATTTCGTCACTACGCTTCTGCATATCTTTACCTGAGATCGAAAAATTCAAGGTGTCACTCATTTGATCAGCTCCTTTTATGATTAAAAAATGTGAATTCGATTAGGAAAACATGTAATGGTGCAAATGTTAGCACCATTATTTTTAATCGTCAACTGCAAAAAATAATAAACTTTTTTCTAAAAGCCTGTTGACATAGCATATATGGCCGTGTAAAATTAGCCTCAATCGAAATAAAATTTAATTTTTATCTAATCTAATGGCTTCGACGAGGAAGAGTAGTCGGTAGCAGTACCTGAACAGAGAGCCTTGTAAGCTGAGAGAGGCAGTACTGTTATTGATGAAAGTAACCTTTGAGCTGTCCGGCTGAATAAAGTAGGCGGGATTGGGAGTGCCCATTATCGCACCAACGCATCAACTCTAAAAGGGATGAGCTAGCTCGTTTCTACGTTTGTGTTTTATCTACAGGCTCCAAGCAGACGTAGCATTCTGTTTTTTAGAAGTTTGTGCGCGGCAGAGGCATTTACGGTGACGTAGATGTAAATTAAAGGTGGTAACACGCGAACAGCGTCCTTAGTGATCTAATCATAGATCACTTTGGGCGCTTTTTTTTGTGGAGTGCGACAAAAGGCGCTCAGCTTCTGGAGTATAACCTAGCTTAGTGATAAAGAGACACGCAGTGGCTCGTTCGCTAAGCGTAGTTATACGGAAGAAGTTGCCTTTTGAAGCACGTTCGCGCCAACAAGCGCGATTCCACAGCCTTTAGACTAGATTGTTCTTTGACAACTACATCTTGAAGGCGGCATCTGGATCCAACTGTATCTGAGTAAAGATGACTAGTGTCCTTGGCTAGTGACTCACCGTTATTGTTGATTTTGAAAGGGGAATACCATTATGGAAACAACTTATGAAATGATCGTCTGCGCGAACTGCAACCATACCGTACCTAGCGGCAACTTCTGTACTTGCTGCGGACAACACCTCTTTGAAGAACAAGGGCATAACGTATTTAGTACCAGCTTCTGCGTCAATTGCGGCGCCCAAACACCGAATGCAAAGTATTGTAGCGTTTGTGGGTTTGAAAAAGATTTTGATCGTTATTTCTAAAAAAGTGTTGACAATGAGATAATACCAAGCGTATTATGAGCAATATAGAAATTCAATTACATTTAAATTAATACTGTGTTGATGAGCAAAAGTATTTTTCCTGATTTGATTAAGCGAACCGCGTTTGGTGAGAGGCGGTACCAATTAGGTTAAAGAAAATCGGCTCTGAGCAATGAATCGAAACTTAGTAGAATTCACTGGCTGCCACCATTATCTGGCTAGCGTATCGGCATTTTATGCCTGCACGTGAAGAGGTGGCTACGGCAATGTAGCTACGAATAAAGGTGGTACCACGTTAATATAACGTCCTTCAAGATATAATTTTATCTCGAGGGGCGTTTTTTTATTGGCAATAACGATTTACTGAAGCATTGTTCTCAAATTAGTTTGATCATTAGTTTCCAGAAAAGTGCATGTCACCGCCTTTTAGAGCCGCTGTTAAAACAATTTTAAAAAAAGTTTCAAAAAGCAGTTGACAATTTCAAAAATAAGAGTAAATTAAGTTACATCAATTCTAATCGTATTTTAATCAAACGGAGGTGAGCAGATGCAAGCACCAGAAGAACAGGCCATGCCAGAACGTAATGGCGCTGAATTATTGCTTGATACATTAACTGCACAAAATGTCGAAATGATTTTCGGCTATCCGGGTGGCGCAGTCCTCCCGCTCTATGATGCCGTTTATCGGCAACAATTCCGCCACATACTTGTTCGTCATGAGCAAGGGGCTGCACATGCTGCTGAAGGTTATGCCAAGGCAACTGGTAAACCGGGGGTTGTCTTCGTTACTAGTGGACCTGGTGCCACTAACGCGATCACCGGGATTGCCGATGCTATGATGGATTCCGCCCCGATCGTCGTTTTTACTGGCCAAGTTGGGACTGGCGCGATCGGCAGTGATGCCTTTCAAGAAGCTGATGTGCTCAGCATGACCGCTTCGATCACGAAAAATAATTATCAAGTGCATGATGTTCGCGATTTACCACGGATCATCAACGAGGCCTTTTATGTTGCGACTACTGGTCGTAAGGGGCCCGTCTTGATCGACCTGCCTAAGGATATTGTTAACGCCACAACTAATGCACCCTTACCGGCTGCGGTCAACTTACCACAATATCGGCCAACACCAGAAATTGATAAGCGGCAGGTAGCGGCGTTGATGGCTGCCTTGAGTCAGGCTCATAAACCGCTACTCTTAGTCGGCAATGGCGTTCACGCCGCCGCAGCGCAAACCGAAGTGCAACGATTTGCGCAGCGTTACCAAGTCCCAGTTGTTTCGACATTATTAGGACTTGGGGTCATGCCCAATGCGTCACCGTTATTTCTCGGTATGGGTGGTATGCACGGTGTTTATACGGCTAACATAGCGTTATCCGAATGTGATCTGTTAATTAATGTAGGTTCGCGGTTTGATGATCGTTTAGCAACCGCTCCACAAAAATTTGCACCTTACGCGACGATCGCGCACATTGATATTGATGCGGCTGAACTTGGGAAGATCATCCCAGCCACCTACCCAATCGAAGGTGATGCCAAAGCCGTTTTACAATTGATGTTACGTAGTTCAGCAACTAAACCGGAAGTCAGTGCTTGGCAGCAACAGTTACAACAATGGCAAGCGGCACATCCGTTAAGTTACGAAAAAGGCACAGCGGAGATCAAACCCCAGCAAGTTGTTGAATTAGTGGGAGAGCTAACTCACGGCGATGCCTACGTGGTCACCGATGTCGGGCAACATCAAATGTGGGCGGCACAGTATTATCCGTTTAAACATCAGCACCAATTGATCACCAGTGGTGGTTTAGGCACGATGGGCTTTGGTATTCCGGCAGCAATTGGTACTAAGCTAGCTGCACCGGACAAGCAAGTGGTTTTGTTTATTGGTGATGGCGGTATCCAAATGACCAGCGAAGAGCTGGAAGTGATCGCAGCTAATGATCTGGATATCAAAATTGTACTATTAAATAACCACATGTTAGGGATGGTTCGGCAATGGCAAGATTTATTTTATGATCGTCGTCGTTCGGCTACGGTTTTTGACCATCAGCCTAATTTTACTAAGTTAGCTGAAGCGTATGGGATCACAGCACATCATCTTACCGATCCGCAAACAGTTGCCGCCGACTTGGCCGCCGCTTTTGCCACAACCCATGCCGCGCTGATCGAAGTGGCGATTCCGGAGTTAGAACCCGTTATGCCAATGATTGCACCAGGTAAGCCGAATAATGAAATGATGGAGCGTGATTAAATGCGGCGAGTACTTACTTGTTTACTAAGCAATGATCCGGGCGTACTGAATCGCTTTACCGGCACGCTGACCAGACGGCAAGTCAATATCAACAGTATTTCGATCAGTCCGGTAGGTGATAACAGTGCCTCGCGGGTAACGGCCATTGTCTATTTAGATAATGAAACAACCGCCAAACAGCTAGTTGCACAGCTGAATAAGCAAATTGACGTGCTGGAGATTCATGATATTACGGATCAACCACATGTTGAACGTGAGTTAGCGTTGATTAGAGTCAACGCAGCTGCGAACAAACGGGCGGAGTTGTTCGCAATGGTGCAACCGTTCCGCGCTGACGTCGTGGATGTCGCACTGGATTCACTCATGTTACAGATCACCGGTTCACGTGATAAGGTCAATGCCTTACTTCGCGTGGTTCAACCGTACGGTGTTACTCAAGTTGTCCGAACAGGGGTTGCAGGCTTTACCCGAGCAGAAGGCTAGAGTGTGACAAAGGGCGCCCAGCTTCTGGAATATAGCCTAGCTTGACGATAAGCTACACGCAGTGGAGCGTTCGGCAAGCGTAGCTATATGGAAGAAGTTGCCCTTTGGAACACGTTTTAGCTATTCAATGTGAGTGAACCAGTCAACAATCGCGTTCAACTTCACAATGCTATCTCAAAAAAGCCTGAAACATAGGTTCCACTAATTGTAGGTCACAATTTTCAGAACTTTCTATTATATAGGAAGAAAGACGAAAGTTTGCGATAAATTTGGTTACAGAAAACAGTGTGGTTACTGTTTTCAATTCGAAAAATGGAGGGTTTTATATGTCAGTAGAAATGTTATACGAGAAGGATGTCACCACTAATTATTTGGAAGGTCAAACAATTGCCGTTATTGGTTATGGTGCTCAAGGTCATGCCCAAGCAAACAACTTCCGCGATTCCGGTTTCCACGTTATCATCGGTGTTCGTCCTGGTAAATCATTTGATAAAGCTAAAAAAGATGGCTTTGAAGTTTATTCAGTTGCGGAAGCCGCTGAAAAAGGTGACGTTGTTCAAATGCTGACACCAGATGAAGTCATGTCGGACGTTTATAAAAACGAAGTTGCCGACCATCTGAAACCAGGCAACACACTTGGCTTCTCACATGGCTTCAATGTTTATTACAAAGAAATCGTACCTCCAGAATTCGTTGATGTTACGATGATGGCACCTAAAGGCCCAGGTAACTTATGCCGCCGGACTTATAAAGAAGGTTTTGGTGTTCCCGCACTTTATGGTGCTGAACAAGATGCAAGTGGCCATGCCGAAGATAAATCAAAAGAATTGGCTAAAGCTAACGGCGCCGCTCGTGCCGGACTATTGAAGACAACCTTCAAAGAAGAAACTGATGAAGATCTGTTCGGTGAACAAAACGTCTTAATGGGCGGGGTCACTGCCTTGATCGAAACTGGTTTTGAAGTTTTGACTGAAGCTGGCTATTCACCACAATTGGCTTACTTTGAAGTTGAACATGAAATGAAATTGATCTGTGATTTGATCTACGAAGGCGGCTTCAACAAGATGTATCAAGACTGCTCAAATACTTCAGAATATGGCTCATACGTTGTTGGTCCTAAGGTCGTTGGTAAAGAATCGAAGCAAGCCATGAAAGATGCTTTGACTAACATCCAAAACGGTAAATTCGCTAAAGAATTTATGGCTGATTACCGTGCGGGCTTCCCAGAACTTTATCGTTTACGCGAACGTTCAGCTAACTCACAATTATCACAAGTCGGTGCGGAATTACGTGCCCATATGCCATTTGTCAACGATGCTGACAAATATAGTGACTGATCGTTAGGGACAGCGTTTGTGCCAAAAGCGCTTAAAATGAGCGTTGGAAAAATGAGTCAAGGGTAACTTGGTCCCTGGCTCTTTTTCTTTACATATCGCCAGTCTAACTGGCGAAACTATTCATAACACATAATGCAGTACAGATAATTTTAAATTTGCATGACCAATAACTTGAAGGGATGTGACTAGATGGTCGCGCTACAATCCGCATTACTTACTAAATCTGACGTCGACAAAGCTTATGAGGTGTTGCGGCCGATTATTCGCCACACGCCATTACAATATGATGTTTATCTGTCACAAAAATATCATTGCCAGGTCTACTTAAAACGTGAAGATCTACAAAGTGTCCGTTCATTTAAAATTCGTGGCGCTTATTACGCTATTGCCGATACACCGGCAGAACAGCGAAAACACGGCGTTGTTTGTGCCAGTGCCGGTAATCATGCCCAAGGGGTGGCTTGGACCTGTCATCAAATGCGCGTACCAGCGACAATTTTTATGCCGGTGACGACACCTAAACAAAAGGTAGGCCAAGTGAAGTTCTTTGGCGGCGATGATGTGACCATTAAGCTGATCGGTGACACCTTTGATGCCGCCGCAGCTGCAGCGGAAGCTTTTTGTCAGGAACATCAGCAGACTTTCATTGCACCATTTAATGATAAGCGAACGATGGCTGGCCAGGGAACCTTAGCAGTGGAAACTTTAGCCGATGCCGCTAAGGCCGGGGTCAACGTTGACTACATGTTTGCTGCAATTGGTGGTGGCGGCCTGATCAGTGGTGTGGCCGCTTACGTTAAAGGCACCAATCCAACGACAAAAGTAGTTGGCGTTGAGCCGGCTGGTGCTGCTTCCATGAAGGCGGCCCTGGCTACTGGGGGACCGATTGCGCTTAGCGAAATGGATAAATTTGTGGACGGGGCTGCGGTGGAAAAAGTCGGTGATCTGACTTATGCCAACGTTAAAGCATATGTCGATGATGTGATCGCCGTACCGGAAGGCCAAGTTTGCAGCGCCATTTTAGATTTATATAGCAAAGAAGCCATCGTAGCTGAACCGGCCGGTGCCTTAAGTGTGGCGGCGTTAGCAGATCAACAAGAAAAAATTGCGGGCAAAACAGTCGTCTGCGTGGTCAGTGGCGGTAACAATGATATTAACCGCATGCAAGAGATCGAAGAACGTTCCTTGATTTTTGAAGGTTACCAGCATTACTTTATCGTCAATTTCCCGCAACGACCAGGCGCCTTACGGGAAGTGGTCAGCGAAATTCTCAGTCCCGATGATGATATCACTAAGTTTGAGTACACCAAGAAAGTTAATCGCGGCGAAGGGCCTGTTCTGATCGGTGTTCGCCTAGGTGACAAAGCCACGTTACCTGGTTTGCTGGAACGACTGGCACAGTTTGATCCGCATTATATCAACTTAAAAGAGAATCAGATGTTATACACAATGATGGTTTAGTCTTGTGGAGGTGAAGTCATGGCAAAAATCTTAGATTTCAAAAATGTATCTTTAGAGCGTGGCGACCGGACAATTTTGAAGCATATTACTTGGACGACGCAGACTAAGGAAAATTGGGCGATCTTAGGTTTAAATGGTGCGGGTAAAACCACACTTTTAAAGTTGATCTATGGTGATCTCTGGCCCACTACTGGTCGCTTAGAAGTTTTAGGTGGTGTTTTTGGGCACACCTCAATTCCTGAATTACGCCGCAAAATTGGCTGGGTCAGTACTGCCTTACAAGATGCGTTACATGTCGGCGACCGGGTAGAAAAAATCGTTTTATCCGGTAAATTTGCCAGTATTGGTGTTTACGAGGCGTATACGCATGCCGATATGGCGCAAGCTAAACAGATCCTTAGCCAAATGGGGGGCGGGGATTTGATCGGCAAACGTTATCAAGTTTTATCTCAAGGTGAACGTCAGACGGTGCTGATTGCACGAGCTTTGATGGCACAGCCGCAATTATTGATCTTAGACGAACCTTGTAATGGGCTCGATCTGTTTGCCCGCGAACGTTTGTTACAGCGCGTGGCTAGGCTGGCGGAAGCACCAGATAGTCCGGCCTTGTTATTCGTTTCGCACTACACAGAGGAACTGCTGCCGTGCTTTCAAAACGTTTTGTTATTACGTGATGGGCAGATCGTTCGTCAAGGAACGCGTGCGGAGTTGCTGACTAAAGAAGTGCTGTCTGATTTTTATCCAGCACCGATTCAGACAGCGACTTTAGGTGATCAGCGGTTGGCTGTTTATCCGCAATAAGAGTGAACGCAAAAAACGCGCAGCCACTACGGTGCGCGTTTTCCAACTTATTTAGTTGCGATGAATTCAATTTCGATCAATGCACCAGCTGGTAATTTTGCAACTTCAACGGTGGAACGGGCCGGTAACGCCGGCGCATCAGCAAAAGCGGCGGCGTATAGATTGTTGACGGTGGCAAAGGTAGCCACATCGTCGAGAAAAATCGTGGTTTTAACGATGTCGGCATAAGTCATGTTTGCTGCGGCTAAAACTTGACCAATATTAGCCAAAACTTGTTTAGTTTGACCTTGGATATCGGTGGCCACTAATTGACCAGTGGCAGGGTCGAGCCCGACTTGGCCGGAAGCGTATAAGGTACTATCGACTAAAACAGCCTGCGAATAAGGCCCTAAAGCAGCAGGTGCTTGGGTTGTGGCAATTACTTTTTTCATGAGAACACTCACCTCAAAATATAGATTAACTTAACTATACGTTATATTAAGATTAAAGTAAATGTAATTATAATACCTAAAAGGCCCAGTTTAAACAGGAATTTCCGAAACAAGGTTGACAAAGTTGCGGTAGGTTACTAAACTTAATATTAAAATTAAATAATAAAAATCATTGTTTTATAATTTTAAGGGGGAAACATCATGTCAGTTAAAGCAAGTGAAGTTGATTTTGATAATTTAGGGTTCAATTATATGGACCTGCCATACCGTTTTCGCGCGTATTACCGTGATGGTAAGTGGCAAGATGAAGGTTTAACTGATGATGCTAATATCCACATCAACGAAGGTTCAACTATCTTACATTATGGTCAAGGCTCATTTGAAGGTTTGAAAGCTTATCGGACTAAAGACGGCAGTATCAACTTATTCCGGCCTGACGAAAATGCTAAGCGGATGGCTAAATCATGCGAACGCCTTTTGATGCCAGCTTTCCCAGAAGACAAATTTGTTGACGCCGTTAAGCAAGTGGTTAAAGCCAACAAAGATTTCGTGCCTGCTTACGGTAACGGTGGTACTTTGTACTTACGGCCTTACATGGTTGGTGTCGGTGGTAACATTGGTGTTCACCCCGCTAAAGAATATATTTTCTCAATTTTCGCCATGCCCGTTGGTAACTACTTCAAAGGCGGCTTGACGCCAACCGCATTCATCACTTCCGAATATGATCGTGCGGCCCATAAAGGGACTGGTGCTAACAAAGTCGGCGGTAACTACGCAGCTAGCTTGTTCCCAGGCCAATATGCACATGAAAATGGCTATAGTGATTGTATCTACCTTGATCCCGTTTCTCATCGTAAAGTTGAAGAAGTTGGTTCAGCTAACTTCTTTGGGATCACTAAGGATGATGTTTTTGTGACACCTAAATCACCATCGATCTTACCTTCGATCACTAAATTCTCCCTATTGTATTTAGCTAAAGAACGTTTAGGCTTAGGCACTGAACAAGGTGACGTTTACGTTGACCAATTCGACCGCTTTAAAGAAGCCGGTGCCTGCGGGACTGCGGCAGTTATCTCACCGATCGGCAGTGTTACCCATGAAGGCAACAAGCACGTCTTCTACTCCGAAACTGAAGTCGGCCCAGTGACGAAGAAATTATACGACACATTGACTGGCATCCAGTTCGGCGATGTTGAAGCGCCAGAAGGCTGGATCCAAAAAGTCGACGTTGACTAATTAAGGTTGTTAAAAGCAACTTTGAAAAACGCGCTGATCTCAAAATTTCACTGATATCAAATAAAAAACTCATCAATGACCACTTTTTAGTCGTTGGTGAGTTTTTTTGCGCTGATCGGATCGATGGCATTCCAATTAGCGAATTGACAATAGTTATGGCTCAGTTGAGCATAGATACATTGGAAAGTGATCAATTCAGCGATCCGGCTTAATTTATGATTGGCGGCGCCACAATAGCTAAAAAATGACCTACTGGATCAAGCAACCAAGTATAGTTGTTACAATAACACAGCTAAAGCACTATTTGGCCGATAAAACAGTTGGTGAGGTATACAACCAAAAAATACTTGCTACGCATAATAAGCGAGGTCCACCAAAAATCTGGCGATGATTAGGTGACGCGTTATTTGCTGATAAAGTGGCTAGGATAACTTTGAGATCTGGCTATTTTTTGCGTTTATATGAATTTGGTTATCAAATTTTTTCGCAAAGCTTAAACTAACCGCAAAAGATATTTGATTGAACTGATCTGCATGAGGTTTCATTGCGCAGTCATCGAAATTACGATCTTGCCAGTTGCTTGATGTGATTCACTCAAGCGCTGTGCGGCCCTAACGCCTTGTTCAGTGAATGGAAAAAGACGGTCGATCGGGACAACGATTTTATCTTGTTCTAGCATTTTAGCAATTGTTTTTAAGTCCTTATTGTTTGGGTCGGTCCACCAGTAGGAAGCTGTTTTTCCGTGTGGCCATTTTTGTTTTCCGGGATCTTTTTCAATTGATACCAGCCGGCCGTTTGGTTTTAAAGTTTGCATACCTTCGCTGATTGCACCTATTGTGTCAAAAACAGCATCGAATTTAGTGGTCAAATCAGTGATCGATTGCTCATGATAGTCAATTACAGTCGTAGCACCAAGATCTTTAACAAATTTAAAATTATGCCGACTGGCCGTTGTTACGACCTTAGCGCCTAATTCATTTGCAAATTGAATGGCAAACATGCCAATACCACCAGCACCAGCCTGAATTAACACTTGTTGTCCAGATTTAATGTTTAACTGGTCGTGAATTACTTGCCAAGCGGTAATTGCGGTTAACGGAACCGCAGCGGCTTCATTAAACGTTAAATTTTTTGGTTTCTGTGTCACTTTATTTGCCTTAACAATTGTTTGTTGAGCATAAGTACCTAGTCGGCTCATATCTGGCCGTGCGAATACAGCGTCCCCTACTTTAACATTCGTAACCGATCGGCCGGTTTCTAGTACTACTCCAGAAACATCCCACCCGAGAATGATCGGAAACGCCCATGGGAATTGCACCTTTAAATCGCCGCGGCGTAGTTTCCAATCAACAGGATTGACTGCGGTTGCTTTAACCGCAATCAGGACTTCATCAGCTTTGATTTTAGGTAAGGCTATGTCGATTATTTTTAATTGATCTACGGAACCATATTCATTGATCACGGCTGCTTTCATAAAAATTTACCTCGTATTCATAAAGGATTGCATAAAAATGTTTTTTAACCTAATTATTAAAAACAGTAATTCATGGTTGTGCTGTTTTGCTCTTAATCTTAGCATAAAATTTCTGCTTTTTTAGCAAAATTGACTTTAGCAGGCAATGCGCAAATAGCGATCACGGATAATTTAACGACCATACTTAAGTTACTAGTTCTACGCCCACATCTGAATTATTATCAGATTATTTAAGTAAATGAAGTGCTATTACGCCATTAAAGAATAATAACATTCCAAACACGAATTGATATTATTCAAGTTTTGCTATACTGTAATCATGTGCTTATAAAAAGTAAGCTTTTGCTTTAACTACTTAGTATACGAGGAGGTAATTTCATTGTCTAAAGTATTAGTTGTTTTGACCAATGTAAACAAATTTGCCACACTTGACCGAGCTACTGGTGTCTGGTTAAGTGAAGCAGCACATTTTAATGAAGTTATGGTGGAGCATAATATTGATGTGGATTACGTTAGTCCCCAAGGTGGTTATGTGCCCCTAGATCCAGGAAGTGTATCTAGCACGGCAATGGACGCAACTAACTGGAAATTCTACAATTGTGCCGACTTTCGCAATGATGCCCTAGGCAAGTCTAAAAAGCCCAGTGAAATTGACCCTGCCGACTATGATGCAATCTATTATGCTGGTGGTCATGGTGTCATGTGGGACTTTCCGGACAACACAGAACTGGCAACGATTGCGAAGGCAATTTATGATCGTGGCGGAATAATCGCAGCAGTGTGCCATGGCGTTGTTGGCTTATTACCTATTACTAATGAAGATGGTTCAAAGTTTATTGCAGGTAAGAACCTCACTGGATTCACAAATGAAGAAGAAGCAATCAATAAACTGACTCAGGCTGTACCATTTCTCGCTGAAGACGAACTGAAAGCAGCAGGTGCAAATCATACCAAGACCGCAGCTTATACAGAAAATTTAGTTGTCGATGGCCAGTTGATCACTGGGCAAAATCCGCAATCTGCTCGTTTAGTTGGGGAGGCCGTTGTAAGGGCGCTTAAATAGTTTGGCTATTTTAATGATCGCAATAAAGCGGATCAGTTCGGTCAGGTAAACTCAAGTAGTATTTTCATGCTCAGCAAAAGAAACCGCTCTAATCGGCGGTTTTTTGGTATGATTGTTTTTGTAGTATGAATTAGTTTCATAATGGGCGATGATCACAAGTAAAGCAGATTGCAACCTGCGAGCAGTTCAAATGATGGCCGAAAAAGGGAGCGAAGCGGAAATCTGAGATCTTAGCAGTTTTTCGTCAAGTGTGCGATGAAATTGAGCAGCGAGTGAAAGAACTGAAGTAAGAAAACGGCCTAGACGATTAATAGTTTTAATCGCCTAGGCCGCGTTCTTGCATGTATTAATAAACTGTTGTGTAGAAATAAAAATAAAGTAAAAAACACATTATTTAACTCAACGAAGCAATCGTCGTACCAGCACCAAAGTTACTTTCCCAATCGCTGGTAAAATCAGCCACAGCTTGGCCGATTGCGGGCATACCTAAGCCGGCCTTTAGAATATCCACGCCCATGGTGACGGCTTGCGCACCAGTGTTCAGCGCCGTGGTCACTTGTTCAACATTATGGAAGCTGGCGGCCAAGACTTTAGTTTGGGCGTGATCACGTTGGATCGCGCTAACAAAATTGGCGATCACTTGGGTAGCGTCGATATTCATGTTGGCCATCCGATTATAGTAGGGAGCGATGTAATCAGCGCCGGCTTGAATCGCCAGCAGGCCTTGAAAGCTGGTATAAATTGCTGTTGCCGTGACGTGCACATTTTCGGCTTTCAATTGTTTGATTGCCTTTAATCCAGCCTCATTAGTTGGAATTTTAATATAAACTTGATCATCGATTTCACGTAAAATCGTGTGGGCATCGGCCAGCATTGCTTCAGTCGTTTGACCAACGGCTTGAACGTGTAAGGTTTTGTCCAGACCGATGATTTTACGAATGGCCCGCATGTGGTCAAAAAATTCGAAGGGACCTTCCTTTTTGCAAATCGTTGGGTTAGACGTGATGCCACTTAACGGGATAATCGCGTTATATTTTTCAATGTCGGGGATATGAACCGTATCTAATAGAAATTCCATGATCAGCGCTCCTTTTTTTATTGCCTTTGTTTTGATAAATTAAGCATAACAAGTGTGCTTTTGTTTGACCATAAAAATGGAACGCGGGTGAGCGCTTTATCCGGCTAAAATGCTGATAAACCGGTATTTACTGAATTAAGAAAGACTAATTTAGCACAGATGTGCAAAAATGATTCAAGCTGATTATAAATCCAGCACCCGTAATGCTGTTTCTTCATCAATGATCAAGGTATTTAAGATGTGCATCCCCAATAGCGCTTTGATCGAAGGGGCTTTGGTCAGCGAATGGGCGACCCCCACTGTGTTGGCGACAGATTTTAATTGTTCCAACGGAATGGCGATCGTTCGTTGGAGCAGATCGCCAGTCAGAATTTTGCCGTGGCGATTATAAAAAGTACAGCAACAATCACCGATTGCTTGCCGTTCCTTGAGGAGATCACGGTCCGCAGCAGTTAATAGATCACGCCAACGACTAGAACTATTGGTTAGTGGACCGCCAATACCGACAAACGCAATATCTAAGTGTTGCCAGTAGTATTGAATGGTATTAAAATACTTTGAATTCATAATGCCATTGCGAATGTATTTGGATTCTTGAACGGCTGCTGCGTCAACGAACAGGCTATGACCGCCGAATTGACGCGCGGCATCGTAGACGATGCCGTTAACATGATATTGGGAATTTGATGGGCTGGGTCCGCCAACCAGTGGCACAAAGGTCGCATCGGTTTTGGCGGTATTATGCAGTTGGCCGACCATGCCGGCTAAAACGGCGCCCCAAGCAAAACCAACCACGCTTTTAGGCTTGATAATTTGTTTGAGGTAACGGGCGGCTGCGGCTGATAAGCGCTGTTCTTTTTGTTGGTTGTTTTCACCAGAATAATTAGGAATAATGATCACTTGTTTAAGCCCAAAGTGTTGCTTGAAACGTAATTCTAAATCAAATAAATCAGTATTAAAATGATTGATCTGAATCGTGACGATTCCTTGATCACGAGCTTGTTTCAGCATTCGGCTGATCGTTGTGCGATAAATATTTAGTTCTTGGGCAATTTCGGCTTGGGTGAAATCTTCCACATAGTATAAATAGGCCACTTTAGCGAGCAGTCTTTTTTTATCGTCAGCTTTCATGAGCAGGACCTCCGTGAACTGCTTTATTGGATCAATAGCTAGTTTTTTGTTGGTAAGTGTTGCTTTAATCCTTCAATAATAAGATCTAGGCCCATTGCAAATTGTTGCTTAGCGGAAAACTGATTGCGCATTTTGATCGAAGTTTGCATGTGGGTCAAATGATGACTTTGCGCTAATTCATGAATTTTTTTAACGTGGGTCAATAAATTCTGATTTTTTTCGGCCGTGATCTTTTGCCGAAAATGAGCCTCAGTTGTCAGATCGATCATCACCCCAGTTAACAGAAAATCAATGGAAGTCACGGCAACGTTGGCCGTTTGCTCGTCGATCCCAACATCCGTCATGATCGCAATGGCCCGCTCGATCAACTGTAAACGAACCAGTGCTGAGGGGATCGTTTCGATCATTAAGGTGGCTGATAGCGGGTATTGTTCATAAATGTCAAAAACATTACTGAATAATTGCTTTAATTGGGTCGTCCATTCTAAATCGGTGGCGGGGATCGTTACTTGGGTGATCACGGCTTCCGCCATAGCTTGTAATATTTCTTGTTTGTTTTTAAAATGCCAATAAAGGGTTGACACGTCAATGTGTAGATCAGCCGCAACTTTACGTAGGGAAAAATCGGCGAAAGAGTTGCTGGTTGCTAAGGTTTTTAAGGCTTGTTCAATAATCTGTTCACGGTCGATTTTACGGGTCGCCATCAGCTACTCCTCCTTAATGACTAAGCTTTATTTTTAGCTGTGCTGTCTAAGAATAGTCCAAAACAGTCGCAAAAAAGAGATTGTATTGTTGTTTAATATTTGATACAATAAAAACCGCTTTGTTTTTTAAAGCGATTTTTTTGCGTTGGTATCCAACACTGTTGGAGTACTAATTCATTATAACTTACTTCGGCATTATAACAAATTGTACATGGAGGAATACTGATATGATGATCAAGGCAATTAGTAAGTATAAAATGCTGGTCATTGCGGCGTTGCTGACGATGTTGATCCAAGTCGGGGCAACCTTATGGCAACCAAGCTATATGAAAAGCATTTTAAGTGTCATGGCAAATACTTCGTTATCAACGGCAGGAAAAATTGATAAAATCAGCCACTACGGGGTGGCATTATTAGTGATCGCAGTTATTGGTTTGCTAGGTTCAGTTTTGAATACGATCACGGCGGCTAAGATTGCCCAGGTGATCTCAGCTGATCTGCGGGAAATGACTTTTCGTAAAATTCAGACTTTTTCGTACGCTGATATTGAAAAGTTTAAGTCGGCTAACTTAGTTGTGCGCATGACGAACGATATTAATCAGATTCAAATGTTGATGATGATGGTCTTCCAAATTTTGATTCGGGTGCCGTTGTTATTTGTCGGTGCGTTCATCCTATCAATTATCACTTTGCCACAACTGTGGTGGATCATTGTTGTGATGGTTGTTTTGATCGTGATCGTCACTGGGTTATCAATGCGGTCAATGGGCCCGCATTTTTCGGCCTTTCAGAAATTAATGGATCGTATCAATGCGATTGCGCGCGATAATTTACGTGGTGCCCGCGTGGTCAAATCATTTGTTCAAGAAAAAAATCAAACTAAAAAATTCGATAAAGAATCTGACGAATTGCTAGGGCATAACTTAGCAGTTGGCTATATTTTTTCGACGATGATCCCCACCTTTACGATTATTTCGCAATTAGCTATTTTTGGGGCGATCATGTTTGTTTCCACCTTTATCACTAAATCACCGTCAACGGCACAAGACCAATTAGGCGGTATTATGTCGTTTATGCAATATATGATGCAGATCATGTTCGCCATTATTATGGGTGGCATGATGTCGATGTTTGCTTCCCGTGGCTTTGTTTCCATGGGGCGGATCCGCGAAGTCTTAGATGTTAAGACTTCAATGCATTATGACACGGTTGCCGATGAGGACCTTGACGGCTCAATTGAATTTGATCAGGTTTCCTTTGCCTATCCCAACGATGAAACGCCGACATTAAAAAATATCAGCTTTAAAATCGCTTCTGGGCAAATGGTTGGGATCGTTGGTGCAACTGGTGCTGGTAAGTCGACGTTAGCGCAATTGATTCCGCGGCTATTTGATCCCACTGAAGGTACCGTTAAAGTCGGTGGCAAAGATATTCGCCATGTTTCACAAGGAACATTGAAGAAGACAATCTCCATCGTTTTACAAAAGGCGATTCTTTTTTCCGGCACGATCGCTGGTAATTTGAAGCAAGGTAAGGCCGACGCCAACGCAGCAGATATGGATCGTGCTGCCAAAATCGCACAGGCCGCCGAATTTATTGATCGGCTACCGGAACGTTATGATGCAACTGTTGAAGAACGGGGTAACAACTTTTCTGGTGGCCAAAAGCAACGCTTGTCGATCACGCGGGGAATCATTAAGCAACCTAAAGTTCTGATCTTAGATGATTCAACTTCTGCGCTGGACGCGCGATCCGAAAAATTGGTGCAAGAGGCCTTTAACCGGGAATTAAGTGCTACCACAACGATCATTATTGCCCAGAAAATTTCTTCAGTTGTCCATGCTGATAAGATCTTAGTGCTGGACGCTGGTAAATTAGTGGCTACAGGTACGCATAAGGAATTAGTGGCTAGTTCAGAAGTTTACCGTCAAATCTACGCAACGCAGAAAGCAAAGGAGGACTAGGACAATGAATGATACCATGCGCGCAATAAAATTCTTTTACCTCTATTTAAAGAAATATAAGCTCCAGTTTTTGGTCATTGCAGTATTTATTTTTGTTGCCACCTATCTCCAAGTTGCAGCGCCAGTGGTGCTAGGAGATGCGATCACACATCTGACTACTTACGTGACCGACTTTTTCACCCATCAACACGCGGGTGATGCGATCAAGGCCTTGAAGAAAATCGCCGCCGGGGCCGCACAATCTCAAGATGCTTTGCAAAACATTGCGGCTAAAATGAGTCAGGCCGCTGGACATAACATTGATTGGACGACTTTGACCAGCAGCAATGTACCGCAGCAAGTTTTATCAAGTCTGCCTAAAGGGACGACCATTGATAGTTTACAGAAAATGGCCGCAATGCCGACTAACTGGAAACATTTAACGGATGCCAATGTACCGGCTAGCATTTTGTCCTCCTTACCTAAAGGGACGACGATCAGTAGTTTGCATCATGTGGCATTATCGGCACCGGCTAGTAAAGCCAACTTCTATGCGTCAATGCAAAAGTTATTTAGTTTCTACGTTATGACGGGTGTCGCGCAGCTGATCTATACGCTGTTATTTACACGGATCGTGGCGCATTCCACCAATCGAATGCGGAAAGGTCTTTTTGGCAAATTAGAGCGAATGACGATTGCGTATTTTGATCGGCACGAAGATGGCGATATTCTCGCTCGTTTTACTTCTGACTTAGATAATATTCAAAATACATTAAACCAGGCAGCAGTCAATGTGACGACTAACGTGGCTTTATTTATCGGGGTATTGATCATGATATTCCGGCAAAATGTGAGCATGGCGTGGGTCACGGTTTCCACGACGCCGATCGCGATTTTATGCGCGATCGTGATCATTATCCAATCCAAACGCTACACTGACCGCCAACAAGCCGATATTGGCGATTTAAACGCCTATATGGATGAAAAAATTTCTGGTCAAAAAGCGATCATCGTTGAAGGCCAACAACAAGACGCTATTGATGGTTTTGTTGTGCGCAATAAAAAAGTTCAAAAATCAGTTTTTGGTGCACAATTGTGGTCAGGAATGATCATGCCATTGATGAACGGTTTTTCGTTGTTAACAGTGGCTTTAGTGATTTTCCTAGGGACTAAAATTGCGTTAAATGATAAATCGTTAAGCGCCGCGGCCGCGTTAGGTTTAGTGGTCACATTCATTCAGTACGCACAGCAGTACTATAATCCGATCATGCAGATCTCATCATCGTTTGGTCAACTACAGTTAGCGATAACTGGGGCCACGCGCTTAAACGTGATGTTCGATGAGCCAGATGAAGTGCGTCCAGAAAATGGTGCGCAATTTGACCGCATGGATCAAGGTATTCAGATCGAGCACGTTGATTTTGGCTATTTACCGGATACACCGATCCTCAAAGACGTGAATATTAACGTGAATAAAGGCCAGATGGTCGCCTTAGTCGGCCCTACTGGTTCTGGTAAAACCACCGTGATGAACTTGATGAACCGTTTCTATGATGTTGATCGTGGGGTCATCAAATATGATGGTACAGATATTCGTAAGTTTGATCTAGATAGTCTACGTTCAGAAGTTGGGATCGTGCTACAAGAATCTGTGCTATTCGCTGGGACGATCGCGGATAATATCCGCTTTGGTAAACCAGAGGCAACAATGGATGAAGTGATCACCGTAGCCAAGACCACCCATATTCACGAGTTTATCGAGAGCTTGCCAGATAAGTACGAGACTTATGTTGACGACAATAATTCGGTATTCTCAGTTGGTCAAAAGCAGCAGATCTCAATTGCCCGTACTATTCTAACTGATCCGAAGATTTTGATCTTAGATGAGGCAACGTCAAATGTAGATACAGTCACTGAACAACAGATTCAATGGGCCATGGAGGCGGCTATTGCTGGCCGAACTTCATTTGTCATCGCGCATCGTCTGAAGACGATTTTAAACGCTGATAAAATTATTGTTCTTAAAGATGGTCAGATCATTGAAGAAGGGACTCACCACGAATTAGTTGAACAAAATGGTTTCTACGCTGAGTTGTACCATAACCAATTTGTGTTTGAATAGTTAGACCTAAAAATACCGCGTAACCATGGCACTTACCGCTATGGCTTACCCGGTATTTTTGTTTTAAGCTACCGCAACGCTTTTTAGATGCGCAATGCGGTATAATGACAATAATTTAGGGGGATAAACCAAATGAAACTAAGCCGGTTACTTGCATTTAGTGATGGTGTTTTTGCTATTTTGATCACGATTTTAGTTTTAGATTTTAAGGTGCCAACGTACCGCACTGGACATTTATTGACGGCAGTGGTGCAACAATGGCCGGTGTTGGCGGCTTATCTTTTGTCATTTATGTATATTGGTATTTTGTGGCTGTTTCACCATGATTTATTTAGTGTGTTTGCCCAGATTGATCGCAACGTTAACTTATTGAATTTATTGATGCTATTTGCGATCACCTTGATCAATTATCCGACGTCATTATTGTCTCATACATTAATGCAGCATGATCGGCGTGATCTACAGGTGGCGTTTGTCAGTTATGCGGCGATCGCGTTATTTATTTCCGCGACCTTCTTGCTACTGTACCGCTATTTAAAAGCCCATCCTGAATTGAAATCAAAGCAGGTCGATCCAGAGTTATTTGCTACCATCAGTTACGATCCCTTGCGCAGTATGCTTATTTATCTGGCCTCGATCATCGCGACACCATTTTCAGTTAGTTTAGGGGCGCTGTTATTGATCGGTGGCATTGTTTTTCACTTTTATGCTTATTTGCATTTAAGCCGGCGGTTAGCAGTGTGAACATTTTTGAACAAAAGATATGAAAATGCTAAGATAGGGCTGTAACTAAGGTATATCTTGCCAGTATTTTGGTCAATGTTTTGACAGATTTGGTGCAAACAGAGCGCAAAAGGCTGACTGTTAGGCCTTTTACGCCACGCTTTGAGTAACTGCTTTCAGGCTTGATTTCTGGGGAGGAATTATTATGGCAGCATTGCAACATGATCTAGCACAATTGATTCAGGCGCAAGGTGAACAAGGGCCATTTATTTCTATTTTCATGAAGGTTTCACCTTACGAACGCGATATTGCTGAGGATAAGGCAACTTTACGGCATTTAATACAACAGGCTAAGACGACTTTTGTCACGCAGTTTACCGAAAAAGAGTGGACCACTTATCAGAATAATTTAGCGCCGGTGTTGCAGTTACGGGCACTAGGGAATAATGGCGCAACGAGTATTGTGGTGGTTGTTGGGCAAACGGATACTTTCGTTTATCCCTTAGCCCGGCCGGTGGAAAATAGCGTGCATGTTGGTGCGACTGTTTATGCATTGCCACTGATTGCTAATGATCAATTTAGTTGGGACTATCAGTTGTTGAAGGTCAGCCAAGACAGTATTGCGTTGTGGGATGTCACTGAAGGGGTAGCCACCCCAATTGAATTACCGGCAGAAGCACCATTGACGCGTGTTCAGGCTTTGGGCACTGAATTGACCAGCGGCAAAACCCGGACAACAAGAACTGGTGTCGGTGCTGGTCAGGCCGTTCATGGCAGTGATCTTAAGGCTGTTAGTCAGGCCAGCGATACGCAAAATTATTTCAAGCAAGTTGATGATTATATCCTTGCTAATTATTCCAAGCCTACGCAAAAACCGTTGATTCTGTTGGCAGTCAGCGAAAACCAGGCCATTTTTCGGAAATTGAGCAAAAATAAATATTTGCTACAAAATGCGCAGCTCAATAAAGTGCCGGCCAAATTAGATCGTAGTGCGATCGCCAAGGTTGTGGCGCAGCTTAATCAACAATTGGCAACTGAAGTCATGGCGGTTCTGCACAGTCAAGTTGATCGGGCCCGTTCTGCTAAAAAGTATATCAGTGAGCTAGGTGCGATCACCCAGCGGGTTGCCGAGGGCAATGTTGCCACATTATTTGTTGCTGAAGGGGCAGCGGTTGTTGGACGATTAGACGGTGATCAGCTAGACACTAGGAGCAGTGCTGCTAAGGCAACTAATTTATTGAATGAACTGAGTGTGCAAGTTTTGCAACTAGGTGGCCAAGTTTATGTCTTACCAGAAAGTGAATTAGCGGCGACTGCCACCGCCATTTTACGGCGACCAGCTAGTGAATAGGCGGTCGTGTTTATAGCGTAACCTAGCAAACAGCACCGGTAAAGGTAGCGAAAAGCTACTTTTACCGGCGCTGTTTTTTTGACTAGATGATTATGTGACCGAACCGTTTAATTGATATGATCACTGGCCTTAGGGATCAGTTGCAAGGCGCCGACTAGCGTCAAGATTGCTAAAGCCAGTAATAAGGTTTGCAGTGCATCATCGTGATAAACGATGATCACCCGCAACAAAGCCGTGATACCGATATAGATGAACCGGTTCAGTGAAATATGGGCGTTTTCTTCGAAAAAGGCTTTAACTAAAGCAATAAACTCAAAATATAGGAAGAATGCGATCGTTGCTTCAGCTATTTTTGCGAAGTGGCGTTCAGCACCGGGTTGAAATAATAAATTAATAAGATAATAGCCTTCACGCAGTAGAAAGGATAACATAATTAGTCCTAAAATAAACATCGCAACATTGAGACTTAAGGTAAAAAAACGAGCAATTTTTGTTTGCATAGCAGGCCTCAAAGCTGAGTTAATTCATCTGCCAAACGCATCAGTTGCCGATCAGCTTGTTGCTGAATAATAATTTCATCCGGTAAAACCAACGCGTTGTCGATTAGTTCAAGGGTCAAATGTTCTGCTGGCTTAAATTGATTACAGTAAACATCACAGTGTTGACCTTGTTTAACGATCACAAAGACGACACTATAAGGAAAGCGTGTATCTTGGGCGCGTAACGAGTCATAAAAATTCCATAAGTAATTCGTGAAATAACGAGGTAATTCTGTCTGGACACCATCTGAAACTTGCCGCAAAAGGGGCCGTTTTCCAAAAATAATATCACATCCTTAAAAATAGTCGTTGTCTTGTTGGTTCCTATTTTAGGTAATTTAGCAGCAAAAAACTAGTTTAAAGGGTTGATGTCATCAAATTGATATATTGCTTTAATCATTTTGACCATTAGGACCAGGTTTATTACAAATAAGCTACAGGATATCGTTTTATTATTTCTTTTGACCATGACGCATGTTCGGTGCAGGGTTACTTTCTAGGCGCGCTTGTAATTGTGGATAGTAATGTTGATAAAGCCATAAAGCTAAGCGTATCCACAGATAGCCTAGTAGCAGTGCGGCAATGGTATCGCTGGGATAATGGGCACCTAGGTAAACGCGGGCAGCGACCACCAGACCCAGCCAAATGCCAGCACCGAGTAAACACCCTAAACGTTGCCAAAGTCGGGGTAATGGGCGGGCAAATAAGTAATAGAGTAGGCTGATGATCATAACGGCGCTGAAAACATGACCGCTGGGGAAACTATAGCCATTTTCGGCTACCAATACATGGGCCGTTGGGCGCGGACGAGCAACTAAAAATTTCAAAAGCCACGAGCCGGCACCACCGATACCAAACGTAACCAGCACCCAGACGGCTGCTGCCCGATGTTGGAAATACCACAGTCCACCGATCAAGACTACTGCATACAAAACCGCCATTGATGGTTGGGCGATCACACTGATCAAACGTAGCAGAAAAGTCTTTGTTGGGGTGACGATCGTTTGCAAAGGCGTTGCCAGTGTTTGATCAATAAAAGTGAGCGGGGCAGCTTGAAAATGTGCTAATAAGGCTAAAATGAGCAGTAGTCCCGCAACAACTAGAATTGCGGGTGGGCGGCGCTTAGTTAGACGTTTCAATATAATAACTTCCTTTTTTGACATAATTTAAAGCTTGGCGCAGAAAGTTGCCACGAAATGTGACTGGTGTGGCCTTGTAATACCCATTTAAAGCATACCTTAAAAAGCTAAATTTTAACTAAAGTTTTTGCCAAATTTTTCTCAACGACAAAGAGAGTGTGACATAAGGCGCCCAGCTGCTACTTCACAGTAGTAGTTGATTTTCATACTGAAAATCTTTGATGTTTCGGGCGTTGACCGTTCTTATGGCACACGTTTTGGCCATATTGTTCGGAAGTACAAAGAAGGGGTTGGACATAAATTGTTTATGTCACAACCCCTTTGATCCAGTTAACTATAACGCCGGTTCATGCACTAGCCTAGATCGGCGAGTAAAGTTTCTAATTCGGTTAAGCGTTGTGCGAACACTTTGAAGGCTTGTTGTAAATAAGTCGGTTGCGTCATATCAACGCCGGCCTTCTGCATGATCTCGATCGGGTAAGCCGAGCTGCCGGATTTCAAATAATTAATGTAAGCCGTTCGTTCGGCAGCCGTCCCGTTAACAATATTATTGGCCAAGGTCGTGGCTGCCGCGAAGCCAGTTGCATACTGATAAACGTAGTAATTAAAGTAGAAATGGGGGATCCGCGACCATTCCAACGCGATTTCTGAATCATTGATCACTGCTGGGCCATAATACTTTTGATTTAATTCACCGTAGTAAGCAGATAAATGCTCGGCGGTCAACGGCACACCCTTAGCATCTTCGGTGTGAATAAAATGTTCGAATTCAGCAAATTGTGTTTGCCGGAAAATTGTTCCTTTAAAACCATCCAAGTAGTAATTTAGAATATAGGCGCGGGTTCGCGGATCGGTTTGTTGCTTCAATAAATAATCGGTCAGTAAATTTTCATTGGTAGTAGAAGCAATTTCGGCAACAAAAATAGCGTAATCACCGTAAACATAAGGCTGATTGTGGTGGGTATAGTAACTATGCACTGAGTGCCCCATTTCATGGACCAAAGTATATAAGTTATTTAAATTATTCTGCCAGTTTAACAAAATATAAGGATTGGTGTCGTACATACCAGAGGAATAGGCACCGCTAGTTTTGCCTTTATTTTCGACAACATCGACCCAGCGGGTGGCAAAAGCCTCCTTCACAATATCCGTGTAGTCGCGGCCTAACACTTTAGTTGCCTGCAGGACTTCGGCCTTGGCCTGATCGTAAGTGTAGGTTAGGCTAGGTTCGCCAGTTAACGGCGTATACATATCGTACATGTGCAGCTCCTTAACGCCAAGGATCCGTTTGCGCAAGGCAACGTAACGGTGCAACAACGGCAGATTCTTTTCAACTTCAGCGACCAGCGTATCGTAGACACTTTCCGGAATATTGTTGGCGGCCAAAGCAGCTTGGCGTGCAGAGGTATAATGGTGGACCCGAGCGCGGTAGTTGTGCATTTTAACGTGGGCTGACAAGGTTGAAGCCAAGGTATTGCGAAATTGACCGTAAACTTTATACAGCTGTCTGAAGGCCTGTTGCCGTACTGCCCGATCGGTGGATTCGATCAATGTGCCGTAAACGCCTTGAGATAATTCCACGTCGTTACCCATAGTATCCTTAACAGTAGGGAAAGGTAGATCCACGTCATTTAAAACATCAAAGGTTGCGGCGGACGCATCGAAAACATCGCTGGCCCCCGCTAATAATTCTTCGGCCTCAGCAGATAGAACATGAGCGCGAGTTGCTGTAACTTGATCTAAATAATGCTGATAGCCTTGTAGGGTTGTGTTGGCGGCAATGTAATCCTTTAATTGTGCCGCGGGGAGCGCTAAAATTTCAGGTTCGACAAAGGAAACTTGTGCGGAGATCTGGGCCGCCAGCGCACCAGCACGTTGATCCATTCCTTGATAAGTGGCATTATCGTTATCTTGATTGTGCTTTAGACTGGCATAAACGTACAGTTTTTCTAATTGCCGGTATAAATCGAAAACTTGATCTAGTCCATGACTTAAATTGTCTGCACTAGCACCGAGTGTGGTTTTAAGCTGCGCAGCGGCTTGACCGGCGGCTTTAATTTCTTTAAAGGCAATTTCCCAGTCTGCATCACTGGGATAGATGGTGGTTAGATCCCAAGTTAATTCTGGGGGAACCTGTTCACGAGTGGGTAATTTTTTGGTTGGCATATAAAAACCTCCTGGCTACTTTTTTGGTTCATTACGCCTTTCATAATAGCATAACTACCAGCATAGCGTGCTTAAAAGTAGTTACCTCCTGCTTTCACTGGCTAAATAGGATGATGAAGCTGGAGAAAGTGCTAACCGTAAAGGTGGTGGCTAACCGTACAAAAAAACGCCCGCCGAAGCGGACGTCGATCAAAGTCTAAATTATGTGTCGGCTTAGTACCAGCCGTTTGCTTGCCAGAATGCTTGTGCCTTAGTCCATGAGCCGTAACGTGAAGCAACATAACTGTTAGCAACGGCTTCCTGGTTAGCAGCAGAGTAATCACCATTTAAGTATGAAGAGCTTAATTGATACTTACCATAGTACTGACCGTTTGTAGCTGTATATGAACCGCCAGATTCCTTGTTAGCGATCCAAGCTTTGGCAGCTGCATCAGAGCTTGAAGTTGTTGATGTCGTTGTGCTGGTTGAAGCAGAAGCAGCTTGTTGTGTTTGGGCAGTCTGTTGAACTGCAGAAGCAGCTTGCTGTGCTTGAGCTGCACTAGCTTGTTGTTGTGCTTGGGCTGCTTGCGTAGCCTGAGTAGAAGTTGAAGCCTGTGTGTTAGCTGTTTGTGTTGTTGTAGCAGCTTGGGCAGTCGATGTTGATGTGCCATCAGGAATTTCATATTTTTGACCAGCAAAGATCAAATGAGTGTTGGAATCGATCTTGTTAGCTGTTTCGATGCTGTTGATCGAAACGCCATATTTTTCAGCAAGCCCGGAAACTGTATCACCAGATTGGGCAGTAACAGTAGCGGCCTGTGCTTGTTGAGCACCGACAAGGAATAAACCTGCGGCACCGGCTGTGGTGAACATTAACATTTTTACGCGTTTGCTTAGTAAAATAATAATCACTCCTAAAGGATTTATGGGTTAATTTTCTATATAACTTTCTGACTATCGACTGATGTTGCTTAGTTACTATCGATTCAACAGTGATAATTATAGTGTTGTACTGTAACAAACCAATACCAACGATATTACAAAAAACGGTTAAATTGAAATATCGTTACATTTCTGTAATATAGCGTAATAGAAAAAATGGCAAAGCCTAAGTCTTAAGTCTTAGGCGTAGATCACGATTAGCTAAATGTCACATAAAAAACGAATTTTTTTTGAATTATTTCCTGATTTTTGGTTATTTTTGGTAAAAAATTCACGAAATATGTGGAAAACTAGCAATTTTTAAACAAATTTAACAAAAAGATGACGAGCTTCATCTGACTGCAACAGGTTATTTTGACCCCGATAATGCTAAAAGTGACGTCCCGCAATCTTAAAATTGTGCGAATAATAATTTTCGCCAGGTTTTAGGTGGTAGCGTCAGTAAACTTTGCTACAACTTTTTAGGGCTATTTTGTGTGTCGGCACCATCTTTTGGTGAATTTCGTTGTATAATCGTCTTCAATATCAATGAATGGTGGCGATTATATTGGAATGGAATGCCCAACAATATGAAGATCAACATAGTTTTGTGTTTAAGTATGGTGCTGGCCTATTACCGTTGATCTCGACGGATGCTACCACTATATTAGACGTGGGGTGTGGCACCGGTGATCTTACTGATCAATTACGCCAGCAGGGCTATACCGTTAAGGGAATCGATCAGTCGGCTAATATGATCAAAACTGCTCAGCAGCTCTACCCGCAAACTGATTTTGCGGTGGCCGATATTCTTGCGTTACCGACAAGTCAACATTATGATGTCATTTTTTCCAACGCAGTTTTTCATTGGATCACGCAGCAGGATCAGTTATTAGCGCAAGTGGCACAATTACTTAACCCCCATGGCAAGTTGATTTGTGAATTTGGTGCCCAAGGTAATATTCAGGCGATCAGTGATGCCTTTAGTCAGCAACTGGCTAAATTAGGCGTTAGTTATCGCTCGCCCTTTTTCTTCCCCAGTCCAACCGCTTATAAAAAGCGATTATTACAGCATGGTTTCCAAGTTGAACAAATCGTTGCTTATCCCCGGCCCACCACGTTAAGTGCAGGGCTAGCCGGCCTAAGCGATTGGGTCAAACAGTTTTTTGCGGCGGATTTGGCTAAGCTAAGCGTGCAACAACAAGCAACAGTTTTAGCTAATATGACCCAGGAATTGACACCGAAATTATGGCGCACAGATCATTGGGAGGCCGATTATCGCCGCCTACGAGTTGTAGCAACGCATTCTTAAGGAATGCAAAAACACACACTGCTTTGTATCGACCCCTAAAAGTTAGACTTTTTGGGAGTCACTACACTTGGTGTGTGTTTTTTATATTCGTGATCTATTAACTAGTTATTTAAGGTGATCGGTTGCAGATCTAGGACAGCCTTTAGTTCGGACAAAGGTTGGGCTTTTTTTAGTTCGATCAACATTGGTAATGGTTCTATTCTGGTCTAATTTTATTAGTAGCCCAGCATTAAACGTTAAGCTTTAATTTTTAGGGGCCAGTAAAGCATAGTTACGGATCACACCAAACAAAATCCCGGCGATCGGGAAGAGCAACCATGATAGCGACCAGAAACCAAAGCCAAACGAAATGACCAGGTAGGCGATCGTGATCAAGGGCCAGTACACTTGATATAGGAAGAGATGCATTTTCGGGTTACGCTGTTTTAGTTCGCTTAGCGCCCGTTCGTCGGCGTCAGCAATCGCGTAAAAGGTGGTGCCCTGCGCAATGCGTGTATAGCCAGCGTAAATGATACTGCCATAGATAATGGCAAAAAGGCCACTGCCAAGGATCCAGATAAAAGCGGCGCCGCTGAGCAGGCCAAAGCCTGGTGCGTGCCAAACGGCCTGTAGGATCGGCGGAAACAAGGCAAAAATACACAAGGCGACGCCGGCAACTAAAGCGATCGTAAAGCCACTGGTATAATCCTGCTGCCGCTGCCGCGCGGTGGCCTGAAGTTCTGCTGGAATAGTCCGTTTATCCAGTGGCACCTTTACCCGCTCATGGGCCATGCCGACAGTGATAAACAGACTAATCCCAACGATCACACCGAGCAGCATCAACAAAATGCCTAACCAACTAAAAAGCGTTGGTATTAGGGCAATCATGGCGCCGACACCTAATGCAATACCTAAAATACCGCCGGCTACCGCTAAGGCTAGCCGTCTAGTGCTACGCCAAAAAATTTCAGTTTCGGTTAGGGTGAGGGCATTTTTAGTTTCTGCGGTCGGTGCTGTGGCCGCGCCCAACAGTTCTTCCAATGAATCGAACTCGTTGATCACGGTACCTAGCGCTTCGTTCTCATTTTTACCAGCGGCCAACAACTCTTGATAGCGGGCAGTCATTTTTGTCAGGAGCTCAGCCTGGGCCTTTTCAGTAGTGGGCGTGGACGGGACAGTGGCGAATTTATTCGTCAAATAATTTTTGATCGTATCCATGTTCAGTCCTCCTCGTGATGTGGCTGGATGGGGGATGCAACAAAGGTGCGGTGAAAAACAGGTACCGACTGGGCGCGCTTAGCTATCTTTATCATATAATAGTTAGCTGGCTAGGCAAAGGAAAAGACTAAGTGATACTTGACTTCTATGGGAAAATGATGTTAAATAAAATTAACATAAAGTTATTAAACATTAACGGAAAGGAGCGCGTATGATTCAGAATAAATTACGGGTACTACGGGCTGAACGGCGTTGGTCGCAGACTGACTTGGCGCAACGTTTAGACGTGACCCGCCAAACTGTGGCGGCGATTGAAAATGGTAAATATTCGTTGTCATTGCAATTGGCGTTTAAGATCGCGCGGGTTTTCCAAGTCGATTTAAGTGTCGTTTTTCAAGATGTTCCAGCGGAAGGAGCGGAAAAAAATGATTAATTTGGCAAGTTTAGGTTGTTTTCTGGTTGCATTGATCAGTGGTGGCTTTATTTTTCAGCGGCGGCGCTTATATCAAAATGATGAGCGCGGGCAAATGATTTTACTTAAGGCAGGTGCGACGGTAAATTGGGCAACCGTGATTATCTATGCAATTTGGTTAGTTAGACGATTTTTCTGGGGCGACTTTTACTTAGCCAGTGGTTGGCTCAATGTTTTAATACTGGGCAGCTTGAGTTTCTACCTATTAGTTCAGGCGTTGGCAGTCGCGGCCTACGAGCAATATTATTAGCAGTCAAAAAAGCGCTAACTGACGATAAATTGAATTTTCGTCGGTTGGCGCTTTATTGATTAGGCTTCATTCATCGTGAACACTAACCGTTTATCGTCAGCACTCGTCCAGTTAGCCGTCACTTGCGCCAGCGGCAAAGTCGTGCTGGCGGTATTGAACTGGCCCTGGCTGAGTAGGCGTGCCAGTTCAGGCAGTTCGCGCAAAAAAGTTTGCGGTGCGATCGAGCCTTGGCCGCTACCGATCAAAGTGAAATCAACGGCGCGCAGTGCGGCGGCCGGCAATGACAGTGCGGCGCCGGCCATGCTGCCGATCTCGATCCAAGTCAGTAGTTGATGGCCTTTGCGTGCTGGCAGTAGCGCCAGCATAGTTCGCCGTGCGGCCTCGCCCCACAGATAGTCAAGGACGATATCGGCGTCTGCGTTGGCGGCGATTGCGGTGGTAAAGTCGTCATCATTGGCTAAAAGGGAAACTTTCTGGTCGGCGGGTAGTTGGGCTAACTTTTGTTGGTTGCGACCCACGGCAATGACCGTTGTGGCGCCTAAATAGCGGCTGATCTGAATGGCTAAGCTGCCGGCATGGCCGGTGGCGCCGAGGATCAGGACTTTTTTGCCGGCGAGATCGCCGTTAAAACGGTCTTTTAAGGCCATCCATGATGACATTGCTGGATTCATTGAAGCGGCCACTTTGGCGGCATCAGTGTCGGCGGCTAAAGGGATGATCCGGCGGCGGTCAGTGACCGTTTGCTCAGCCAAGGCGCCGTAAACGGGATCGGAAGTGACAAAATAAGCCAGCCGGCCGTCAGCTAAACGACCAACGCCATCGAGGCCGGGGATCAGCGGTAATTGACCGTCGCTGGTGTAATGGCTGCCATCGGCCTGGGCCTGAACGCGGTGATTAACGCTGGCAGCTAGGACGTGAATTAATTCTTGGTTAGTTTTTGGTGTTGGTGCTGGGAAATCTTGGTATTGTGGTTTTTGATCAAAGGTAGTTACAACTGCTGCTTTCATCGTCAAAACTTCTTTCGTTTGTAAATTGATTACCGGTAATATATAATTATTATACACAGACATAAAATAAAAACAATAGATTACCGGTAATTAATTTTGGAGGCGTTTTGAGCATGACAGATGAGATCACTGATTTATTAGCCGCAATTCGCGACGCGCAGCAGCAACACGAAGTTTTTAAGGCGGACTTTTGGCAATTTGCCGTCGACCATTTGGCAGATGACATTCCGGCTAGTAGCGTCGCAAAGTTTAAAGCGTTGAAAATGACGCATTCCGAGATGCAGATTTTAAGCCAGTTAGCGGCGGCTGACGCTGACTGGGTGCCGTATAAAGTATTGCAAGCGCAGGTGCCGTTTTCTCAAGGGATGTTCTCGCGCTACATTAAACGGTTGACCAAGGCGGCGCTGATCACGAAAACCAAACGACCGGAAAACAAAAAAGAAGTGCTGCTGGCGATCACGACCGTTGGCACGCAGGTGGCCGTGATCCACAGTAAAATGCATACGTTGGAACACGAACACTTAGCCAAAAGGTTGCAACAATTTGACGCGGCGCAGTTACAAACGGCGATTCGTGTTTTAAATAGCATTGCCAGTGAGCAACCATAACTGAATTTAAAGACAACAAAAAAGCCAGCTATAAACGCGATGGCTGGCTTGAGTAGTAGGCTGAATGCTGCTACAAAGTTACGGTACTAAAGGAGAAAATATATCACAACTTCATCATAGCACGAAGCCAGAAAAAATCAATAAAGCGGTTACATTTTTTAGGGATATCCCTAATTTTAAACAAAAAAACACAAGTAATTGTACTTGTGTTTAATAGTTACCTTTGATCACAAAGAAGGAACCGCGGATCGTGCCGGCTAGTTTGGAGCGTTGGCGGGCAAATTTAAATTTGCCTGCAAACTCAGCGGGAATTTCCATGCCGTCACTTAACTTGAAACCAACGGCGCGTTTGCTACCTTCGGCGAGGCCATACATAATATTGACCGCCAACCCGTTTTCGTAAAAAACATAGGCGAACTTAGTGCCTTCTGCTTCAAATGAAGTCACTTCTAGCGCCTTGTACGGGAAATGCATGTCACGTTCGGCCAAAATCGTTTCGATCCATTTCAGTGTCGCCGGGTCTTCCGCGGCTGGAACGGTGACGAACTCGTGTTTAAATTTGTTCCAGAAATAACGCGCTTCGTTGGCGCGTAAACCAGCTAAAGCGGCAGCCACCGGTGAACTTTCTAAACCAGTGGTGGCAACTTCTTTAAAATCAACTTTGTAAGCCATACTTGGGCCTCGATTCTATGTTTGATGCCCTGATTATAGCAGAATGATTTTAAGCTGTCTTGTATTAAATAAATGTACAAAAAAACAGGTTTCTGCGCCTAGTCACGATTGGCAAATGAGATTACTGATCTAGTGCAGCGTAGCTAGCATTTTTAAAATAAACTAGATGTAAGCAGATTTAGTTTGGTTCCATTCCGGTGCGCGAGGACGGACTAGCTAATAGCGGTAGACTTTGTTCCAAGGTCTTGATTAACGCGTCGTTGTCCATTCTTGTGGCAAAATTAAGGAGCGTAGTTGCAAAGTCCGCAACTGCGTTTCCTCAACTCAAACCGTTTCGGTCACCGCAAGAAACATGACAACGAGTGCGACTTGGACTTGCCGGTTTTTGGCTTAGTCCAATCGACATCGGCAAGCAAAATCTGTTTAGCGAATATGCTCTGACAATAGATACTTGATAAGATTAGTTATTAAGAACGAGCGCCAGTGGTCACTCGCGCGCCTCCATTTCATCTGGCCGCAGTTAAGCATTCAAACATTATTTGAGTAGGTGGCAGTTACGGTAAAATCAGTTATGCCCGTGAATGCCATATGGCGAATTCATTTTCAGCAACGTTTGCAGTCGACAATGTTATTCAATTTTAGACTTGCGAACTATTAAAACTGTTAGTTGCACCCAATTGTGCTAATCAGACGATTGAACTACTCAATGATTAACGTTCAATTGTTGCCAAGGTGGAATGGAGGCGCTGACGTATCAGCTGTGTCGAAGGTGCTTGATGACCGAACTGTGGTCATTTAGCACCTTGCGCGATTGACGAGATCCATTTTCTTTTCCGCATGGGCTTAATTGGAAAGAAAATTAGCTCGTCAACGCGCCACGCGTTCCATACGCCAGCGCCGGAATGGAACCAAACTAATTCTGTTTTGCACTAGCCGAAATTCATCGTTCTAGAAATTAACTAAAGGCTTCATTTATGATGGCTACGATGCACTAGGTAGTGCGCAAAACCTGAATATTTTATTTGTTGATCCGGTGGTAATTTTCGTCAAAATACTTGCCGTTGCGAATATCGTCGGGCATGTTAGCGTAGGGCGCTTCGCTGATGACGTCTTCGTTATTTTGACCCGCCGCGCCCATGTAGGTGATGTTGGCAAATTCGGGCACGACCAATTTCGGATAAGTTTCGTACTTTTCACGGGATTCTTCCATTAAAGTGATGTGTTCGTTTTGGTAAGTGACCGTGATCTCAGGATGTTCTTCGACCCACTTAGGGAAGAAAATCGTGCCGTGTAATTTCTTTTCGTTAGGCATGAAGTCCAGCGCCACGTCAGTGCCGGTTGGCTCCGTCCACGAAATTTTGTAAACGCCGGCGGTCAACATCACGATATCGGCTGCTTGATCAGTGACCCAGCGGCCAGCGACCATGCCACCGTGAATGCGGTAGTCAACAGTATGGTCGTTTTTAGCGTACCATTCGTATTCCCAACCGTTAGCATAAGTGTAAATAAAGTGAGTGCCTAAAAAATCAGCTAAAGTTTTAAAAGTTTTTTCCGTCATCAAAATAGCCTCCAATTAAGTATTTTTAATCATGTATATAATTACATGTTTTAAAATATATGATTATGTTATACTCACTTTAAATAAAAGTCAAGGAGTTAGATATGGCGCAAAAAAATAAATTAAAATACATCATCCTCGGCCTACTAGGCGAGCACGATTTGACCGGCTATGACATCGCCAAGGCCTTTACCGCGGATATCGGCGAATTCTGGAACGCCAATCACAGCCAGATCTACCCATTATTAAAACGGCTAGAAACCGCCGGCCTGATCACCCATCAACTCCAATTAAGTGGCGAAAAGCTGGAGAAAAAAGTTTACTCATTAACGGCGGCCGGGCAGGCGCAACTCAGCGATTGGCTCCACGAACCGACCACCGAGTTGACCGCGAGTAAAGACGAATTCGTTCTGAAGTTGTATTTCGTTCAAAACGCTGACGACCCCATGCTGCAGCCAATGCTAACGGAACAATTAAGGCTACATCAAGCTAAGCTGGCCCATCTGCAAAAACAAATGACGCGTAAATTTAGCGCCGTAGCCAGTAAAACTGACAATTACGGCCATTTTTTAATTTTGCAACACGCGATCGAGCGCGAGCAGGGTTATTCTGATTGGTTGGCGCAAACGTTGGCACAAAAAACTCTCCGCGCGGCCGCCGCGCGTAACCATCTATGAAAAGAACACCTTTGCCGTTATACTAGCGGTGAAGGCGTTCTTTTGTACATCGTCTGTTTATTGGTGCCTTGAGCCTGAACAAAAAACCGATGGTCTTCAATTCGTGA
>NZ_BJDN01000002.1 GCF_005405165.1 Loigolactobacillus binensis
TTTAATATTGAGCGCAAATTTTATATGATGGTCTATAGGGTTCACGGTTTTCTCATATCCTTTTAAATGATACTGTTGTGGGTGGATTTTTTGGATGGGGGCTGTGGGCTCTTTTTTGCACAAAAAATCCTGTTAATAGCTTACCACTTTGTAAACGATCAACAGGAAAAAGTATAGAGCCATTTAAATTTGAATCAGTGTCGCGATAGGCAAGTGCTGAGGTACTATACTCAGAAGCTTGTCTTTTTATTTTGGAAAAATCACCTTGTCAGGAAAAAGTGGAAGTGCTACTGTTGAATAGTTCGAAAACTTTTTAACTATTTATTTTGACCTTGAAAGGAGCACATCATTAATCATGCAAAATAAATGCAGTAGCACCACTTGGATCTTGGTTTTAACATCGCTAGGTTTTTTCATGTCGATGATGGACTCAATGATCGTCACAACGGCAACGACGGCGATCAGAAATGATTTCCAAATTTCGGTTAGTACGTTGCAATGGGCGTTAAATGCCTATAACATCACGATCGCGGCGGTGTTGTTGGTCGGGGTATCCTTAGGCGAGCGGAGCGGGCGCAGAAAAATTTATAATTGGGGGATTCTGATTTTTACCTTCGGTTCCATTTTGTGTGCGTTGGCGCCTAATATTACGCTCTTAGTGAGTGCGCGCATCATTGAGGGAATCGGCGCATCGGTGATGACGCCGATGTCGATGGCAATTTTATCCCATGCATTGCCGGCCGCAAAACGGGGCAAAGCGTTGGGTATCTGGAGCGGTATTGGTGGCTTAGCCTTGATCGTTGGGCCATCACTAGGTGGTTTGATCGTTGCTAAACTGGCGTGGCAATGGATTTTTTGGATCAACGTACCGATCGGCATTGGGGCAATTTATTTGTCTAAGCGGCACTTGCCAGAAAGTAAAGGCAGTAGTGATCGGTTGAGCTGGCTCGATGCCAGCTTGATCACGCTGGCGTTTGCAGGGCTCATCTGGTCTTTATCGGCGCTGACTTCAAGCACCAACGCAACCTTACCGCTAAGTTTAGGGTTGCTCAGTGTGTTATTAGGCGTGTGGTTTATTTACCGCCAACACAAAGAGGCCACACCGATGATTCCGCTTAAGTTCTTTAAATCGCGGACTTTTACTGGTGGCAATATGGCGACTTTTCTCCTGTACGCTTCAATGTATGGCGTTGTCTTTTTCTTGCCGCAGTTTTTGCAAATTGCGGGTTCGGCGAATGCGCTTAAGGCGGGCCTAGAAATGTTGCCGTGGACAGGCACTTTAGTTGTGATCGCGCCATTTGCCGGTTCCACCGTTGATCATTTTGGTGAAAAAGCGATCGCGGTGCTAGGCTTATTTTTGCAGGGGCTAGGCTATTTGTTGATCATGCTCATTTTAAACGGACAAGCTCAGTACTGGCAAATGATCGTGCCGTTAGTGATCGCTGGCGCCGGACTGTCAATGGCGGGGCCAGCTCTGCAAAAGGCTGTGTTAGGCGCCGTCGACGGTCAATCGATCGGTAAAGCCTCCGGAATTTATAACGTGTTTCGTTTGCTAGGCGGCGCGGTTGGCACCACGGTTGCGGTGAGCGTATTTTATCAGTTTGGCAGTACGCTTAGTGCGTCAATGTTTACCGCCGGCTTCAAGGCGGTTATGTTAAGCACGGCGCTGATTTCATTTTTGGGGATCGGTTTTGCGCTTAGTTTTAAGGCTAGACTGGGGAAATAAACGCGGCAGTATTCACTAGGTTCATTGAAAATAAGCTGGCACACGCTACCTAATTTTACTTAACATCGGCATTATTTAGTACTGATCATATCCTTCGAAGCGTATAATATGGCCTGGAGGGATAGGGGATGCAAAAATTTAAATTTATTATTAGGTTGATTTCACTGCTAAGTGTTTTATTCGGGCTTATCTGTTTCATCATTGCGCCTAGCACAATTGCAACGCATATTGCGGATAATGATAAAGTGGATGCGGTGGGACCAGCTTGGCAAATTTTTATCTTACCGGTGTTACAGTTGTTGGTGAATGAATTGCTGATTTTTAAAGCAAAGCGGCAGCGAGTAGACAATGATTGTGTAGAACTAAATTTTTTGCTGCCGAATGAACAGCAATATATCGTTATAGCAATCATTGTTTTAGTGGTCTTTGCAGGTGCGATGTACCAGCAAATCACGTTGTGAACCTGTTTTTGGATATTGATCAACAAAAAATAAAAAGCCACTTTACAGATAAATTGATTTTATCTATAAAGTGGCTTTTGTTACTCGGAAAGTATATTAGCGATCCAGGTGCCAATAGACCAGTACATAACACCATTCTTGAATTAAAAGTGCCAATGTTAATACTGATAGTGCATATAATAAAACTAAACTTCCATTGACGCTAATACCTGCATAGGCCACAATGATAATTGGGACCAAAGCTAAAGAAATAAAACCGATCAAAATACGTAGAGAAATATAAGTAGCGGTTAGCATCATACGCCATTCGCGTTCGTCATTATGTTCCATATCGGCGGGGTAGCTGTCTTCATTAAGATCCAACCATTTTGCTTTCCGACTTTGTTTGCCTGTTAATTTAAATGAAGTAAAAACAGCTATTAAAATGAGTAACACAATAAGGAGACTGACTGTAGATGAAATATTACTCAGCGAACCGTAAATAATACCAAGTATACTAAGTAAATATATGACTCCAAACATCAATGTTGCCCCAACTGCAACCTGCAAAATATGTTTTTTAGTATTCATCATAAATCCCCCCGTAGATTTCATGCGCCATTATATTTATTCTAAGTTGGTAATATTTCAAATTGAGCTCAATAAAAGTACCCTAAATGGCGTCATTATTTACTTATTGTGCTACTCATGCTTTTCAACCCCGTGATCAAATAAATTATCCACGGTGGTGTGTAATACACTAGCCAGTTTAAATGCTAATTCTAATGAAGGATCATATTTTGCGTTTTCGATTGCATTAATTGTTTGTCGCGTCACTGCGGTTAGTTCACTTAGTTCCGCTTGTGACAATTTAAGTTGTTTCCGCCGAACGCGAATGGTATTTTCCAAGCTCACACCTCCAGCAAAAAGTAAAATACTTTTTACATTTAAAGTAAAACATGTTTTACAAAATGTGTCAATTACTTATTGATAAATAATGTATATAAAAAGAGAATACGTAATTAAAGTGCCCTACAATTGTTAGACAAGAGGTCTAATGACTGTAGGACACTTAATGCCGTACTTACAATTCAGTACGGCGTTTTTGGCTATCGACGTAACTTCAACTCGGTCAATCCAATGCCAACAAAAGGAATCACGATGTAGCCGAACACCCAATTATCAGAATCGGTGGTGCTAATGTGCAACTGAGTCAAAATAAAATAAAACAGTAGGTACAGTAAAGTTCAAATGATGCTGACTTTACCCATGTAACGATTGGCAAGACGCCAACTTTTTTCATCGCGCATCGATGCTGGCGTACGGTAGCCAAACCAGTGATTGATCGGAATTTTAACCACTGCAAAAAAGCCAAAGAGGACTAGAAAAAGAATACCTACGCCATAAATAAGCATGACCGCCACCAGCCTTTCAATTAGTAGTTATTTAAACCGTAAATAGGTTACGACATAGCGCAACACTAAGTAACTCAGTGCTACCGTTACCACAATATTGAGTCCGAACTGCAAAGCAACCAGCCAAGTGACGTGCAATAGCAGGCGTAACAAAATCACCCACAAACTGGCCGCCAAAAAAAGACTAAAAACTTGGAATAGATGTGGAATCAAAAAGTTAGCGTAATTCAGTAGAAACACGCCGAGATTAAATATTAAGATCAAAACGAGACTTGCTAGTAACGGATTACCAGTGAAACTATAACTATCGGTTTGTCCGGTAAAGCCGAAGTGGGTGGGGATCTGTGCCGGTAATAAACGTTGAAAAATAACGATCAACAAAATTTGAATCAGGGTGTTGCCGCCAACAATCGCGGCTAATTTTTTACGTGGCTGCATGCGCTCAACTCCCCGTATTGGTAAATGGACGTGTTAGTATTTTTTGATTTAATTATAGCGCTTACGTTAGTCTGAACAACCATATTTTTTAGTTAAAATATTATTGCCTTAATTTGCGTATATTAATTATTAGGTGCGCAAAATGCTGGGTTATTCTTGTTACTTATACACTGAAGTACGCCGTATTGTTCAGTGTGCAAGTAACAGAAATGAGCCTGTAACTAAAGTTTAATCGGAGGGGGGATAGTACACAGGCCAGAGTTGTTCACTAAAAATAGTTTATGATCTTGTTAAAGACCATTTTTCCGTTATATATGCATGCTGTGATATAATTTGCATATATAACGGAAGTAGGTGGATTTTATGTTGACGCAATTTGATAAAGTAATTGAATTCTTAAAAAGAAATAATGGTCAAATAACAACTAAAGATGCGGCGCAATTTGGTGTTTCCGCAAAAATATTGAGCTTAATGCATCAACGTGGCACTTTAGCGAAACTTGGTCGGGGTATTTATATTGATCCTAACGAGTTTGGTGATGATTTATTTGCGCTTCAATTTAGGTATTCACGCGGTATTTTTTTTAAGGATACGGCTTTATTTCTGCATGGCATGCTTGATCGAACGCCAGATACGTATGAAATGAATTTTCCAATCAATTGTTCACTTCAAGGAGATCTGAGCGCACCTTTAAAAACCTATCGTCAGGTACAACATCTGTATGGTGTTGGACTCATTGAGGTTGTGGGACCTGGTGGAAATAATTTGTGGACCTATGATCTTGAGCGAACTTTATGCGACATTTTACGCAAGCGTGACCGTTCTGATGTGGAAACAATCAAGCAGGCTATGACGGCATATGCCCGGCAATCAAATAAGAATTTAGACCGTTTGATCGAATATGCCAAGCTATTTAAAGTGCGAAAGGAGATCGAAACATATATGGCGATTCTATTATAGCGTAGCTCGTACAAAAAACAGACCTATCTGCTGAGTTCCAGATAGGTCTGCTGCTTAATTCACGACTTGTTCATTCACATACTGTGCATACAGGGCGTGGCTCTGCATCAATTCGCTATGGGTGCCATGACCAGTGACGGCGCCGTGTTCGATAAAGTAGATCTGATCGGCGTCGACGATGGTGGAAAGCCGGTGGGCGATCACCAGCGTGGTGCGGCCGACCATTAGCTGGTCGAGGGCGCGCTGAACTTTTTCTTCGGATTGTGAATCCAGGCTGGCGGTGGCTTCGTCCAGCATCAAGATCTTCGGATCACGGAGAAAGGCGCGGGCGATGGCGAGGCGTTGTTTTTGGCCGCCGGACAGCTTGACGCCGCGTTCGCCGATCTGGGTGTCCAATTGAGCAGTAAAGTCGTGGACAAATT
This sequence comes from Loigolactobacillus binensis, assembly GCF_005405165.1. Taxonomy (GTDB): domain Bacteria; phylum Bacillota; class Bacilli; order Lactobacillales; family Lactobacillaceae; genus Loigolactobacillus; species Loigolactobacillus binensis. The sequence continues at coordinate 5,402 of NZ_BJDN01000002.1, forward strand.
GGTCGGCGTAAGCGAGTTCTAAGCCGTGCCATAATTCAGCGTCGGTCAACGTTTTGTCGAGGCCGTATTGTAGGTTCTCGCGGATCGTACCGGCAAAAACGCCGCTGTCTTGGGAAACGTAACCGATTTGGCGGCGCCAGTTGGCCAGATCAATATCCTGAATATTTTGGGTACCAATTTTGATCGTGCCGGTATCTGGTTGATAAAAGCGTTCCAGCAACGCGAAGATCGTTGATTTACCGCCGCCACTAGGGCCAGCGAAGGCGACCACTGTATTCGGTTTGGCGGTAAAATTAACGTTGTGCAAAATTGGTTGATCAGCGGTGTAGCCAAAGGATAGGTCGTTCACAGTCATGGTTTGGCCGACAACGTCAACGGCGGTGGCCTGATCGGCTGGTTCTGGTTCCGTGGCCAAAATTTCCTGGATCCGTTCGGTGGAGCCCATGGCTTTTTGCACTTGGGAGAAGAAAGTGGCAAAGGTGGTCACTGGCGCAATAATGTTGAACAAATAGAGTAGGAAAGCAACCAATGAGCCGCTAGTCAGTGTGCCCGATTGGACACGGACGGCGCCGTAGCCGAGGATACCGACAAACAGGCCTAACATCGCCGTCATCATGATCGGTTGCAGCACGGCTTCGATTTTGGCGTCTTTAACGCCTAAAGTGAAGATGCGGTCAATAAAATGACCACCAGTGACCTTTTCAAAGGTTTCGCCGTTGCTGGCTTTGATCAGGCGCACATCGGCCAGTTTTTCACTGGCGTCAGCGTTGAAGTCGGCGGTAGCGGCCTGTAACTGGCGGCCGATCCGTGCCATGAACCGACCGATCGGCAATAGGATCAAAGCGATAATTGGCACGGCGCTAAACATCAACAGCGCCATTTTCCAATCCATCACGAATAAAATGACCATCGCGCCGACTAATTGGATCGCACCGGTGATGAAGTTGGGGAACTGCTGGGTGACCAGATCCTTGATCACGCTAGTATCATTCACTAAGCGCGAACTACTTTCACCTGATTTGTGCTCGTCAAAGTAATCGACAGGTAATTTTAGCAGGTGGGTCCACAAGCGTTCGCGCAGTGTTTTAACGGCACTTTCACCGACATAACGGAGTAAGAAGCCGCCTAAAGTACCGAAACCTAATTGGGCCAAAAAAGCAACGACTAAAACGGCGATCATCGGCCCGTTGATTTTGCTCAGGCTGCTGGTGTCGATCAGCCCTTTAGTCAATTGCGGCACGATCAAGCTGGCGCCACTGGTGACTAGGCTGAACAAGATCCCAACGGCGAACAGCACTTTTTTCGGGTTAACGCTATTGATCAAATGGAGAAAATCGTTTAATTTAAATTTGCCTTTAGCGGCCGGTAGTTCCGCCGCTAATGTTGGATTACGCATGTTAACTGCCTTCTTCCGTCTCTAAAAATCTTTCCAATCATCTTCGTTGGGCTTTTCACCGTCAGGGCGTTGATCCCAGAAACCGGCGCGGGGATCGCGGCGGAAGCCATGATGATGACTACGGTCACCGCGGGGGCCGCCACTAAAACCAGGCATACCGCGGTGTCCCATAAACGGCATCTCGTGCATCGCCCGCCGCATTTGCGCTTTCAGATCTTTCATTTCTTCCGCCGATAGGTTCTGGCGCTCGCCGTATTGCGCGGTAAAGGCGTCGTGCAGGTCTTGCATCGCTTGCAGACGGTCCAGCGGGTCCACGAAACGCCGCGACTCATGTTGGAAATCTTCCGGCCAGCCAGCGGTGATCTTGGCTAAATAGTCGGCGAATTCTTGCTGCTGGGTTTCGTTTAAACCATTAAAAAAGGTTTCACTGGCGTCGGCTGTTTTTTGGGCGGCGTTTTTTTGCGCCTTTTGCCGGCCTTGCTCAGTTAAGGCCACCTGCTTGATTCGTTTGTCGTTGGCGTCTTCGGTACGCACAATATCGCCGTTTAATTCCATTTTCTTCAATAATTCGGCCAGTGAGCTGGGGCGCAAGTCTAAAATTTCCGCCAAATAACTTTGATTCAAGTTATCCGTGTGGGCCAGCACCGCCAGCACCCGTTGTTGGCCGGTCAATTTTTGCTTATTGTCGCGCATAAAAGCGTTACTGGCCTGACTGATAAAACGCAGTTGCTTCATTAATTCATCGGTAAATTCACTCATAAATAGTTGCCTCATTTCATTTTGTTTGGGAAACAGTTCGGTACCTAACTTTATTTCGTTTATGATTATAGTTCGGTACCGAATGAACTGTCAACTGTTTTGTTAAAACTTTTTGAAAGTCGTGTTGCGGCTACCTAGTTTGGCAAGGATATCAGTACGAAAGTGTTTTTTTTATAAGCTTTTGAAAAGTTAAAAAAACACTTCTCGTATTTTTTGCGTAACTTATATACAGAAAGGAGTGCTTTTGTATAGCAAAAATCACTGAAATTGTTGTTTTTAAAATATTTTTTTACAAGTTTTTGTTTAAAACGCCACAGTAAGTATTTAAGTATTAAGAACTTAAGTAATAAGCACTTAATGTACTACGCATTTAAAGCAGCGTTAATTTTTTATTAGGAAGGTGAACATTGATGCCACAACAGCAATTGAGAAAAATGACCGACCGCGAAGCTCATTGTTGGGACAAATATTTGGGGAAGCAACCCCTTGAATTGGGAACGGTTAATTTACCGCGCACGATTTTTATGGTTCCCAATTTAAATGCCTTAACTTTGGCCGTTTATGGTGGTTTAGCACTTTTTCAGCTTCCTGGGATCGTTACTGCCGAAATTAAATTTATGCGAACTCAGGCGATCTCAGTCGAATTATTGCAGCTTAGTCTAGGCCTAGATTCACGTAAGAAGAAGTTACTACGGCAAAGCTTGCTTGATTTAGTGACGCAGCAGATCATCAGTGTTACCCCGCTTACTGCGAATCAGGATTGGACTCAGGGCTGGTTTTGTTGTCGATTACCGCTTAATTTTACTGGGGAAAGTTACCAGCAAGGGTTTACCCGAATTGATGTTGCGGATTGGCAACAGATCAAATTAAAATTGAAAAAACCTAGTGAGAAAATTAAAGGTTACGCGGCTTATTTAGCCGTTCAACAAAATATTTATTACCACGCTGACGCGTTAAAAGTTTGTTATCAGACGCAAGAAATACTGGGCGGTATTTATGGTGTTAGTCGGTATTCGGTGGCTAGAACCTTGGACCAATTAGAAGCAATCGGGGCACTGGCGATGAACAAGGTGCTGTGGTTAAACCGGGGCGTACCTGTGGAACGTAATATTATTACCAGTGCCCAGGCCTACGATCAATTGGCACTTTTTGTCCGCACACAATTTTGGGCGGGAAAATACCAGGCTATTTTAAGTTGAAGCGGTATTTTATTGATTTAGCGGTTTTTAAATCAACTATTATAACTGATAGCATAAGTTATTTCTAATTTAACTGTATTCGGTTACAAAGCGTGTTATAATTGAGAAGAAATATCAGTTAGATGAGAACAAGCAAAGAAAGGAACGATCACATGATTGATTTACATATTCACCGTTCGGCGGCTAAGCCATCCTTAAAGTTAACTGAGTGGCTCAATGTTTTACGTGCAGGTGTTCTAGGCATGAATGATGGTATTATTTCAACGGCTGGGATCGTTCTCGGGGTTGCCGGTGCACAACAGAGTTCGTTTGCGTTATTCATTGCTGGCATTTCTGGTTTGATCGCCGGCGCTTTTTCCATGGGTGGCGGTGAATTTGTATCGGTCAGTCAGCAACGAGATATGCAAAAAACAGCTGCACAAAAGCAACGTCAGGCGATCGCCGATCATTATCCTGAGGAGCTAGCTGATTTGACACAAGTCTATTTGGATAAAGGGATTTCGCCAGCATTGGCGCAGCAGGTAGCCACTGAGCTTATGCTGAAAGATGGTCTAGGCGCCACTTGTCAGGAAAAATATAATATTGAGTTAGGTAATTATTTTAACCCCTGGCACGCCGCGTTATCGTCATTTCTTTCATTTAGCGCCGGGGCAGTTTTGCCGTTATTGACGATCACGTTGGTGCCGGTGCGCTGGAAAGTGCAAGTGACGGTGATCGCAGTCGCGTTGGCCTTGATCTTGACAGGCTATAGCAGTGCAACGTTAGGGCATACTAACCGAACCAAAGCCGTATTGCGCAATTTGTTGGTTGGTTTGTTGACCATGATTGTGACTTACGCCATGGGTCATTTGTTCGTTATTTGACTTGAATTTTAATTGGAAATCGGGTATAGTAACTAGCGAAGTCGCTCCGGTGAAAAAAATAATCAACTCTGCGAATACGCAGCGAGCCTAGATTTGGTGGGAGCTAGGTAATTTTCGAGTTGAGTCGTCCTTTGGAGGAGCAATTAAATAATGAGTGGATATTTTATCTAAAAGAGTGGTACCGCGGGGAAATCTCGTCTCTTACAGTTTAACTGGAAGAGGTGGGCTTAACCTGCGGTTTTTATTTTTGCCTCTGCTTTAAAAGGGTGCTAGTTATTATTACACAATCGTGATTGATCATTGACCATTCGTGGGGCAGAACCTTGGCACTGGACCGCCGTTTAAATCACGTGTTTACTGAAGACATTCAAACAAAGGAGTTTACTTATGAACGAACAAAACCGTGTTATTGCTGCGCTAAAGCCGCTGTTGGCTGATCATCTAGATGACGCAACGCTGGCAAAATTAATCGAGACCCCGAAAACTTCTGATTTAGGGGACTATGCTTTTCCTGTGTTTCAACTCGCTAAAATTTTCCATAAAGCACCCCAACAAATCGCCGCTGATTTAGTGGCACAGATCAATCAAGCCGGCTTTGAAAAAGTAGTCGCAGTTGGTCCTTACATTAATTTTTTTCTAGATAAACCGCAATTTAGTCACGACTTACTCCAGACAATTCTCCAGCAGGCAGACCAGTATGGTGACGCTGATTTGGGTCACCAAGGTCAAGTACCGATTGATATGTCTAGCCCGAATATCGCCAAGCCGATCTCAATGGGTCATTTGCGCTCGACGGTCATCGGCAACGCGATTGCTAATATTTTGGCTAAAGTTGGCTACAAACCGGTTAAAATCAATCACTTAGGTGACTGGGGCACGCAATTTGGTAAATTGATCGTTGGTTACAAGAAATGGGGTAGTGAAGCGGCAGTTAAAGCTGATCCGATCACTAATTTGTTGAAATATTACGTTAAATTCCATCAGGAAGATGTCGAACATCCGGAATTAGATGAAGAGGCCCGCGAATGGTTCGTTAAGCTGGAAGCTGGCGATGAGGAAGCCACTAAACTGTGGTCTTGGTTCCGTGAGGTTTCATTAAAAGAATTCATGAAGATCTACAATATGCTAGGGATTAAATTTGATTCTTTTAACGGTGAAGCTTTTTATAATGATAAAATGGCCGAAGTTGTTCAAATGTTGACGGACAAAAAGCTGTTGAAAGAAAGTCGGGGCGCTGAGATCGTTGATTTGACGGCCTATGATTTAAATCCGGCTTTAATCAAGAAAAGTGATGGCGCAACTTTATACATCACCCGTGATCTTGCGGCGGCGATCTACCGGAAACGGACGTATCATTTTGTACAATCCTTATACGTTGTCGGTAACGAGCAGCGTGATCATTTCAAGCAATTAAAGGCTGTTTTGAAAGAAATGGGCTTTGCTTGGTCCGATGATATTCACCATATTCCGTTTGGTTTGATCACTCAAGGTGGTAAAAAATTATCGACCCGGCAAGGTCACGTTATTTTATTGGAGAACGTTCTGAATGATGCCGTTGACTTAGCACAAAAAGAAATCGATGCGAAGAACCCGGCTTTGGCCAATAAGCAACAAGTGGCTAAACAAGTCGGGATCGGTGCGGTTATTTTCCATGATTTGAAAAATGAACGCTTGAATAATTTTGATTTTAATTTAGAAGAAGTGGTGCGGTTTGAAGGCGAAACTGGCCCTTATGTGCAATATACCAACGCTCGGGCGCAAAGTATTTTGCGTAAGGCGGCAGTTGAATTAAACGCGCGTGCCGATTATACGATCACTGACCCTGCAGCGTGGGATGTTTTGAAGCAATTAGCGGAATTCCCCGATATGATCGTTCGCGCCAGCAAAGCGTACGAGCCTTCGATCATTGCCAAATATGCTTTACGTTTAGCTAAGAATTTTAATAAATATTACGCTAATACTAAAGTTTTAGTTGCTGATAATGAAAAAACGGCACGGCTGGCCATGGTTGCTAGTGTTAGCCAAGTTTTGACCCAAAGCTTGGCCTTGTTAGGCGTGGAAGCACCAGCAGAAATGTAATCATAAAAAAGTGAGTGCGACATAAGCCGTCTTGTGAACCACGTTTTGACTATATTATGCGTACAAAAAAGAGTTGTGCTGAAGTGAATGACTTCCGGCACAACTCTTTTTTCTATTGTTTGACCAGTGGAATCAAGCTTTCACCCCTTACTTGGGTGGTGTTTTGTGCGGTGACCACTACGGTGTTTGGGCGCAAACACCGCCGACCAATTTTACCTTAGTATTAGGGGTTGCTGCGATCGGCCAGTTTAAAAAATTTCATCCGTTTCGCCTACTGTTAGCTTACACATCCCCCTTTCAAACGGCGGCACAAGTCAGCGGGTATATTGATGTGACTGATCCACAGACCGTTACGGCGGCTGTGAGTTGGTTGCTATTTTTAGGTGATGATTGTCAGATCAAGGTTTTACCACCGCTTGTTAAGCAGCAACTACAGCAGCGGCTCAGACAATATGTATTTTGACCAAGGAAGCTAGCAGCACGTCAAACCGCCAAAACGTATTTTTATTCGTAAAAGTGAGTAAAGTTTTGAATTTTTTGGTATAATCAAGCTAATCAGTAACGGGTGAACGAGAAGGCTCACGCATTTGCGCGTGCGTCCAAGTTCAGCCGAGCAGTGATTCGTGATCAAGCCAAGTTTTTTTGATAGTAGAATTATCCGCTATTGCGGAACAGAGCCGTAGTTCAACTAGGGGCATTGGGTCTAGCTGAAGGGTCATCGTCCGCAACATTCCCAATTTTTAGTATGAAAATTATCCGCTATTGTGGAGCAGAGGTGACTATTTTTGAAAAAAGCAGTTCGGCAAGCAAAAATTGAAGAGATCATCAAACAGCATACGATCGCCACACAAGAAGCGTTATTGGCGGCCTTAGAGGCGGAAGGAATTCCCGCAACGCAGGCCACGATTTCCCGGGACATCCGCGAAATGCAAGTGGTCAAGGAACGCGACACTGATGGCCTATTACGGTATACGATTTATCACAGTGGTGAGAAAACGGAAGCAGAGCGTCTGGATGAGTCCATTGCAGAAGTAGTTGTGGCCGTTAAACAGGTGGAATTTGTCAATGTGATCCATACTGCACCAGGGAATGGAAACTCGTTGGCAGCGATCATCGACGATTTGGCGTTTCCTCAAGTTACCGGGACTTTAGCGGGTCACGACACGATTTTGATCATTAGTCCTGATCGTACTGGGGCCCAATATGTGCATGATTACTTTACACAGCGGATGGTTGTGGAATGAAATAGACAACAATAAAAGCTACTCACTTTGGTGGGTAGCTTTTTATGATCAGTCCAGAACTTCCGGGCTTGAAGTGTGATTTTCAAGCAAATTGAGCCATTAAAAGGACAGGATCGCTGGGCACCTAGCAACTTGTTGTTTGGCCTACGGGTCAATCCACTTGTAGGAAGCTGGCTGGTAGCGGTGCCGTCACCGTCACAGGTTTAAAACTAAAAGGCAGCAGTAGCCGCATTTTTGCGGAATGCAAAAATAGTCGTGGATACTTCGTAGCTTCAGGATCATATAAAACATCGCCGACCAAAGGGTGACCTAAATAACTAAAATGGACACGGATCTGGTGGGTGCGGCCAGTTTCTAGTTGAATCGCTAATAACGACTTCGTCGGTGTTTCTTGTAGTACGCTGTAGTGCGTGATGGCGGCTAAGGCGTTCGGACCATCGACTTGGCGTTTACGCTTATCCAAAGGATCACGGCCGATCGGTAAACTGATGGTTCCACTGGCCGGTAAATGACCGTGGACCCAAGCGCGATATTGCCGGGTGATCCGCTTACTGCTGATCAGACGATTCAGAATCGGCAGTACCACTGGATTTTTAGCCACCACAATCGCACCGCTAGTATCGCGATCTAGGCGGTGGACGACGTAAGCTGGTGAATGTAAATAAGCGGTGACGTGATTCATCAGACTGTCTTGCTCATCCGGCCGGTTAGGGTGTGTTTTGGTTCCGATCGGTTTGTTAACGACTAATAAATCGGCGTTTTCGTATAACACGGCTACTTGGCGCGCGTCACCACCATGATAATCTGGCACCGGCGTGCTGAAATCCGTACTAGAAAAAGTGAGACCAACATCATCACCGGAGTGAACTAACGTATGAACGGATTGATACTGACCGTTGATCGTGATCGCACGCTGGATCCGTAATTCATGATAAATCGTTTTGGGAACTAAAAGATCGCCGCGGACGTATTGCTTGAGCCGCTCGCCGGTTTGGGCCGCAGTGACGGTGCAATGATATTGCCATTTTTGCATGAAATACTTCCTTCGTTTTTTTGACTGTTCTTATTTTAACCAAAAAAATCCGCCTTGCCAAATGATAGTTGCGACTAAAGTCGGTGGTGTTGGTGCACGGCTTCACCTAAACTTAAACCAGGCTTAAGTTTCTAGTGCGGTAAATATGCTACAATGTAATGGCAATTCAGCGATCAGTGCTTGTGCACGTGATTCAAAAAGTGGCTAGACCTTGAGTTACGGGTTATACCAAAATCGCTTTGGCTTGGCCCGTAGCGGTGACTGGTTTATTCTGAGTTTGGCGCCGCCGAGCAATCAGCTTGTTTTGCAACCTACTTGAGTATAGAACACTTTAGTAAATGAGGATTGATATGCAAAAATTTTTAACTAATATTCGCCGTTTTTTAACTGCGCTAGGTCGGGCTTTCGCTCCGGTCACGCAATTTTTAGCGCCCTATTGGCACGGCTTTTGGCATGCGTTGCGCCATTTTTGGCGGCGCTTTTTACTCACACGCTGGGTATTATTAGTGCTACTGCTAATTTTTCTAGTTTTTAGCACCTACCTGACTTTTTTGGCTAAAACATCCGATGTGGAACATCTGAAGACTAATTTGCAAACCACCACTACGATCTATGATTACAAGGATCAAAAGGCTGGTTCGCTATACGCGCAGAAAGGTACCTATGTCGGGTACAATAAAATCTCCACCCAGATTCAAAATGCGGTAACCTCGACGGAGGATCGCACCTTTTGGACTAATCCCGGTTTTAGTATCAAAGGGTACGCCCGGGCGGCAGTCAGCTACGTGATCCACCACGGTCAGATCAGCGGTGGTGGGAGTACACTGACTCAGCAGTTAGCTAAAAACGCTTTGTTGACCCAACAACAGACGCTGACACGTAAGGCTGAAGAATTATTTTTGGCCATTGAGATCAATAAAGTTTATAGCAAAAAAGACATTATCACCATGTACCTGAACAATGCTTATTTTGGTAACGGGGTTTGGGGGGTACAAGACGCTGCGGAAAAATATTTTGGTAAAAGTGCTGCTGAGATCAATACCGCAGAGGCCGCAAGCATGGTGGCAATGTTGCGTAACCCCAGCTTTTATAATCCCATCGACCATCCGAAAAATAATGTTGCCCGGCGCAACCTGATTTTAAGCTTGATGGTGACTAATAATAAATTAACAACTAGCCAGGCCGCGACGGCGAAGCAAGCGAGCTTAAACTTACAGGATAATTATAATTCGACAAATGGTTACCGCTATCCCTATTATTTTGACGCGGTGATCAATGAGGCCATCAGTCGTTATGGTTTGACTGAAGAAGAAATCATGAACAAAGGTTATAAGATCTACACTGCGCTAAACCAAACCTACCAAAAACAGATGACCAATACTTTTTCGGATAGCAGTGTTTTTCCGGCCAGTGCAACGGACGGTACGCAAGTTGAAGGTGCCTCAGTCGCCATGGATCCACAAACCGGCGGGGTGGCCGCCGTGGTTGGTGGGCGTAACAGTGAGCCGGTTTTTCGTGGTTATAACCGGGCCACGCAAATCAAGCGCCAACCTGGTTCGACCATGAAGCCACTAGCGGTATACACGCCAGCATTGGAAAATGGTTACCATTATGATTCCCAATTAACTGATAAGAAACTTTCCTACGGGTCGAATCATTATACGCCAACTGACTATGGTAATAATTATGCCGGCAAGGTTTCTATGTATAGTGCGCTAGCCCAAAGTTTAAATGCACCGGCAGTGTGGTTGCTGGATCAAATCGGTGTTCAAAAAGGGGTCCAGTCAGTTAAGAATTTCGGGATCAGTTTACCAAAAAGTGATCAGAATTTAGCGATGGCTTTAGGTGGATTGAATATCGGGGTGTCACCGTACCAGATGGCTGGTGCTTACGCTACGTTTGCCAATCAAGGCAAGCGACCAACCAGTCATTTTATTACGAAGATCGTTGATGCTAGTGGTAACGTGATCGTCGATAATACGGCCACGAAGACCAAACGGGTCATGTCAGCGAAAACGGCTAAGGAAATGACGAGCATGATGCTTGGCGTCTTTGACTACGGAACGGGGACTTCGGCTAAGCCAAGTGGTTATGACGTTGCTGGTAAAACTGGGAGCACTGAAGTACCAGATAGTTATGGCTTTGGCACTAAAGATCAGTGGGTCGTCGGTTACACGCCAGACGTGGTGGTGGCAACGTGGATCGGTTTTGACAGTACCGATAGCAGTCATTTCTTGCAAGGAATCAGTGAAGAAGGGGTAGCCAAAGTTTGGAAGTCCGAGATGGAAAATATTTTACCGAACACTGCGCAGACCAAATTTAGCACCAAGGACGCAAAGACACGGGCTAGTGCAGAACAAACTACCAATTCTTCTGATGTTTGGGATCAAGTGAAAAACGGTGCCGCTAAGGCGAAGTCCAACCTTGATTCAGCAACGACTAAGGCCAAAAGTTGGTTTGATTCAGTTAAGGGGTTGTTTGGTAATTAAGCGTACAGATGTTCGTTTCTTACTAGGAAAACGCTATAAAACATGTTATACTAATAGCTATAATGCTTAGATCAGCTTTGCAAACTAGCTTTTAGAGGATTTTTAAAACTGGTGGCAGTCAGCTTGTGTTTTGAGCAGGACTGCAGTTCGTTTTTGCTAACGGTCGTTACCTGTTTAAGCACGTAGCTGAGGCATAAATTAAATTAACGGAGGCCCAACATGGCAGTCAATGTATACGATACAGCAAACAAATTAGAAGGCGAATTACGGCAGATCGATGAATTTGCTGCATTACAGGCAGCTTACAATGCAATGAAGCAAAATAAGCCAGCTTACGATATGTTCAAGCAATTTCAGAAAATCAACATTGAACTACAACAAAAACAAATGCAAGGCCAAGAATTAGGCGATGCGGAAATCAAGCAAGCGCATGATTTAGCTGAAAAGGTCGGCCAGTTCAAAGAAGTTCAGGCCTTGATGGAAAAAGAAAAAGCAATGAGTCAAATTATGGATGATTTAAACCAGATCATCACTAAACCAGTACAAGAGCTTTATGCAAATTAATTAGCGCAATTCAAGTCGGTCGCGCGGGACGAATGGTCGGGGGGCAACACACTGACTAGACGCTCGCGGGCCGTTTTTTTATTTTTACGGAAGGAAGGCCACAACAATGAAATTCATTCATGCAGCGGATCTACATTTAGACACGCCGTTTTTAGGTTTGCGGACAGCGCCAGAAGCCTTGTGGCAGCAGATCTACGCGGCCACGTTCACGGCCTTTGCTAAAATTGTCGATGCGGCCTTGGCGCAACAAGTGGATTTTGTCTGTCTAGTCGGGGACTTATATGATCGGGCCGAACGCAGTATTCAGGCGCAGTTGTTTTTACAAAAGCAGTTACAGCGCTTAGCTACAGCACAAATTCCTGTGTATTTAAGTTATGGCAACCACGATTACGTTGCCGACGCGGCGGCGGAATTACCATTGCCACCTAATACCCATATTTTTCCCAGCGCCGGCACAACCTATCATTTAACCACAAAAGACGGTCAAACCGTGGCATTAAGCGGCTTTAGTTATGCTCAACGCTGGGTGGAAAAGGATATGACTGCTCAATTTCCCGTTAAAACAACGGCTGATTTTCAAATTGGTTTGTTGCACGGCAGTCAAAGTGGGGTAGCTAGTCAACATGCGGTTTACGCCCCTTTTAGTGTGGCGGAGCTCAACCAAAAGCATTACGATTATTGGGCTTTAGGCCACATCCATCAGCATCAAATTTTGCAAGCCGAACCACCGATCGTCTACGCAGGTAATCCACAAGGACGTAATCCTAATGAAGCCGGTGCGCGCGGTTATTATTTAGTCCGCCAACACGGTCAGCAATTACAGCCTGAATTTCAGGAAGTAGCACCGATCCAGTGGCAAACGTGTGCGGTTTCTGTTGCTGGTGCGGTGCGCTTGACAACGATCATCAATGCCATTGAACAGGCAGTGGCTAACTTTAAGCAACCGCAAGCCTTACTGTTACAAGTAACTTTAACCGATGCCGAACAATTAAGTGCCGCGCTTTTACAACGAATTACAAATGGCGAATTATTAGGCTATTTACAAAAGCAACCATTGGCGCAGCCTTGGCGTTGGATCTACGCATTAAAAGCGCAAGTCGCAGCCGGTAGCCGCTTTAACCAGCTGGATCAAAGTAACTGGCAGGCCAGTGCGCAAGCGGTTTTTAATGCGCATAATATTGCGCAAGTGGCGCGGCCGCTGACGCAGCCTGATTTCTTAATGGCGGCTTTACGTCAGGCCGATTTACCGGCAACCTTACAAGCCCAGGTGCTGAATCTATTGCAAGAAAGTGCAGGAACAGGTGAAGCTGATGCGGATTGAAGCGGTCGATATTTATGGCTTTGGTAAATGGTACGAGCAGCATTTTGATTTTGATCCGCAGCTCCAGGTTTTTCAGGGGGATAATGAAACGGGTAAATCTACCCTTAGCGCTTTTATTGATGGCGTTTTATTTGGCTTTGCCACGAAAAAACAACCTTATGCCCAATATATTCCTAAAAGTGGCCACAGCTATGGTGGTCAGTTAACCTTGGTGCAAAATAAGCAACGATACATTGTCAAACGTGTGGCTGGCCGGGCCGGCGGTGAAGTGACGGTGACTACAGCTGACGGCCAGCACCATGATGAAGCCTTTTTACAGCAACTATTAGCGCCAATCAATGGTCAGCTATTTCGCCAGATCTTTCGGTTTGATCAGCAAGCCTTAACGGCAATCTTTCAGTTGCAGCAAACTGATATTAGCCGCCAGTTATTAACTGTTGGCGCGGCAGGTAGTCAAGAATGGCTGCATTTAGCGCAAAAATACCGCCGTGAGGCCGCTCGCTTATACAAGCCACGCGGACGCGTGTGGCCGCTAAATCAAGCGTTCAATCAATTGACCACTTTAAAGGCCAAATTGGCTAATGCTCAAGCAACTTTACCGACTTATTTGGCCCAGCAGCAAAAGGTTCAGCGGCAACAAGCACTGGTGACCACATTAGATCAGCAGATCGCAACTACCCGCCCAACCATCAATACTTTGAGTCAATTACAACGCAGTTGGCCAAATTATCAGAATTGGCAGGCCTTACAGCGAAAATTAGCGCAGCAACCAGCAAGTTTGGCGCCGCAGGTTTATCAAGCTTTTCAAGCTTTACAGCAACAACACCATAGTCAGCAAGCGGAATTGCAACAATTGACGGCCAAGTTAAATGCGGCTACTGGCGAACAACAGTTGACACCGGCCTTTTTATTTTATCAACAGCATCAGGCTGAGTTTACTGAGCAAATGGTGCAGGTGACCACGATGCAAACGGCGTTACAGGTCAGTGCCGAGTTGCGGCAACAGCAACAGGTATTGCAACAAGAACAACAACAATTGCAGACGGAATTAGGGGTCACAACCGCCCAGCAACCGCTTAGTCAATTAGATCTGACCCAGGCACGCCATAATCAGGAACAGCGGCAACAATTACAGCAGCAAATTCAGCAACAACAAGCCGTTTTACAGCAACAAACGCAGCAAAACCAAACAGCGGAACAACAGGTTGCACAACTGGAAAATCAGTTACAATCACCCCAAAGCCGCAGTCAACGGCATGGTAAGCAGCAAAGTTATTTGGTCTGGGGCTTGGTGCTGGTGATCGGTTTATTACTGCCGAAGTGGCTTAAATTAGTGGCGGTTGGTGGTGTAGCAGGATTGATCTGGCAGTGGCGGCAGCAATCAGTTACGCCAACGACTACTGCGACACAACAGCAATGGCAGCAGGCCTTAGCTAAATTAGATCAGCAGCAAGCACGATTAGTGGGTTTAACGCAACAACTCAATAAAGCCAAAGCCAACTTAGCAGCAGCCACCGCGGCCTGGGAGTCATTAAAGGGCCGGTATAATTATGGGTCCTTAAGTGATGATGTGATCTTGAATCATCAGCACGATTTTACCCGTTTATTGGCTTGTCAGCAGCAACAGGCGCAACTAACGGAACGGCAAAATGAGACCACTTATCAGTTGCACCAGTGGTTAGCTGGTTTTGATTTTGCGCGCGCCTGGTTACCGTTAGCCAATGTTGAACCTGCAGCAGCGATCAGCCAGATCAGCGATTTTGTGGCCGCACAGCAGACACAATTGACTAATTTACGGGCAGGTGATCAGGACTATGCTTATTATCAGCAACAGACGACCCGGGTGCAGCAGGAGATCGCGGCAACTGACCAAGCCCGCCATGATTTATTGACCCGCCACCATTTGGTAAGCGAGCATGAATTACAACAGCGCCAACAGGCCGATCAGAGTCAACAACAATTACGGGAACGGCAAACAATTTTGGCGAATCAACTCGGCCCGTTACTAACGACCTTGCAAAAATATGCTGACTTGGCCAGTTTACAAACAGAATTAACGACGCGCCAAAATGAATTACAGCAAAAGCAAACTCAATTAGATGCCGGGCAACGTGAATTGACCACCTTGCAAACCCAGTTAGAGCAACTGGCCAGTGATGGCAGTTATCGTATTTTACGGCAACAAGTGGCTCAGCAGGAAGCGGAGATCACCGCGTTGACCCAACGCTGGCTCAGCTATCAATTAGCCGCTCAATGGATCGAGCGCACACTGAGCCAAACTTCGCGGCAGCGTTTGCCAGCAATGTTAACGTTAGCGGAAAATTATTTTGCCATTTTAACGCAGCAACGATATGTTAAAATAAAATTAACGGCTGATCAGATCACCGTGATGCGTCAGGATCATCAGGTGTTTGCCGTTGGGGAATTATCACAGGGAACGGCGGAACAGTTGTACGTGGCACTGCGGCTGGCTTTTGCCCAGACGATCAGCGATGTCCAGCAGATGCCACTGGTGATCGACGACAGTTTCGTCAATTTTGATTCGCACCGGCAACAGCAAGTACTGACGTTGTTGGCGAAATTAAGTCAAACTAATCAAGTCATTTATTTTACCGCACAGACAGTGCAACCAACAGTGGGTCAAGTGACTGTGCTCCAAGCACAATAAGCGGTAGTTTTAAGTTAATGTAAAGGAGGCCCTCACTGTGGCCGATAAACAGTTATATGATTACCAAAATAATGAAGAAGTCGCGTTATTCGTTTTGGTTAAAACAGCAGATGTACGAGTGGCTAAAAATGGTAAAAAGTTTATTGCCTTCACTTTTCAAGATACTTCGGGAACGATCACCGGTAAATTTTGGGATGCCAGTGATGCCGATATCGAATTGTATCAAGCCGGTGAAGTGATCTTTTTAAGTGGTAAGCGTGAACTATATCAGGGGAAGCCGCAGATCAAGATTCATAAATTACGGGTGGCCACGCCAGATGAAAATGAGCAGGTAGCAGATTATTTACCTAAAGCACCGGTTAGTGCCAGCACATTGCGTGAAGAATTGAACCAAGCTATTTTTGCGATCACCAATGCCAATTGGAATCGAGTGGTCCGCTGGGTCATGGCGCGGCACCAGGAAGAGTTCCTAGAATATCCGGCGGCTAAAACCAATCACCATGCTTTCAAAGGTGGGTTAGCTTTCCATACCATCACGATGTTGCATTTAGCTAAGGCTATTTGTGATGAATACGCCGAGCTCAAGCGGCCACTATTGTATGCCGGCGTGATCCTGCACGATATCGGCAAAACGGTGGAATTGACTGGACCAGTGGCGACGCAATACACGGTGGCCGGAAACTTATTAGGGCATATTGTGATCGTTGATGAAGAAATCGTCCGCGCTTGTACGGCGCTGAAAATCGATGCAGCTAGCGAGGATATGCTGTTATTGCGCCACGTTATTTTAGCGCACCATGGTTTACGTGAATACGGTTCGCCAGTGGAGCCTGAAGTGATCGAGGCTGAAGTTTTGCACCAAATCGATAATTTAGACGCTTCGATGCAGATGATGACGACGACATTACGCCATACTGAACCTGGTAGCTTTTCTGAACGTGTTTTCGGCATGAATAATCGTAATTTTTATCAGCCTAAGGATAAATAAAAAGGTTCCAGCATAGCTGGAACCTTTTTATTATTTAACGTGAAGTCTTGCCGGTGCTCAGCCCCAACCCAATGCGCGAACCAGTGCCATTGCGGCAATACCGACCACAACGATCGCCAATAGACTTTTAGTGATGATCGCCGTGACTAATGCTGGCAAGGTGGCCAAAGTATTACCGAGGTTTAAAGTTGGCAGGTGGCCTGGGTGAGCGACAAATAGATTTTCCACCACCAAGGCAGTCATGATCGCCACCGGCACAAAAGATAGAAATTCCACCAACCAACGCGGTAGTTCAAATTGTTTGACTAAAACAAAGGGGATCACGCGTGACAGCCAAGTCACTACGCCACAGCCAATGATCGTCCAAAAAACATAACCTGTTAACGCCATCGTGCCACCACCATTCCGAACAGACAGCCTAGTAATGTGCCACCTAGTAGGGCAAAATTAGCCGACAAAAAAATTAATAGGCCATAAACGGCCACAGCGACAAAAGCAACGACTGCTAATTGTAAACCAAGTTTTTTACTACGATCACTGATCATTTGTAAATAAAGTAAACCGAGAAACATGGCGACTAAAGCAAAATCCAACCCGAATGCTTTGGGATCGGTGATCAGATTACCGATCAAGGCACCAGCCACAGTTGCCGCCGCCCAAACCAAATAGGCAACCACATTCGCGGTGTTGAACCAAACAGGGGTAAGTTTATGGCCGGTATCGTTTAGTTTATTCATCCCCAAGGCAAACGTTTCGTCTGTCAATAAGGAACCAATACCGACATTAGTAGCTAATGAGTAGCGCTTAAAATATTGCGCCATTGAGGTACTCATTAGGATCATCCGGGAGTTGACCAAAAAGGCGGAGAAAACAATCGCGGAGATCGGGCTGCCGGCCAGTAGCATGCTGGTGATAATAAATTGGGCGGACCCGGCATAGACCACTAATGACATTAATAAAACCGTCCACAAAGATAAATGACTGGTGCGGCTGACCACGCCAAAAGCTAAGCCAACACCAATATAACCAAAGGTCGTTGGTACAACATCGTGCAAGCCACTGCGAAAAGTTAATTCTGGACCCAAGCGCTCACTCCCTAACAAGAATAAATAGTTAAGTTCTAGTTTAAACTAAATTAGAAAACGATTAAAGCCGTAATTTAAAATTTAATGAATAAAAGTCGCTCGTGGTTAGCAGCGGAAATGAAAAAATGATCACCAAGGTTAGTTTAAGCGAGCTAACCAGCCGTTAAATAACGGCCAATGATAAAAGGGCACATAAAAAGCGCTTAGCAATTGGATGCTAAACGCTTTTTAAATCAGTTTTAGTTAGATGATGATGAGCTAGCAGCGCTTGAACTTGATGAGCTCGATGCACTGGAGCTTGAAGCACTAGAACTGGAATCGCTAGAACTTGAGCTAGAATCACTTGAACTTGATTCACTGCTTGAAGTAGCTGACGAGCTACTTGAGCTAGCTTTTGTTTCTTTAGTGTAACCAGACAAGACGTTCTTCAAGTCGCTATCCTTGATTTCAACATTACCCTTCTTCAAGACCTTAACGATCACATTATGCAACACTGTGCTATCTTGCATATCAGCAGAATAGATTTGTGCTTTCAAAGTTGCTTCATGTGACTTCATTGTGCCTTTACCTGGGTTCTTGATCATCCGAATAACGTGGTAACCGTATTGTGTTTTAACTGGGGTAGTTGTGTACTGGTCAGTTTTAAGTTTGAATGCGGCCTTTTTGAAGGTTGAATCCAAGCTAGTATCAGTAGAATCAAAGGCAGGTAACTTACCGGCGTCGGACTTAGTGCTGGTATCAGTTGAATACTTCTTAGCTAATTTCTTGAAATTAGCAGCTGAGTTATCTTTCTTCAGTTCAGCAATAATCGTTTCAGCAGTTGATTTCTTAGCAACTAAGATATGTTGAACGGTAACCTTTGGTTGATAAGACTTCCATTGCTTCTTCAACTGTGCGTTGGTGATCTTAACGTTGTCCTTAACAGCTTGTTCCAACAATAAGTTAGAGCGCAGATTTTGTTTAAAGCTGGAAGCGGTCATATCGTTTTGGGATAAGACTGAGCTAAATGATGAACCGTATTGGCTCTTATAAGCATTGTATTGTTTAGTGACTTTAGCCTTGGAGACCTTGTCGCCGTATTCCTTTTCCAAAACTTTATTCAAAATCAATTGCTGTAAGACTTGCTTACCACTAGAAGATTTCTTCATCTCATCGTAGTAATCATTTTGGGTCACATTACCGCCAGAGGTTGTTGCAACAGTTTTGTTACCACAGCCGGCTAGAGTAACGGCTAGTAAAACGCCCACAATGGACAATAGCCATTTTTTCCGCATGCATAGCACATCCTTATAAAATTTTTTCTGAAACTCACAAGCCTTAATATACCATAACCACACCTAGATTTAAAATATCGATTGATTTCTTCATGAAAACTTCAATAAATCACGCTGATAGTTGCAGGATCTCAATAAATTCGTCAATGAAAGCGAGAATATGGGATCAGGTAGCCTTACGGAGATGTCCAGTTCAAAAAAAGGTTGTGACCTCAATTATTAGGGCACAACCTTGTTGTTTGTTCAGAAAATGTGGGCATGCTAAAAAACTAAACTAAGTTCAAGCCCCGCGTTAGTCTTTTGTATCTTGGGGCATGATCGGGCCAAGATCATGCTGTAACTTTTCACTAGCGTCTTTGGCGCGTTTGAGCGGTGCTGCCGTTTGAAAATTAAAATCAGTAAATAATTGTTGTAGTTCTTGGACAGTGGCGGTCGCATTGCCGCTACCTTCTTTGGCTAAAACGGTAGCGGCCTGACGTAATTTAGTGATGCTATCGTTGACAGCTAAAGCGCCTTCGGTAACACCGTCAATGTAGTGTTTGATCTGGGCCTGTGTTTCCCGACCGCTACGTTTAGCGGTGAACAAAGCGTAAAGTCCACCAGCAACTGCGCCAAGCAATAAGCCACTACTAAAATGTTTCATCGCCGTACCTCCTTAAATTATTAATCGGTTACAATTGAATCCGAGCAGTAAACCTATTTTTGCTAGTTAGAACTGAGCACTGATCTTAGCCGCAATGGCTTGTAACTTTTCTGGGGTATAGGCCGCGCTATTGTCCGCAAAGGTCATTCCAAAGCCATCGGCGGCACTGTACCGGGGAATCAAATGGAAATGAGAATGAAATACTGACTGGTAGGCGATCTGCCCATTATTGTTCACAATGTTCATACCGCTGATCGCTGGATCGCTAGCCTTGATGGCGCGCGCAATCTTAGGAATCCGACTAAAAACGGCCGCCGCTAATTCAGCATCATACGCAAAAATATCGGGAACGTGGGTTTTAGGAACCACTAATGTATGGCCGGGTGTTCCTTGCGTGATATCGAGAAAGGCCTTGACAACATCGTCTTCGTAGACCAAGGTATTAGGAATTTCGTTGCGAATAATTTTACAAAAAATACAATCTGCATCGTATGCCATAAGGGAAAGCCTTCTTTCTGGAGTTGTCTTCATGCTACCATATTTGGCCGCTAAATTGAACTAGTATTGGTAGGCGTGTTGCCGGGAAAAAACGTTCCGTACAAGCCTGCAAACAAAAGCACGGGTGGTGTTTTAAATCAGCCCTTAGTCTTAGTAAATGCGCCGCGTTACTTTTAGTGCGCCTGTAGTTCATGCTATAATTATAAGCAAATCAATAAACGTTTGGTGGTAGTATTTGGCCGAACTTAAAAAGGAGTCAACCTGATCTATGAGCTTAGAAGTTGAACATTTAACCGGGGGCTATTCACATGTTCCCGTTTTAAAAGACCTTAATTTTACGATTCCCGAACAAACGATCGTCGGCTTGATCGGCTTAAACGGTGCTGGTAAATCGACGACGATCAAGCATATTATCGGTATTTTGACCCCGCAAAAAGGGACGATCAAATTAAATGGTGTAAGCTTGGCCAGTGACCCAGAAGCTTACCGCAAAGCGCTGGCTTTTGTTCCTGAAACACCGGTGTTGTACCCGGCATTGACTTTGCGGGAGCATATCGAGTTAACGATCATGGCTTACGATCTGGATGCTAAGCAGGCCTGGCAGCAAGCCAGTGATCTGTTAGTTCGTTTCCGTTTGGATAAACGGTTAGATTGGTTTCCAGCTAACTTTTCTAAGGGGATGCAGCAAAAGGTGATGATCGTGTGCGCCTTCATTGTTCCGGCAGAGCTTTACATTATTGATGAGCCCTTTACAGGATTAGATCCGTTGGCGATCCGGGATCTATTAAATGTGATCAAGCAGCAAAAGGCCCGCGGCGCAGCGGTGTTAATGTCGACCCATGTCCTGGCCACCGCACAGCAGTACGCCGATTCTTTTATTTTGCTTAGCGAGGGTACGATTCGCGCGCAAGGAACTTTGCCGCAATTGAAGCAGAAGTTCGGTATGAATGATGCTAATCTGGATGATATTTACTTCAAAATGATCGACGAGGCGGCACAATGAAACAATTATGGCAACAGCGGTTACGACAACACCATAAAGAAATGCTTAAGTACTCGCGTTATGTTTTTAATGAATTCTTTATGATCGCCGTTTTTATTTTTATTGGTGCGTTGGCTTACAGTTATTCCAATCTTTTAGATACATTGCAGGGGCCGCTTTGGTGGGCTAAGCCACTGATCTTAGTGGTATTGTTAGTTTTACTCAGTTTTGGTCGGTGGGCGACTTTACTACAAGATGCCGATACATTGTTTCTACTGCCTAAGGAACGTGCGCTGCTAGCTTATTTATTGGCGGCACGGCGGTATAGTCTGTGGTTACCGGCCGCCGTATTTGCGCTTTGTTTAGGCGCGCTATTACCGTTTCAAGCGGTGGCGACGACGCTGACGCCAGCTAATAGTCTAGGCTTATTCGCCGTATTGTTGGCGTTGAAGGATGGACAGTTGTGGCTGCAATTATTAGCCAGTTATACGGCCATACCGCAACAGGTCAATATTCGGCGCGGTTTGTTTTATGGTACGGCAACTGTGATCTTAGCGGTTAGTTTGTGGGTGAGTCCTTGGGCCGGGATCGTGTTGGTGGCGGTCGGTGAAGTGGGCTTGCGCTGGTTGATCCCCCGTATTTTGGCAACTGCGGTTTTTCAGTGGCAGTTCGCGGTGAAAAATGAAAATTCGCGTATGTTACAGTTGTACCGGCTGATCAATTTATTCACTGATGTACCGCAATTAAGTGGGAAGGTTCATCGCCGGGTCTATTTGGACCCATTATTGCGGTGGACAAAAGGTGGCCAAGCTAAAACTTTTAGTTATTTGTACTTGCGGGAGTTTCTTCGGGGTAGCGAATATATTGGCCTATATTTACGCCTATTAGTGTTAGGTGCCGTGATCTTATGGTTTATCCCAGTATGGTGGGTCGCTGCTTTGACCGGCGCTATTTTTCTCTATTTAGTCGGGTTTCAATTATTACCGTTTTACCAAATATTTAATGAAAACTTACTGGTTCATTTATATCCAGTGGCGCCGATACAAAAATTGCGTTCATTTCAGCATTTAGTGCAGGGGTTATTATTGCTACAGGCCGTTGTCTTTGCGGCCGTGATCGTATTTAATCACACATTAAGTCAGTGGGGACTATTTGTCATCGTTGAATTAGCAGCGGTTTTCCTGCTGACGCAAGTTTATTTTCCGCAACGTTTGCGGCAAACAAAATAAGGCTGCTCAGTGGCTTGACGTTAGTTTTGTTGACCAGTAAAATAGTGATTGAAACGAAGTGTGGGTTTTATTGGAAAAAGGGGGTGTGGCGATGGACTTTGATTTAGATGCTGGGTGGCAGATCCAACCAGCAGGTGGCAGTACCGGAGCCGCCTTCGTGGGGATGCGGGCACAGGAGAAAATATTTCTCAAGCGCAACACCTCGCCTTTTTTGGCTGCCTTGTCAATGGAAGGTATTTCGCCGCGGCTGATCTGGACCAAACGGATCTCCAGCGGGGATGTGTTAACGGCCCAAGAATGGTTGAACGGCCGGACATTGACGCGTGCCGAAATGGCGGATACTGCAGTGGCTAAGCTACTTGCACGTGTGCACCGCTCAAAGCTACTGAAGAAAATGTTACAGCGTGTAGGTGGCTTGACCGTTAATTCAGACCATTTCTTACAACAGTATTATTTAAATTTATCCTCGGATCTTCGTCGGCACCCGTTATTAAAACAGGTTTTGACCTTTTTGATCCAGAACAAGCCAGTGTTTGATCCAGAACAATTGGAAGTCTGCCATGGGGATTTAAATCACAAAAATTGGTTATTATCCGAGCAACAACGATTGTACATTGTCGATTGGGATGATGCGATGTTTGCTGATGCGGCCTTTGATCTGAGTACGATCTTATGCCAGTATGTACCGCGAACGCAGTGGAACCGGTGGTTATGCGACTACGGTATTGCCAGTGATGCCAACATTATTCAGCGGATCGAATGGTATGGTTTTTTAAACCTACTATTAGGAGTTAAGCGTTTCTACAATGAACAACGCTATCATGAAATGAATCAAGCACTACTCCAACTACGTGCGTTGTTTACCACGCGGTCAGGACAATAGGGATAGATGGGGCCGGAGCGGTAACAGGCGTTACGTTCCAGCCCTTTTTTATGAGAAATAGCGGCGCGCGTTTTAAAAAATGCGTTTCTACAGTTAAGCGGTTATACAGCAAAACAAACTAGGCGCTGTAATTTTGCACAAAGAACCAGCGCTGGATAAAAAGAAAATGAGGTTACACATGCGTTTAAGAAACAAACCCCGGGCTGCCGGCGAAATTGCCGCTAACCCGCAATACATCACCACAACGCCGGCAGAATTTAAGGGGCACTGGCAAAGTAAATTTGCCAGTGCCCAGCCGATCAGTATTGAAGTTGGTTCTGGAAAAGGGCGGTTCATTGTAGAAATGGCTAAGGCCCATCCTGAGCGCAATTTTATCGGAATTGAATTACAGCCGTCTGTGGTGATCATGATCTTGGAAAAACAATTGGTGGCGCAGCTACCTAATTTATATTTGATCCAGGCTGACGGTGGTGAGCTAACTGATTTCTTTGCAGCTAATGAAGTCGCGCAAATTTATTTAAACTTTTCTGATCCTTGGCCCAAAAATCGCCACGCTAAACGGCGGTTGACGCATCAATTATTTTTGACCATGTACCAAACGATTTTACAACCTAATGGCGCCTTACAATTTAAAACCGATAACCGTGGTTTGTTTGAATTTTCAGTGATCAGTTTCAATCAGTTTGGTATGCAGTTTGATGAGTTATCACTTGATCTACATCACAGTGAAGTGACTGAAAATATTGAAACTGAGTACGAGCAACGTTTTAGTCAACTGGGCCACCCTATTTATTTATTAGTTGCTCATTTTACGCATTAAGTGTTCGCCAGTAGCCAATATGGTGACCCGTGGGTGTGATCAGAAAACGGTATTCACGACGGGGCTGACCAGCTTGGGTAATGCCACCACGGTAAACCCAGTGCCGGCGGTAACGCCGCGGGGTAAATTCGATCCAAGCACCTGTGATCGTTCCTTGCTGCCGAAGCTCATGTTTTAGTTGCTTAAGTAAACGTTGCGGTTGGGCGCCACGGTAGGTGCGCCATAATTGTTGACTTAAGACACCACTAGCAAGTAATAATAAGGTACCACTAGTAAATTTCACAGTTGTTTGATGAGACATATGCTGACCTCCTAGTTTTAAGTCAAAGTATAGGCTGGAGATGAAATAGGTGCAACAATATCATGTCATTATCATTGGGATCGATGGTAGCCGTCCCGCAGCCAAGGCCCTACAAAAGGCAATCAGTTTAGCACAGCGTGATCAGGCGGAATTGCGTTTGATCCATGTGATCGAGTATTCACCACAAGTGGGTAGCACCGCAGAATTGGTGGCACAAGCCCACGCTAAAGAACAGGCAACATTTACAGAAAAGCTGGCTGCGGCGCGCCACCAAGCGTTAGCGGCTGGTGTGCTTAACGTGACGACCACGATTTTAACGGGTACGGCGCGAACGCTGCTGCAGACGCAAAAGGCTGATTTGATCGTTGTCGGTCAGTCAGGCCAATCAGCACTTGATCGTTTCATGTTAGGCTCATTTGCAGAAACAATTGTACGTGAAGCGCCGACTGATGTGTTGGTGATTCGGAGCCAACCAGAAAACCAGTAAGCAATGGCTTGATCAAACGTGGCTCAAAAGGGCAATGCCGGTAAGGGGCGCGCCTTTTATGCCACGTTCTAGTTCGGAATAGGAAAGGGAGAATCATGTTAATTTCAAGTTTAAATTCGGCAGCATTTGCGGACACATTAATTTTATTGGTGGCGCCAGATAGTGCCAATCGCCAAGCGACTAAGCAACAAGGAGATGTAGTCCGTATTTATGATGCAATTAATAAGCAAACGCTAGGTTATAATATTTTTCATATCAGTCAGTATTTACCAGATTTAACTGGTAATGGACAGGTTTTCTTAACCGAAGCGCAAGTGGCCCAGTTGAATCAATTATTGACGGCTACTAGTTTTGCTGCTGAATTAGTGGCGGATCTCAGTCCTAAATTTGTGATCGGATACGTTAAGGAACTTGTGGCTCATCCTGATTCTGATCATTTATCAGTGACCCAAGTCGAAGTCGATCATGGAGCAACGTTGCAGATCGTTTGCGGTGCGCCTAATGTGGCGCAAGGACAAAAAGTGATCGTGGCTAAAATTGGGGCGATGATGCCGAATGGGCAAATTATTTGGCCTGGGGCTTTACGCGGTGTGACCAGTGACGGTATGATCTGTGCCGCGCGGGAACTTGCATTACCGCATGCGCCTAAACGTCACGGTATTTTAGTGATGCCAGCCGCCACTGCTGCAGGTACGCCGTTTAACTTTGAACAAGCAGCAGCGGTTGTTGCTGCGCAAAATGCAGCAGAATAAATCAAGAAGGGGGTAGTTGTGTGGAACATTATGATGGACCAGCGTTCTTACGGCGCCAAGCTAGTGTGGCAACCGCAAAAGAAACGGCACCGCAGCCGGTTACTCCCGTTGCTGCAGTTAAACGGCGGTCACGGCAGCCATTACCAGCTCAGCGTACACTAGGTAATCGTAATCATCGCTTCACGCCTAAATATATACCGCAGTCGCGGCAACAACGGCCACAAACTGACGAGCAAATTTATTTAGCCCATTTGGTGACCGTTTTAACCAAACCTGCCGCTAGTTATTTGTTATTTGGTGATGCGACACCGCCGACGGTGGCGGAAAGTGATCCTGCAGAACCAACTTTTGTTTTGGCCAGTGAGCAGACCATTACGGCAGCAACAGCCACGGTTACGTCGCCCGCAGTTGCCGTTTCGGCTGCGGCAACTAGTGAACCCGCAATGGATCGCTTTGAAGCTACAGAACCCACAAGTACCCAATCAGCGGAAGCAGTCGGTGCTAACACTGCGGTGGCAGAAAGTGTAGCGCCAATAAGCGCAGTAGCAGCAACTTCTGAATCCGCGGCGCCAGCAGCAATAAGGCAACCGTCCAGCACAGTGGCCCCTGTTGCGTCAGCTGAATCGTCAATAGTTGCGGAAACGGTACCACCACAATCTGCGGCACCTACCAGTCAGTCGGCAGCTGCAAAATCAGTTGCTACAACTGCACCTGACAGTGACTTGCCATCTTGGCGTCAGGTTATTGCCGCGGTTACCGCTAATACCCCTTCTTCCGTTGCGCCAGATAGTCAGGAAACAGCAGCGGTACAACGACCGCAAGAATCAGCGCCGCTACACCAGGCGGTTAATACCGTGGGTGATACGCATGATGCTAAAGCCCAGCTAAAGTTAAAACAACAAGCACCATTAGATGATCAGCATTATCAGTTGCCACCGTTTTCACTTTTACCGGAGCCGGTAAAAGACAATAGCAGTGCAATGAAGGCGTGGGTCGAGCAACAGCGGACGGTGTTAAATGAAACATTGAAGGCCTTTAATGTTCAAGCAACCGTCAGTCGTTGGAGTATCGGTCCAGCGGTAACCCAATTTGAAGTTAGTCTTGCACGTGGCGTCAAAGTTAGTAAAATTACGAACCTTAGTGACGATCTAAAATTGGCGCTAGCTGCCAAAGACATTAGGATCGAAGCACCGATTCCTGGTAAATCAACGGTGGGCATTGAGATTCCAAACTTGAAATCGCGGCCGGTTATGCTATCTGAAGTGGTGGCGTCTACTAAGTTTCAGGAAAGTAAATCACCATTGACAGTAGCGTTAGGGGTCGATTTATTTGGGCAACCGATGGTCACCAATGTCGCTAAAATGCCCCACGGTTTAATCGCAGGTGCAACAGGTTCTGGTAAAAGTGTCTTCATTAACAGTTTGCTTTTATCAATTTTATTTAAAGCAAAACCCAGTGAGGTCAAGTTGTTGCTGATTGATCCTAAGGCTGTTGAGTTAGCGCCTTATAACGGGCTGCCCCATTTGTTGTCGCCGGTGATCTCGGATCCCAAGGCGGCGGCAGCAGCTTTGAAGTGGGCGGTAGACGAAATGGAGAATCGCTATCAGAAATTAGCGGCCGCCGGAGTACGTAATTTGGAACAATTTAACGCTAAAGCAAGTAGTCACCACGATTATGGCCAGAAAATGCCCTATATCGTGATCATCATTGACGAATTAGCTGATTTAATGATGGTGGCTTCTAGTGAAGTACAGGATTATATTGTGCGAATTACCCAAAAGGCACGGGCGGCTGGAATCCATCTGTTAGTGGCGACCCAACGGCCTAGTGTTGACGTGATCACCGGGACGATCAAGAATAACATTCCTACGCGGATCGCCTTTATGGTTTCCAGCCAAATCGATTCGCGTACGATCATTGATCAAGGTGGCGCCGAGCGACTGTTAGGCCGTGGGGATATGCTATATCTTGGCAATGGTCAAAGTCAGCCACTTCGTATCCAGGGGACCTACGCGGAAAGTGAAATCGATCCAATTGTTGCGTTTGTGAAGCAGCAATTGCCGCCCCATTATTTATTTGAGCCGGAAGGTCTGTTGGAAAAGGTTGAAGCAACGGAAAATCAAGATGAGATTTTCCCGGAAGTTTTGGACTACATCGCGAATGAAGCCCAAGTTTCCACTTCCAAATTGCAGCGTGTTTTTTCCATTGGTTATAATCGCGCGGCTAATTTGATTGATAGTCTGGAGCAGCGTAAGCTAATTTCACCGGCCAGTGGTTCCAAGCCACGTGACGTTTACTTTACGCCAGAAGATTTAGCCCAGTATCAAGAGCATATGAATTAAAGGTGATCGCAAAGCCGATCATAATGAAAAAGGGGATTTTTGTAGTGGATAGTCATACGATTTATCATTTTGTTGGTATCAAAGGTTCAGGAATGAGTGCATTAGCGTTGATTTTGCACGACGAAGGGTATCAAGTCCAAGGCTCCGATATTGATCAATATACGTTTACCCAGCGCGGTTTAGAAAAGGCTGGTGTCAAGATCATGCCTTTTGCGGCGGAAAATATTCATGCTGGTTTGACGATCGTCGCCGGAAATTCGTTTGAAGACACCCATCCAGAAATTAAAGCTGCTAAAGCATTGAATTTAAAGATTATTCATTATCCTGAATTACTTGGCGAATTATTAGCCGGCCATACCAGCATTGGTGTTGCTGGTGCCCATGGTAAAACCAGTACTACAGGCTTATTAGCACATGTTTTAGGGGGTATTGCCCCAACCAGCTTTTTAGTGGGTGACGGTACTGGTAAAGGTATTAAAAATTCTCAATTTTTCGTTTTTGAAGCCGACGAATATCGTCGTCATTTTTTGGCGCAAGCGCCGGATTATATGATCATGACTAACATTGATTTTGATCATCCTGATTATTATCACGGCATTGATGACGTTTTTAGCGCTTTTCAAACTGAGGCTGATCAAGTCAAGAAAGGTATCTTCGCCTGGGGTGATGATCCTGAATTGCGCCAATTGAAAACTAACGTGCCCGTTTACTATTACGGCACTAGTGATCGTGACGATTTTCAAGCGCGGAATATTCTGCGGACTGTGAATGGTTCCGAATTTGATGTTTACTATCATGATGAAAACTTAGGCCATTATGTGATCCATTTATTTGGGGAACATAATGTGCTCAATAGTTTAGCGGTGATCGCCGTCAGCCATATGGAAAAAATTCCCCATGCTGAAGTTGCCCGTGAACTGTTAACCTTCCAAGGGGTCAAACGGCGCTTCTCCGAACGGAAAATGGCGGATATGACCATTATTGACGATTACGCGCATCATCCATCTGAGATTAAAGCAACATTAGATGCTGCCCGGCAGAAATATCCAGATAAAACGATTATTGCTGTATTCCAGCCACATACATTCTCGCGGACGATCGCGTACATGGATGACTTTGCTAAAAGTTTAAGTTTAGCTGACGTCGTTTATTTAACCGAAATTTTCAGTTCGGCACGGGAACATGACGGTAAAGTTTCCAGTGCTGATCTTGGCGCTAAAATTAGTAAAGGCGGCACCGTTTTACATTTAAACAATATGTCGGCCTTATTGGAATATCATAATGACGTGGTCGTTTTCATGGGTGCTGGCGATGTTCAGAAATATGAAAAAGCGTACGAAGCATTGCTCAGTGATTCAAGTTTGAAAAACAACTAAATAGTTGCGCAGTCGCAGTGATTTGTTACAATACGGAGTAAGATGATCGCTGTTGTGAAATGGCGTCCTGTTTCGGCGGATTGCGCCGTTAGTTGAATGGCCAGCAACCGTAACCGTCGTACTAATCAGCAACCTATGATGTGAAGTAGAAAGGAAGTATAGCATGCAAGAACAACCAAGAAATGTGATCGTGAATGAAGCCGGCTTGGGCCAGTATTTGACTAAAGTTTATGGTTATATGAGCTTAGGTGTGGCTGTTTCTGCCTTAGTTTCATTTTTAGCATTAACGCTTTATCGGGTGCAGTTCGCTACTTTGATCGGTAATAATCCGCTTATGTTGTACGCCCTGATTTTTCTCGAATTAGCCTTTGTGATGGGGACTAGTTTTCGTGCAAGTCGTGGCGGTGCCTTATCGTTTGTCTTATTTATGGCATTTGCGGTGGTCAACGGCTTGACCTTAGCTCTAACACTGTCTTTTTACAGTGTCGCTAATATTACCACTGCCTTTGTGGCGGCGACCGCGACCTTTGCGGCAATGGCCTTGTATGGCTCGTTGACTAAACGTAATTTGGCGGGGATCGGTCAGATGGCTTTTGCCGCTTTGATCGGTTTGTTAGTTGCCACGGTAGTCAATATTTTCTTGCGTAACCCGATGGTCGATTATATCTTTTCCTTTATCGGTGTGATCATTTTTATTGGCTTAACTGCTTGGGATAGCCAACGAATCAAAACAATGTACCTGCAAAATGCTGGGCAAACTAATTTAAACGGCTTAGCGATCATGGGTGCATTACAATTGTACCTTGACTTTATTAACTTATTCCTATTCTTCTTACGTATCTTTGGTATTGGTGGGAGTAGCGATAACTGAGTGAGTTGTAAAAACGCTGCAGCAATCATTCCGCTTGAATTTAATTTCAGGCGGAATTTTTTTACGTTTAAACCTAAGATAAGACGGCGTCAGCATAAATGATCATTTTCCGGTGATATCATCTTTCATTTACAGCAAAGAACGACTTTTTTTGTTAAAATATAAGTGGATGAAACGTTAAGTACGTGAAAATTTGCTTAGAGTGTGGCTTGAAATTAGTTTCGGTTCCACCAGATTCTGCGACTACACATAAGTGAGTTACTGCTGAAATTTTAAGGAGCTTAATATGGCCAGTGATAAACATTTATTATTAATTGATGGTAACAGCGTTGCCTTCCGCGCTTTTTTTGCCTTACACTCACAGATCAATACGTTTATTAATCACAACGGTTTGCACACTAATGCGATCTACGCTTTTAATACGATGTTGGACGTGGTGCTGAAATCATTTGCGCCAACTCATGTACTGGTGGCTTTTGATGCGGGGCGGACAACTTTCCGTACCGCCAAATTTAGTGATTATAAGGGGCAGCGGGATAAAACGCCTAGTGAATTGTCCGAACAGCTACCGCATTTACGTGATTTACTGGCGGCCTATGGTATCTGTTCTTATGAGCTAACTGATTTTGAAGCCGATGATATTATTGGAACTTTAGCTCAAGAAGCGGCAGCGCAAGGATTTAAAGTTGATATTGTGACTGGTGACCGTGACTTGACCCAATTGGCAACGGCTGATGTAACCGTGAACGTTACGATCAAAGGGGTCAATCAGTTGGAGGCGTACACGCCGGCGCACGTGGCAGAAAAATATGAGTTAACGCCGCGGCAGATCATTGATATGAAGGGGTTAGCTGGTGATACATCGGATAATTATCCTGGCGTCACTAAAATTGGTGAAAAAACAGCGATCAAATTGCTCAAACAGTATGCTAGCGTTGAAGGTATTTATGAAAATTTGGCCCAAATGAAGCCTAGCAAAATGAAAGAACATTTGGAAGCTGATCGGGAGCAGGCTTTCTTAAGTAAAGACTTAGCAACGATTCGCCAGGATGCACCGTTGACGATCGGTTTAGCCGATTTAGTGTATCAAGGCCGTGATCTCACCGCTTTGCGCCGCTTCTATCAAGAAATGGATTTCAATTCATTTTTGAGTAAATTAGCGGATCCAGAAGCGGAGCAAAAGCGTGCGGCAATCGAATTTCAAGAATTAACGGCTGCGGCGGTGCCGGCGGTTTTGGCAAGTTTTACTGGGCCAGTCACTTTTTATCTGGAAATGTTGGCACCGAATTATCATACGGCGGACTTTGCTGGTTTTGTGATCGGACAAAAAGGGCAATGGTATGTCAGTCGGGATGTCAAGCTTTTGCAATTGCCAGCGTTTGCACAGTTTTTAGCTGATCCGCAACAGGCTAAATTAGTTTTTGATGCCAAACGGACCTATGTTGGGTTGAATCGCTTAGCGATCACGTTGGCGGGAATCAGTTTTGACTTGTTACTAGTATCTTACTTGTTAAATCCCAATGATAGCGGTAATGATCTAGGCAAAATTGCGCAGTTACACCAATACCACGATGTGGCAACTGACGAAGAAGTTTACGGAAAAGGCGCTAAACGCGCATTGCCAGAAGATCCACAAGTGTTGTATCGGCATTTAGCGCAAAAAGCCCAGGCCATCGAAAAATTACAGATGCAGTTAGATCAGCAGCTAGTTGAAAATGAACAAGATGGGCTGTTCAAGGAAATGGAACTCCCGTTGGCCATCGTTTTGGCGCAAATGGAGATCGCAGGTATTCGGGTCGACCAAACTAAATTAGGGGAACTGCGTAAGGACTTTGCCGCTCGGATCACCACTTTGACAAAGAAGATTTATACAGAAGCTGAAGAAGAATTCAATATTAATTCTTCCCAACAATTAGGCAAAATCTTATTTGAAAAAATGAATTTACCGGTGATCAAGAAAACCAAAACAGGCTATTCAACAGCAGTCGGAGTGTTGGAACAATTAAAGGCGATCGCACCGATCGCCAGTGATGTTTTGGATTATCGCGGCTTGACTAAGTTACAATCAACTTATATTGATGGTCTGTTAAAAGTGATCCACCCTGAAGATGGCAAGATCCATACCACTTATTTGCAGACATTGACGGCGACTGGCCGCCTATCTTCCATTGATCCTAATTTGCAAAACATTCCGGTACGTGATGAAGATGGGCGCCAAATTCGCCAGGCTTTTGTACCACGGGAAAAGGGTTGGCAGATTTTTGCCGCTGATTACTCACAAATCGAATTGCGGGTGTTGGCCCATATTTCGCACGATACCAACTTACAGGCGGCCTTTACGGAAGGCGCCGATATTCATGCCAGTACTGCCATGCGGATCTTTGGCCTAGATGATGCCAATGAGGTGACACCTAATATGCGCCGTCAGGCCAAGGCAGTTAATTTTGGGATCGTCTATGGGATCAGTGATTACGGCTTGTCCCAGAATCTAGGTATTACGCGTAAGCAGGCAAAGGCTTATATTGATAGTTATTTCCATGAATATCCTAACGTTAAGCAATATATGGCAGACATCGTCGCGGCGGCTAAAAAATATGGTTACGTAGAAACGTTGTTCCATCGGCGCCGTTATTTGCCAGATATTCACTCGAAAAACTTTAATTTGCGGTCGTTTGCTGAACGCACCGCTATGAACACCCCAATTCAAGGGAGCGCGGCGGATATTATTAAAGTGGCAATGTTGAATATGCAAACGGCGTTGCGGGAGCATCAACTTCAGGCCACCATGTTGTTGCAGGTCCATGATGAATTGATCTTTGAAGCGCCGGAAGCGGAAATTGCAACGTTAGCGCAATTAGTGCCCCAAGTGATGGATGCGGCCGTTAAATTAGAAGTCCCAATGAAGGTCGGTTATGGTAGCGGTCCAACTTGGTACGATGTTAAAAAAGGTTAGGTGAGCAGATGCCAGAATTACCAGAAGTTGAAACTGTGCGTCAAGGATTGCGCGGTTTAATTTTAAATAAAACCATTGCTAACGTTGAGGTCCGCTGGGGCAAAATCATTAACGGTGATAGCGCCCAATTTGCCAACGATCTAGTTGGGGAAACCTTTAAAGAAGTTGATCGGCGGGGCAAGTATTTGTTATTTCGGCTTAGTGCTGGCTTAACGTTGGTTTCCCATTTACGAATGGAGGGTAAGTACCGGGTCACTCCGCAAGATCAGGAGATCACCAAGCATATCCACGTGATCTTTAATTTTACTGATGGTACGGCTTTGCGCTATTTAGATACCCGTAAGTTTGGCCGCATGACTTTGATCAAAACAGGTAGTGAAGCACAAGTAAGTGGACTTAACAAATTAGGCCCGGAACCCACGGCAACTGATTTTAATGTGACTGATTTTGCTCAGCGTTTGCGCAAACACAAAAAGCCGCTTAAACCAACGTTACTTGATCAAAACGTGGTGGCTGGTCTAGGCAATATTTACGTGGATGAAGTGTTATGGTTGAGCCAGATCCACCCATTGCAGCCAGCCAATACACTTAGTGATCAACAGATCCAAGTCCTCCACGATAATATTATTGCCGAAATTGCTAAGGCTATCCAAGCCAAAGGAACCACGATTCGAAGTTATACGGATGCTTATGGGGCCACCGGTGGTTTTCAACTCTCCTTACATGTTTACGGACGAGAAGGCGAACCGTGTGAACGGTGTGGGGTGACCATAGAAAAAATCAAGGTTGCACAGCGTGGCACTCATTTTTGCCCGCACTGTCAAATCTTACCCGAAAGTCAGGTCAACGCCTCATGACTTTAGTGCTAGGCTTAACTGGCGGTATCGCCAGTGGTAAATCAACTGTCAGTCAGTGGTTAAGTGACTATGGCTATCCGATCATTGATGGCGATGTGATCGCCCGGCAAGTTGTCGCGCCAGGTACCACCGGCCTACACCAAATCGTGCAGCAGTTTTCACCAGCAATTTTAACGGCTAGCGGGGCCTTGGATCGGAAAAAATTAGGCCGGATCGTTTTTGCTGATCAAGCTAAGCTAGCACAATTAACGGCGATCACTGGGCCCCTAGTTCACCAAGCAATTCTGGCCAAGTTAGCGACTTTGAAGCAGCAACAAGTCCCCCTGATCGTGTTGGATATTCCGTTGTTGTTTGAAGCTAAATATCAATTGCTTTGTGATCTGACCATGGTGGTTTACGTGGATGCAGCAACGCAATTGCAGCGGTTAATGACCCGCGATCAATTAGACAAAACAGCTGCCCAGCAACGAATTGCGAGTCAGTGGTCGCTAACCGCTAAAAAACGGTTGGCGGATATTGTAATCGACAATAATGGCCCCCTTGCAGTCACTAAGCAACAAGTGGTAAACTTTTTAACGCAATATGACTTACTGAAATAAGGTGAGGCCTAGTCCTGACCTTTTTTCTTTAGCAGACCAGCGGTTAAAACGCGCTTTTAAGTCATTGAATGGTATAATTTTCATAAAGTGAACATCGTCAAGTTAAAATGAGCAAGTTAAACGAAGGAGTGTCCAATATGCAATGTCCGCGTTGCCATCATAATGGTTCCCGGGTCGTTGATTCACGGCCCACCGATGAAGGCCGGGTGATCCGCCGGCGCCGTGAATGCGAGAATTGTAACTTTCGCTTCACCACTTTTGAACGAGTGGAACAGACACCATTATTAGTGATCAAAAAAAATGGCACTCGGGAAGAATTTAATCGCGAAAAAATTCTGCGCGGGTTGATTCGTTCGGCTGAAAAGCGCCCTGTGACTATGGAACAAATGACCCAGATCGTTGATGAAGTGGAAAATAAAATTCGGGCCTTAGGTGAAAATGAAGTGGCTTCACAAGTGATCGGCGAATACGTGATGACCCTATTGGCTGATGTAGATGAAATTACTTATATTCGGTTTGCCAGTGTTTATCGCCAATTTAAGGATGTGAATGTCTTTTTAAAGGAATTAAACGAAATGGTTGATCGCGATAAGCAGGCTGACAAAAATGGGACGCAACCACCGGCTTAACTGCCGGTTGAGGTTATTCAAATTAAACAAAGGAGGTGTCGCTGATGCAAGACGTGTTTTTTAAGTTAGCGCCCCGGGATGGCTTTGTGGTCACTGCTGCAAACTATCTATCTGATTTTGATCGGCAAGTGTTGACTTATTTGTATCAACCACTGATGGGCACCTCTGCCTACAGCCTTTATTTATTATTGTGGACCCAGCAGACGCAGACGTCGGTCCAAACCAGTCAGCCGCACAGCACCTTATTAGCATTACTAAATATTGATCTGCCGACGCTTTATCAAAGTCGGACACGCCTAGAAGCGTTAGGTTTGATCAAGTCTTATCAACAGGTGAAAGTGGCGGAACGAACTTTCACTTATGAATTGTACGCACCGCAAGCACCGAATGCATTTTTTAGCGATGATTTATTAAGTTTATTATTGTACGATGTGGTGGGCGAAGATCGTTTTGACCAGCTAAAAGCGCAATTCCGGCTGCACCCGGTAAAACCTAGTGCTGATCTGGAAGAAGTTAGTTTGAGTTTTCTTGATGTCTTTCACGTTAATTCACAGCTTCTACAGCAGTTACCGGCTACGATTGCGGAGGCTAAGTCTGAATTTAAAACGCCAGCGACTACCACACAACCGCAATTGGATCAGCGGGCAACTGGTGATTTTGATTGGCCATTTTTCAAACAGCAATTACAGGCCAGCTATATTTCAGCGCGAGAATTGGACCAGTATCATGATCAATTATTAACGCTCCACGCTTTATATGGTTTAAATGAACTGGAATTAGCCCAATACGTTAATGAAAGTGTTGATCTCAATACAAATAAATTAGACTTGCCGGCTTTGAAGCGCTTAGTGGCGCGGCAACCGACTAAGGTGGCGCCGACTACAGGCACAGGTGCGGCGGATCCAGCGATGGCAACTCCGGCTAAAGGATTATCAAAAAATGATCAACAATTGATCGCGGTCAGTCGTCAACTGGCACCGGTAACTTTCCTGACCCAGTTAAAGCAGCAGCAAGGTGGGTACGTTACTAATAGTGAACAACATGTCTTGGCCCGGTTAATGGAACGTCACGTGTTTGCTGATCCCAGTATTATCAATATTTTGACGCATTATGTGATCAATGTGCGACAAATGCCGACATTGACACAGGCTTATGTGGATGGGGTGGCCAATGGTTGGCTTCAGCACAAAGTGACTACTCCAGAAGCAGCCATGCAGGAAGTAAAGTCATTTTATCGGCAGAAGCAAGCACCAACCCGGACACGCCGTAGTAATAAGGCAACGGTGCGCAAAGAAACTTTGCCTGATTGGGCCCAAGATGGTTATCAAGCACCAAAGAAACAAGTGACCGCAGAACAGCGAGCGGCGGTTCAGAAACGCTTAGCTGCGTTGCAAGCGAATAAGGATGGTGAGTCGTAATGGAAGATATGGGCAAAAACCTGCGTATTTTCATGAATAAGAAGAATTTAAATCAGCACTATGCAGCTTTGATGGCGAAGGTCATGCGTGATCCTGCGGTCCAGGCTTTCATTGCGGCTCACCGAACGGAGATCGACCAAGCGATGATCGATCGGTCAGCAGCTAAATTGTACGAATTCGTTACCGAAAAAAATAAATTTCAAGCGAAGCAAACTTCACTGGCTCCAGGCTATCAGCCACGCCTACTTTTGAATCATCATTTTATTGATGTGACTTATGAACCGACCGCGGAATTAAAGGCGGCAGATGAAGCGCGCGCTTTACAGGCGCGGGTGCGTTCGATCAGTATGCCGAAAAATATTCGTGAAGCGCGCCTTAGTCAATTTTATCAAGATGATGATCGTTTTGCGGCTCTAGATGCCGTCACGCTATTTTTAGATGATTATGCTAAAGCACCGCATAAATTTCACCAAGGTTTGTATTTGTACGGCAATTTTGGTGTGGGTAAAACGTATCTTTTAGGGGCATTAGCGCACGAATTGGCGGTGCGAGGTTTCCAAACGACGTTGGTTCATTTTCCAACGTTTGCGGTGGAAATGAAAAACGCCATTGGCCAAAATGATTTAACGCCTAAATTAGAGGCGATCAAACGATCACGAGTTTTAATGATCGATGATATTGGTGCTGATTCAATGTCCAGTTGGATCCGGGATGATGTGCTCGGCGTGATTTTACAATACCGGATGCAAGAAGAACTGGCGACTTTTTTCTCCTCTAATTTTTCGATGGCACAATTGGAACACGAACATTTAAGCGTGAGCCAACGTGGGGAACGGGAACCCTTGAAGGCGAAGCGGATCATGGAACGCATTCGCTTTTTAAGCCGCGAAGTAGAATTATTGGGCAAAAATCGGCGCTTGGCCCCATAGGATTAATTAACGGTCAGCTGATACGACTTGCTAGCTAGACCCGTAAAATTTACGTCAATGACTTGAAATTTAAGTAGAGGTATGGTTCAATTGGATTATTGAAGCAGAAAGATACCTGCAGTTAAACGAACTTTTCAGAGAGGCAAGGGTGCTGTAACTTGCTAAGCAATTTAACTGCTGACCACTTTCCAAGCAACGCTATGTAATGTAGTGTCGGTTCGTTACCGTTAACAACGCTAATGAGGAAGTACATTTTAAGTGTGCTTCAAAACTGGGTGGAACCGCGAAATCATTCGTCCCTGAGGTCTATTTGATCTCAGGGACTTTTTTATTTGCGGTTAATATTTTAAGGAGGCCAAATTCATGGCAGAACTCAAGTTAACGTTCCCCGATGGTGCAGTCAAAAACTTCGCCGCGGGAACAACTGTTGCTGATGTGGCAAAATCAATCAGCACAAGTTTAGGTAAGAAAGCAATTGCTGGTAAATTAGACGGTCAATTGGTTGATCTGACTGCACCTTTAGCTAAAGATGGTCAAATCGAGATCGTTACCGCTAAGGATGAAGCAGGCCTGCAGGTGCTTTGGAACACTGCTAGCCTGGCCTTAGGTGCCGCTTTACACGATTTATTCCCAGCAATGACTTTTGGCGAACACGCTTTAACTGAGCATGGCTTCTATTACGATACTGATAACGAAGCTAAGCCAGTTTCCGTAGATGATTTAGTCGCGATCAATGACCATTTGGCTAAGATCGTTGCTGATGGGGATGCTATCGACCGCGAAGTCGTTTCTAAGGCTGACGCCCTGGCCAAGTTTGCCGCCGATCCTTATAAGACCAGCTTATTAAATGATTTAGCTGCTGATGAAGTTGTGCTTTATCATTTAGGCAGCTTCACCGACTTTGGTGAACAAGGGGTGCTACCAAACACAAAATTATTGAAAGTTTCTAAGTTATTATCCGTGGCCGGCGCTTATTGGCAAGGTAAATCTAGCAATAAGATGTTGCAACGGGTTTACGGCACCGCCTTCTTCAGTCAAAAGGAAATGACGGCTGACGATGCACGGCGCCAAGAGGCACACGATCGTGATCACCGGGTGATCGGTAATCAATTAGATCTGTTCTTCGTTGATCCTAAAGTTGGGGCGGGCTTACCTTACTGGATGCCAAAAGGAGCAACAATTCGGCGGACGATCGAACGTTATATCATCGACAAAGAAGTTGCCAACGGCTACCAGCATGTTTACACGCCCGTTTTAATGAACCTAAATGCTTACAAGACGTCAGGTCATTGGGAACATTATCGTGAAGATATGTTTCCGCCAATGGATATGGGTGAAGGCGAACAATTAGAATTACGGCCAATGAACTGCCCAAGTCATATTCAGATCTACAATCATCATATTCGTAGCTACCGGGAATTACCATTGCGGATCGCTGAATTAGGAATGATGCACCGTTACGAAAAATCCGGCGCTTTATCCGGCTTACAGCGGGTACGGGAAATGACGTTAAACGATGGTCATACTTTCGTCACCTTGGATCAAATCGAGGACGAATTCAAAGCTATTTTGAAATTGATGATCTCCGTTTACGCTGACTTCGACATCAGTGATTACTCCTTCCGGTTAAGCTATCGTGACCCTAACAATACCGCAAAGTATTTTGACGATAACGAAATGTGGAACCGGGCACAAACCATGTTGAAAGCGGCGATGGACGATATGGGCTTAGATTATACTGAAGCAGAAGGTGAAGCGGCTTTCTATGGTCCTAAGTTGGATGTGCAAACCAAGACGGCTTTAGGTAATGAAGAAACTTTGTCGACGATCCAATTGGACTTTATGCTGCCGGAACGCTTCGATTTGAAGTATGTTGGTAGTGATGGTGAAGAACATCGGCCAGTCATGATCCACCGGGGACTAGTATCCACCATGGAACGGTTCACCGCTTATTTGACGGAAATGTACAAAGGCGCCTTCCCAACTTGGTTGGCACCGATCCAAGCGGTGATCATTCCAGTTAAAAATGATCTGCATTTGGCCTATGCAAAACAGATCAAATCGCGGATGGTCGCTCGCGGGTTACGAGTAGAAATTGATGATCGTAATGAAAAAATGGGTTATAAGATCCGTGAAGCACAGACGCAGAAGATTCCGTATACCTTAGTTCTTGGTGATGAGGAAATGACGCACGCCAGTGTTTCAGTTCGGCATTATGGTGAAGATAAAGGCATCGCTCAGGATGCTAATATTTACATTGATGCGATGGTCGCTGAAGTGGGCAACTACAGTCGCACCGGTAAATTAAAGGGTACCTAAGCAAATGTCGCCCAACAGCTTGACAAGAAGCAGAAATAACCGTATACTTTAGCGTATTGAGAATTAAAGCAGAAGCAGCCCGCTTCTCGCCTAAGTTGACTAAATGTCTCTGGGCAGATAATGAACGGATCAAACTAGTTGACTAGTTTGTGGCGGGGTCTGCAGAAGCGGGCTCCGTTTTTTTCTGCATATTTCTCGAAATTTTTGGAGGTGAATAGCCATAGCAAAAGACATGATGGTCAATGATGGGATTCGCGCACGTGAGGTTCGCTTGATCGCTGAAAATGGTGACCAATTAGGCGTTCAGAGCAAAGCTGAAGCATTGCGGATTGCTGACCAAGCTAATTTGGATGTTGTTCTCGTTGCCCCAAACGCTAAGCCACCGGTAGCGCGGATCATGGATTACGGTAAATATCGTTTTGAATTGCAAAAGAAACAACGCGATGCCCGTAAGAAACAAAAAATCGTTAGCATCAAAGAAGTCCGGTTAAGCCCAACGATTGATGAAAACGACTTTAACACTAAGTTGAAGAATGCACGTAAGTTCTTGGCTAAGGGTGACAAGGTCAAAGCATCGATTCGTTTCCGCGGTCGTGCGATCACGCATAAAGAAATTGGCCGTGAAGTGCTTAAACATTTGGCCGCAGAGACCAAGGACATTGCAACGGTTATCGCTCAGCCTAAGATGGACGGGCGCAGCATGTCAATGATGTTGCAACCAATTGCAGAAAAGTAGGCGTGCGCTTAAACGCATTCTCACTAATATTGTTTGGAAAGACTGTGGCGACAGTTTTTCACCACAGTCTTCTGCAGGGAGGAAGATTTAATTATGCCAAAACAAAAAACACATCGTGCATCAGCTAAACGTTTCAAGAAGACCGGTAACGGCAGCTTGCTACGTCATCACGCTTACACGAGCCACCGTTTCCATGGTAAAACCAAGAAACAACGTCGTTTCTTAGCTAAACCAGGCATGGTTTCCGCTAGCGATATGAAGCGGATCAAACAAATGCTATCCCAAATGAAGTAAGATAGCATCAATCGTTTAATTTTTTAGGTAACTTCGTGCCCCAAAGTTTTCACAGATTGTGAAACGCCGAAGTATTTGAGGAGGAATTTCAATGCCACGTGTTAAAGGTGGAACAGTGACGCGCAAACGTCGTAAAAAGGTTTTAAAATTAGCTAAAGGTTATCGCGGTTCAAAGCATCGTTTGTTCAAAACAGCAAACACGCAAGTAATGGTTTCGTACCGTTATGCTTTCCGTGATCGTCGGCAAGTTAAACGTGATTACCGTAAATTATGGATCGCGCGGATCAACGCAGCGGCACGTTTAAATGACGTTAGCTACAGCAAATTGATGCACGGTTTGAAACTTGCTGGCATCGACATTAACCGCAAGATGTTAGCTGAACTTGCTGTTAGTGACGCTAAAGCATTTTCTGACTTAGCAGAACAAGCAAAAGCTGCAATCGCTAAATAGTTAGATCGGCATTCGCTTTGATTTAACGTTAGTACTGCAAATAAAAAGTTGTGCTCACAATTGGCGAGCACAACTTTTTTCATTTCATGACGATGATCTTACCAGGACGGTGGCGCTGCTCTAACAAGGTATGAGCCGCTTGAACTCCCGCTACGGTGAAAGCAAATTTTGCGGCTACCGGCAGTTGCAACCGGTGTTGTGCATATAAGTTTAGCAAATAAGCTAGTGCCGGCCGATCACGGAATTGTTTTTCAGGTTGAAAGACTAAGGTTGGAACCGAGGTAGCTATAGAAAATGGCATTAAACTAACATAGCGCCCGTTTTTGGCAACGTGGGCTAGACCGGCAGTTTGTTCCCGACCGCCATTGACGGCGTTGATCACAATATCGGCGGTTTGTGGCGTAGTTGGTAGTGCAGCAGTACTAATGAATTGATCGACGCCTAACTGCCGGACGTAAGCGGCGTTAGTTGCGCTAGCGACACCAATAACGTGGCTACCGCGTGCTTTAGCGAGCTGCACTAGCATGCTGCCGACGCCACCAGAAGCGCCTTGCACAAGTACCGTTTGTTCGGCCCGTAATTGTAATTTAACTAGAAGTAGATTATAAGCGGTAATACCCACAGAAGTTAAGCCGACTACTGCGTCTAGTGGGGTGTCAGCCGGCACT
The DNA here is from genome assembly GCF_005405165.1 of Loigolactobacillus binensis. Classification (GTDB taxonomy): domain Bacteria; phylum Bacillota; class Bacilli; order Lactobacillales; family Lactobacillaceae; genus Loigolactobacillus; species Loigolactobacillus binensis. Next base: position 47,401 of record NZ_BJDN01000002.1, read on the forward strand.
TTAGCGATTTTGTTATGGGATAGCGCAATTTTTTCAGCGTAAGCGCCTAAGTAGCTATGACCGATCACCACATCGCCAACTTGGTAGTCGGTGACTTGCGCGCCAATGGCCGCAATGGTACCGACCACGTCGGTTCCCGGTACGATGGGAAATGGTAGTGGGCGGTCTTGGACATGCTCACCGCGACGTAACGCGGCATCGTAAGGATTTAGTGCAAAACCTGCAACTTTGATCAATACCCGCCGCGGTGTGAGTTCTGGAGTAGGTTGTATGATACTTTCAAACACAGCGGCTGTACCGAAGCGGTTAAAACCAAAACTTTGCATAAAATCAGTCCTTTCTTGCCTCTAGCATACGGCAAAATAAAGAACAGGCAAAGTTATTGGCGTGGCGGACATGGCTAAACGTATAAGGTGGAGCCGGGAAAGCTACACATGCTGTATGGCCACGGTTGTGCCGATTGTGGTTTGTCTAGCGGTGCTTTTTCAAATGATGAATGGTTCAGTTAGTGGGCAAAACTAACTAAAAGATAATGGGCAAATCCAAGCTAGGCGGGTGCAATTTAGCAAGCTTTACCTTATAATGGATTGTTGAGATGTAAAACGATATAAATGTTGAGAGGTTATTATGTTTTTAGACTATAAACCGACTTGGATGGTCAACCAAATCACTCAGTTAACGGCGGCTGATCTGCATCAGCAGGGGATCAAGGCGATCTTAACTGATTTAGATAATACGCTGATCGCTTGGGATAACCCAAACGGAACGCCAGAACTACATCAGTGGGTCCAACAAATGCAGACCGCTGGTATTCAAGTTGTTGTGGTGTCCAATAATAGTGCGGCGCGGGTCAGTCGGGCGGTTAAACCAATCGGGGTGCCTTTTGTTTCACGGGCATTAAAACCACTATCTTTTGGTATTCGGCGGGCTAAAGTGCGCCTAAATTTGACTAACCATGAACTGGTGATGGTTGGTGATCAATTGTTGACTGATATGATCGCAGCCAATAATAGTCACGTGCGCGCTATTTTAGTGCGGCCGCTGATCGAGACGGATGCGTGGAATACGCGGATCAATCGGTTTTTTGAAAAATTTTTAATGCGTCGACTTTGTCGGCGCCATCCTGAGTTACAGTGGAAGGAGCGTTTAGATGGCTGAAACAGAAACTGAGCCATTATATTGTATTGGTTGTGGGGCACAGATTCAAACAACCGATCCTAATGCTGCTGGCTACACGCCAGCGTCGGCGTTAGAAAAGGGGTTAGCAGCAGGTGAGGTTTACTGTCAACGGTGTTTCCGTTTGCGCCATTATAACGAGATCTCGGATGTCCGCTTAACTGATGATGATTTCTTAAAACTATTGACCCAAATTGGTGAAACGGATGCCTTGATCGTCAATGTGATCGATATTTTTGATTTTTCTGGTAGCATTATCCCTGGACTTCACCGTTTTGTCGGCAAGAATCCTGTCTTGTTAGTCGGCAATAAGGTCGATGTTTTACCGCGGTCGGTTAAACGCAGTAAGGTTCGGCGGTGGTTACAAGAACAGGCTCACGCGGTTGGTTTACGGCCGTTAGATGTGTTACTGACTAGTGCCAAAAATGGTTATGAGCTAGATGATTTATTGGCAGCAATTGACAAATACCGTGCTGGCCGTGATGTTTATGTTGTCGGCGTTACCAATGTCGGCAAATCAACTTTGATCAATCAGATCATTAAGCGCACCACTGGCACGCAAGATTTGATCACCACATCGCGCTTTCCTGGGACCACCTTGGATAAAATCGAAATTCCCTTGGATGATGGACGTGAATTGGTGGATACGCCAGGGATCATTCATCGAGAACAAATGGCTTATTATTTAGGCCCTAAGGATTTAAGATTAGTGGCCCCACAAAAACCGATCAAACCAAAAACGTTCCAACTAAATAGTGAACAAACCCTATTTTTAGGTGGCCTAGCTCGTTTTGATTATGAACGGGGACCGCACACTGGCTTTACCTTGTATTTAGATAATAATTTGTTGGTCCACCGTACCAAGTTAAGCAACGCTGACGACTTTTATGAACGTCAAGCCGGTAAGTTGCTGCAGCCACCACGGCCCAATGAACTGGCTAAGTTTCCACCGTTGGCACGAATTCAGTTCACGCCGAAAGTCAAAAGTGATCTTGTGTTTGCTGGGCTAGGCTGGATCACCGTTCCGGCTGGCGTGACGGTCAGCGGTTGGGCACCAGAAGGGGTGGCCGTTACGATTCGGCCAGCATTGATCTAAACTAAGTGTTTAGATCGTAAAGAAAGGAATTTTTATGACTTTAACAGGAAAACAAAAACGCTTTTTACGTGCACGGGCCAATCGTTTACGGCCAGAGTTTCATGTTGGTAAAAATGGGATCAACACCACATTTTTAACGCAGATCGATGATAGTTTAGCTCGGCATGAATTAATTAAAATTAATTTATTGCAAAATACCGATTTAACGCCAGCCGCAGTGGCAGCCGAATTAACCAGTCAGATCCAGGATCTTGAAGTTCCGCAGATCATCGGCCGGGTTGTGTTACTATACCGGCCAGCGTTAAAAGAAAAATACCGACGTTTATCACTACAAGTTGCGGCTTTGTAGTGACTGGCTAGCGGTTGTTTGTGAGTTGCCAGTATTAGCTTGAATCAGTATTATTAACTTTAATTGTGAAGTAGAGGTGACATTTAGACGGTGAGAACATTAACGCAACCTGTGATCACGGTAGAAATGAAAGAAGAAATTCTAGGTAATAAGCATAAAAAACAAGTCGGAATTATGGGCGGAACATTTAATCCGCCGCATTTAGGGCATTTAGTGATGGCTGAAGCGGTGGGCTCCCAACTTGGTTTGGAAAAAGTGCTATTTATGCCGGATGCTCAACCCCCGCACCATCATGCTAAACACACGATTGCGGCTAAACATCGCCTAGCTATGGTGGAACGGGCGATCGATGGTAATTCACATTTCGGTTTAGAACGTGCTGAAATTGATCGTGGTGGTATTAGTTACACGTACGATACGATGGTTAGTTTAAAGCAGCAGCATCCGGATACTGATTATTATTTCATTATCGGTGCTGATATGGTGGCTGATTTACCGACTTGGCATCGAATTGATGAGCTGATCAAGTTAGTCCAATTCGTCGGTGTGAAGCGGCCAGAATTCCCGGCAACTAGCCGTTATCCTATTTTATGGGTCGATGCACCGTTATTAGATATTAGTTCCTCACTGATCCGTCAGCGTGTCAGCCAGGGCTGTTCGGTGCGTTATTTGGTGCCGGATGCGGTTTTAGATTATATTGAAGAAGAAGGCTTATATCGTGAAAAACACGAACAACACTGAACAGCTACCATTAGTGCCGCTGACACGTGCTGAATTATTGACCCGCATCAGTGAACAATTAAGTGCCAGTCGTTTTGCTCACGTTCAACGTGTCGAGCAAACTGCGATCAAATTAGCGAAAAAGTATGGTGCGGATGTCCAGCGCGCTAGTATTGCCGGTTTAGTCCATGATTATGCCAAGCAGCGGCCAGATCAAGAATTCAAGCGAATCATTCGCCAGCAACAGTTGGATCCTGATTTATTAACCGCTAATAATGGAATCTGGCATGGTGTCGTTGGTGCTTATTTGGTCGAGCAAGAATTAGGCATTCATGATACACAAATTTTAAACGCAGTTCGGCGCCACACGATTGGTGCTGTGGAAATGACGGCCCTAGATAAAATTATTTTTGTGGCTGATTTTATTGAACCCGGGCGTGATTTTCCTGGTATCGAACAGGCTCGCGCTGCCGCAAACGAAAGCTTGGATGCTGGTGTACGCTTTGAGATCAGCAACACACTGAAATTCTTGTTGGCCAAACAGGTCAATATTTACCCGAAAACTATTGATACGTATAATGCGTGGGTGGCAGGCAAGTCTAGCACCGGTAAATGACTTAATTATTGATATTAACAATGAAACCAATGAGCACATTGAAAAGGAGCCCTATTTTGAACAGTCAAGAAATTTTGGAAATCGCTGTCCGTGCGGCAGATAGTAAACGCGCAGAAGATATTATTGCGCTAGATGTTCGCGAAGTCAGCCTATTAGCTGATTATTTTGTCGTGTTACAAGGCACTTCTAAGCGGCAAATGGATGCTATTTTAGAAGCAATTGCCGAACAGGAAGAGGATGCTGGCGTTGAAGTTAAGCGCGTTGAAGGCAAAAATTCCGATAAGTGGGTTTTGATCGACCTTGGGGATGTGGTGGTCAACATTTTCAATCCTGAGGAACGAGCTTATTATAATTTGGAAAAATTATGGGCTAATGCTAAAACGGTTAATGTTGGGGCATGGCTGGAAGCATGATCTATCAGACTTTTGCGACATTATATGACGAAATGATGGACACTGAGCTATACGAACGGTGGCTGAGTTTTGTCGAAAAGAATGCGGGCCACCAGCACCCCCAAACTCTAGAACTTGCTTGTGGAACAGGTATTTTGGCCACTAAATTGGTGCAAGCTGGTTACCCGGTAACTGGTTTTGATCTATCCGCTGATATGCTGACTTTGGCGCAGCAACATGCTACCACAGCTGGCGTTACTTTCCCACTTGTGCAAGGGGACATGCGGGAACTTGACGAGTTAGGGACTTATGATTTAGTCACTTGTTTAGATGATTCATTATGCTATATGCCAGATTTGGCAGCAGTCACCACGGTTTTTCAGCAAGTTCAGCAGCATTTGACCAGCGGCGGCCGCTTTTTATTTGATATGCATTCGTTGTACCAAATGGACGAGTTGTTTCCCGGCTATCAGTATAACTATAAAAATGAAACGACGGCCTTTATGTGGGCTAGTTATCCTGGCGAGCACCCACACTCGATCGAACATGATCTAACCTTTTTCGTTTGGGATGAAGCAATCGGTGGCTATCAGGCTTTAAGTGAGTTGCACCGTGAACGGACGTATCCCTTGGCAACAGTCAAACAAGCTTTGTTACAAGCCGGCTTTACTAACGTACAGGTCAGCGCGGATTTCGGTGAGTGCGCCGTTGCAGCCGACAGCGTACGGTGGTTTTTTACAGCCGAAAAAGCTTAAACAGCGTTAAAAAGACGGGTAAGCCTGTCTTTTTTTACATTTCAGAACTATTTAAGATGGAAAATTGAGGTGAGTAGCGGATGCAAGCAGTAGGGTTAGTGGTGGAATATAATCCGTTGCACAACGGCCATTTATATCATTTACAACAGGCTCGAAAGCGCTCTGGAGCTGAAGTTGTAGTGGCAGTGATGAGTGGTAATTACGTGCAACGAGGCGAACCAGCGCTACTAGATAAATGGACGCGGGCACAGGTGGCCTTAGCTCACGGCGTTGATCTAGTAGTGGAACTACCTTTTGCAACGGCCGTTGCGCCGGCGGATCAATTTGCGCACGGTGCTTTAAATCTATTGGCTGCGTTGCAGTGCCGCAGTTTGGCTTTTGGCACCGAGGATACTAGCATCAACTATCAGCAGGTTGGTCAGCAGCTGGCGGCCTTGCCGGAACTCCACGAGTATTTTCGCGATTATCGGCAAACCTACGCGACTCAGTTGAATCATTTTTATCAGGAAACGCTGCAGCTAAATATTAACGCGCCAAATCAGTTGTTGGGACTGAGCTATGCCACTGCTAACGCACGACTGACGCAGCCGTTACAGTTGATCCCGGTGGCCCGCAAAGCCGCCCAGTATCAAGATACGACGTTAAATGGTGGTCCGATCGCCAGTGCAACCGCAATTCGGCGTGTGGCTTTAGGTCAGACTAGTACAGTTCAATCCTTAGCTGCTGTAGTGCCACCAGAAAGCGCGCAAGCATTGCGGCAGCAAAAATTATTAGCTTGGGCGGATTTTTATCCGTACTTGCGTTACCGGATCTTAAGTACGCCGCGGGCCGAACTTGGGCAGATCTATCAAATGACGGAAGGATTAGAATATCGTTTCCACAGCGTGATCAAACAGGTTCATGATTTTACTAGTTTATTGCAGGCGTTGAAAACAAAACGCTATACGTATACCCGTTTACAGCGCTTATGTTTATACGTTTTGTTAAATATTCAAAGGGCAGCGATCCAGCAAACACTTGCTCATCCCTATATTCATTTATTAGGTTTTAATCAGCGTGGTCAGGCTTATTTGCATCAGATCAAGTCACAGCTAGAGCTTCCAGTGATCGCGCGGGTCAGTCAAAAAAGTGGTAGTGAATCAGGCTTACTTGGCTTAGAGGTGCGGGTCGATGATGTTTATGCGCAGTTAAATGGGCATGAACAAAACTTTAATCGGCCACCATTACGAGCAAAATAAAATAACTGTGCTGCCTTGGGACGCAGTTCTAGCGTTATATGCGGAATAAATAGGCGGCGAGAACCTATTGTCCTAGCCGCCTATTTTGATATTATTATTTGCGCCAAAAAGTTGTAGTCGCTTCCTTAGTGGCCAAATTAAAATCAATTATTTGTTGTAACAGTTGGTAATTCACATCATGCGACCATGGCAGACGGATTAATTGTTTGGTATGCGTGTAGCCGGCCGCCACAATTGCAGCGGAAAAATGTTCAATTGCTGCAGCTTCAGGTGCAATCGCTAAATGTTTTTGTGCGTTGCTAAAACCGATGATAAAGGTGCCGTGGGCCGTGAACATTGGTTGATTCCACGCGATTCTGGGCACAAGTTGCGGATAAGTTGTGCTGACCCAGTCAAGCACTGTAGCAGTACGGTCTTGTTGTTGTGATGGGATCTTAGCTAGATAAGCGGAAAAAATCGCAGTTGTCATAGGTAACCTCGCTTATTCGTTTTAAGTTTATTATAAAAAAACTTGGCAAATCAGGCTAGTTTTATGACTTAATATTAATTTCAGAAAATTCAACAAATTCCTAGCAACTACGGGTTATATCAGCTATAATCAAATCTGCGCCTTGGTAATTAAATTTGGTGAATTGATGGTTAAACAGAGGTTGCGAAACCGTAAAAAGCGCGTAATACCGGCGTTGACTTCTGTAAAGTAAATTAGGTTGACAAAGATTTTCGGGAAAGTTATAATTATTCTCGTTGCATTAGGAGGAAACTTCAATGAAATGGTCTTTACTTGAATTAGAAAAGTATCGGCAAGAACCGTTACCATTAGCAGAAACGCTTGATTTAAAGGCAACTTTGATTGAACGTGATCCGCAAATTATTGATGTAAGCCCGATCAAAGTAACTGGTTTGATTTCATTAGATCAGCAGACGATCACAACTTATGTTAAGGTAAAAGGGAGCTTGACGCTACCGTCGACTCGCTCGTTAAAGCCAGTGACACTGCCGCTAGATTTTGATTTTACTGAATTCTACGTGCCAGCTAGCCAGCGTAAACAAGCAGAACTTGATCGTGAAGATACCGTGATCGTTTTAGAGCATGAGACTTTGGATCTAGATACGGCGATAGTGGATAATATCTTGCTGAATATCCCAATGCAGGTGTTGACTCCTCATGAATGTGAGGATGAAGCTGATATGCCTAAAGGTAATGATTGGCAAGTGATCTCTGAAGATGACTATGATCAGTTACTGGAAGCGCGTAAACAACAAGTTGATCCACGTTTTGCTCAACTAAAAGGTTTATTCAACGAATCAACCGATAAGTAATGTAAAACGATAATATTTTAAGGAGGTGGAATTTAATGGCTGTACCAGCAAGAAAAACCTCAAAGACGAAGAAACGTATGCGTCGGGGACACATTAAATTAGCAACGCCTAACTTAAGCCCATGCCCAAACTGTGGTGAATTACGCGTATCTCATCACGTTTGCCCAAGCTGTGGCTTCTACGATGGCAAACAAGTTGTCAATACAGGTAAAAGTGAAAACTAAAACAGACCTGTTTTAAAAGCATTAGCGGCCATGGCGCTAATGCTTTTTGTATACTTAAAACGGTTTGCATAGAATAATTCAAAAGCAGTTTACCTTTTATTTAGTAGGCTTTTTTGATAGGATAGAAGTTGTTAAATAGATAAGGGGGCACAAAGAAATATGGAAAAGCAAACACCACAAATTGGTGTCGTCGGTATGGCGGTTATGGGCAAAAACTTAGCCTTAAACATCGAAAGCCGCGGTTATACCGTCGCCATTTACAATCGGACAAGTTCGAAGACAGAAACGGTGGCTAAAGAACATGCCGATAAAAAATTAGTGCCAAGTTATAGTATTCAAGATTTCGTTGCGTCATTGGAAAAGCCACGGCGGATTATTTTAATGGTTAAAGCCGGTGCTGGCACTGACGCGGTGATCCAAGAATTACTGCCATTATTGGATAAAGGTGATGTCCTGATCGATGGTGGTAACACCTTCTTTAAGGACACTATGCGGCGGAATGCTGAATTAGATAAATCAGGCATTAACTTTATTGGGATGGGTGTTTCTGGCGGTGAACTAGGTGCCTTACAAGGTCCTTCAATGATGCCTGGTGGCCAGAAGGAAGCTTACGACTTAGTTGCACCGATCTTTGAACAAATGGCTGCTAAGGCCCAAGATGGTGCTCCTTGTGTTACTTATATCGGTGCCAATGGTGCTGGTCATTACGTTAAAATGATCCATAACGGGATCGAATATGGCGATGAAGAACTGATTGCTGAAAGTTATCATTTATTGCATGATTTAGTGGGGCTGTCAGTTGCCGAAATTGCTGATATCTTTGCTGATTGGAATAAAGGTGAACTAGATAGCTATTTGATCGAGATTACGGCTGATATTTTGACCCGTAAGGATGATCTTGGTACTGGCAAACCGATTGTTGACGTGATTTTAGATCGGACGGCTAATAAAGGAACTGGTAAATGGAGTTCCGGTAACGCCTTAGAGTTAGAGATCCCCCAGTCTTTGATCACTGAATCTGTTTATGCCCGTTATATTTCGATGATGAAGGACGAACGCGTCAAGGCTAGCAAGGTTTTACCTAAGCCAGCTGGTAAAGTTGCAATTGATAAAAAAGCGGTTGTGGAAATGATCCGCAAAGCGTTGTATTTCAGTAAGATCATGAGTTACGCGCAAGGCTTTGAACAAATGCGGATTGCTTCGGCCCATTATGATTGGGATTTAGATTATGCTAATATTGCGCGGATCTGGCGTGCCGGTTGCATTATTCGGGCCCAGTTCTTGCAGAACATTACGGATGCTTACGAAAAGGATCCTAAGTTACAAAACTTAATGTTAGATGACTATTTCTTGGATATTACGAAACAATATCAAGAATCAGTTCGTGACTTAGTTGGCTTGGCTGTTAAGGCTGGGGTTCCTGTGCCTGGTTTTGCTGCTGCTATTTCTTACTTTGATTCCTACCGCGCTGAACGTTTGCCGGCTAACATCATTCAGGCAGAACGGGATTACTTTGGTGCGCATACCTATGAACGGACTGACCGTGAAGGCAGCTTCCATTATCCATGGTATGAAGAACAATAAGTGAATTTTTACTGAACACAAGGCTAGTTTTAGCTTTGTGTTTTTTTATTTATGAGATTTTGCTAAAAGCGCTGATCGAAGTCAGTAGTAGCTTTTTCGGCTAAAGAATGGTAAAATACTTAGCTGTATGAGTATGCTTATCAGCAAGCTTTAAGTGTAAATATAATAAAGTGAGAAATAAATAACGTTTTTTCAAGGAGTTGTCAAACTGGATGAGTAAAGTTCTAATTATTGAAGATGAAAAAAATCTAGCCCGCTTCGTTGAACTTGAACTGAAACATGAGGGCTATGAAACAACGGTTCATTACAATGGCCGAACTGGGTTAGATGCGGCGCTAAATAATGACTGGGATGCCATTTTACTTGATTTAATGTTGCCTGAATTAAATGGTTTAGAAGTTTGCCGGCGTGTGCGTCAGGTCAAAAACACACCGATCATTATGATGACTGCGCGTGATTCGGTGATTGATCGTGTTTCGGGTCTTGATCATGGGGCTGACGACTACATTGTTAAACCTTTTGCTATTGAGGAATTACTAGCGCGGCTACGGGCATTATTGCGGCGTATCGACATCGAAGGCGAACAGAATAACGCTAAGCAAACCACGGTTTCGTATCGTGACCTACAGATTGAAAAGGAAAATCGCGTGGTTAAGCGCGGTAGTGAAACTATCGATCTGACAAAACGTGAATATGAGTTATTGCTGACTTTAATGGAGAATGTGAATGTTGTTTTAGGTCGGGATGTGCTCTTAAATAAAGTTTGGGGTTACGAAAGTGAAGTTGAGACCAACGTAGTCGATGTTTATATTCGTTATTTGCGTAATAAGATCGATCGTAAAGGCGAAGAAAGCTATATTCAAACGGTACGTGGTACTGGGTACGTGATGCGCTCGTGATGACAAGCCAAGACAGTGATTCTAATCAAGTAAAGCGGGCTCGACGCTTCTCCCTTAAGTGGAAGTGGGCGTTGGGTGCCGCTTTTGGTATATTCATTGTGTTTGCTATTTTTGCTATCCTACTGTTTAGTCGTTTTACGGCGATCATGATGGGTCAAGAAGAAACGAATTTACAGGATACCATGACCCTAGTAGTTGAACGCTTGAATAATCAATCGAATACCTTGACGCATAAAACGGTATTACCTTATTTACGTCCGGATTTGGCTACCGCTTCAGATGCGGTACCGCAAAGTGACGCTAACGCCAAAAACAACATTTATACGGATTCGATCATAGTTAAATTAGCGCGCGAAGACGTCACGGTTAGTATTTATAATCCGCAAGGCAAGGTTGTTTTCGCGTCGCGGAATATCCCTAATAAATTTAAACGCACGAATATGGTTAAAATTTCCCGAGAAAAAGTGGGCACGCAGGATGGCTTTATTGGTCGGCGCCCAATTCGTTCGCGGACAAGCGGTCGTATTATTGGCTATGCCCAGGTGACTAGTCAATTAGGAACATTACGTAAGGATCAGCATCAATTATTGATTGCTTTTTATATTTTAGGGGCATTTGCATTTCTGATCAGTGGTTTGATCGGTTACTTGTTGGCGGTTTACTTCTTAAAGCCGTTGAAGGCAATGACGGAAACCATTGATATTATCAACCAGGAACCGCAATCAGTGGAACGAATTGCTGACAGCCCGCGCAACGATGAATTAGCTGATCTGACCCATTTATTTAACGATATGCTGGATCGGATGCAACGTTATATTGAACAACAGGAAGAGTTTGTGGAAGACGTTTCCCATGAACTACGAACGCCAGTGGCGATCATTGAAGGCCACATGCAAATGTTGAACCGGTGGGGTAAGGATGACCCAGAGATCTTAAGTGAGTCGATCAGTGCTTCGCTACAAGAAATTACGCGAATGAAAAGTTTGGTTCAAGAAATGTTAGATCTTTCGCGAGCTGAACAAGTAGACGTTCACTATCCCAACGCCTTGACTGATGCCAAAGAAGTTGCCAATCAGGTATTCGGTAACTTTAAATTGATCCATCCTGAGTTCACCTTCATTTTGGATGATGATTTGAAGGCACCGACGATCATTAAAATTTATCGTGATCATTTTGAACAGATCTTGATTATTTTAATGGATAATGCCGTTAAATATTCACAAAAGCGTCAGGAAGTTCATTTGTCAATTTCGCGGAATGAACGCAGTGTTGAGATTGCCGTTCAGGATTTCGGTGAAGGTATTGCCCCAGAAAACATTGAGCGGGTGTTTAATCGCTTTTATCGTGTAGATAAAGCACGCAGTCGTGATAAAGGTGGTAACGGGCTGGGCTTATCAATCGCCCAGCATTTAGTTGAGAGTTACCACGGCGATATTCGCGTGGAAAGTGTTTTAGGTAGTGGCACGATTTTTCGGATCACGTTCCCAATCGTTAAAACATTAGCACCAGGGGAATCATTACTGGATCTAGAAAATAAAACGGGTAATTCATCAGTACCACCGAGCCGTAATTAAAAAGCATTTGGCACTTCAACTAGTTTGAGGTGACAAATGCTTTTTGTTTATTTATGGTGTTGTTGTTTTCCAGCATTACGATTACGGCCATGGTTTGGTGTAGCCGGCGCTGCCGTAACGACTTTTGGTTTCGGCTTTGGTGCTGGTGCCGGGGTCGGTTTGGCCACGGGCTTCGGTGGATTCTTCTTAAGATCCGCTGCTACCTGCGCTTTGATCCGCGGCATATAGTAGAAATTGGTGATCAGTGTTTGGAAAATAGCTAAGATCCCACCGGCGAAGAAATACAGACCTAAGCCGGCCGGTGAAACTAAAGCAATGAAGAAGGTCATCACAGGACTCATCATCATCATTGTTTTCATTTGTTTCTTTTGACTTTCAGGTAAACCGACTAGGGATAGGTAACCTTGGGCAACGTAAGTCAAGCCCGCCAAAACCGCGACTACAACGTTAGTTTGGCCTAAACTAATGCCTAGGAAGGTACTCTTGAAGATTGCCGGACTATATTGAATTGCCATATACAGTGCGGAGAAGACCGGTAACTGGATCAATAGCGGTAAACAGCCGATCCCGCCGGTCATGCTGACCCCATTTTCCTTCATGGTCGCCATCAATTCCTGACTAAGTGCCGATTTTTCTTCAGGCGTTGTGGCAGCGGCCTGACGCTTCTGAATATCGTCTAACTGCGGTTTGATCGCTTCACGGCGGTGTTGCTGCGTTAAGGTGCTCTTAGACTGACTGAGCATTAACGGCAGTAAAACCAAGCGGACAATCAAGGTGATCAACAGAATGGCCCAACCATAATCAGGTGGATTGCCGAATAATTTGGCCATCCAAGTGATCAGATGTTGCATCGGGAGACCAAGAAAATGATAAATGGGACCGTAAAGGAAGCCAGTTGGTGGCTGTCTATGTGTTTGGGTGTTGGTACAAGCAGACATTAATAAGGTTAATACCGTAAAAAGTCCACCATAACCGAGCAGACGTTTTGTTCGCTTCATGTTTTGGATTTAGTTCCTTTCTACTCCACAAAATAGGTAGCTTACTAAGCAAAATACGCTAAGTAAACCTGATTCGCTGGTGCTGCGCCTAGTAGCCAGACTTGATAGGCGCAATGAGTGCAATAAAGTCTTCTACTACTATACTTTAAGCTAAGTTTTTTTTCAATCAGACTTTAGTAGGTGACGGAAAAATCAGTGTAATCTTTGGTGGTGCCCATTTCAGTTAAATCGATCCGGGTTACTTTGGCGTAAGGTGAAGGCCCCTTTTTTAATGATTGAATGAAGTTGACCACCGCGTGATCGCTACCTTGCGCCTCAATATAAACGGTACCGTCTAATAGGTTACGCACGATTCCTTTAACGCCGACTTTGTCGGCTAGCATTTTAGTGGTGTAACGGAAACCAACGCCTTGAACGCGGCCAAAAACGATTAAACTAACACGGCGCATGCTATCCCTCCTTGAAATTATTTCATAATTCATTATAAGGAATTTAGGCCGTAGTCGCCAGTCTTCTACTTAAATTGGGGTGGTCGGCAAGGCTTACCTTACTGGTAGTGGGGTATGCTATACTATGGATTAATAATTCACAATTAAAATTTGTCATTTAATATTAGGTTGAAGGAGATACAGTATGACGTTAATTACTAGTTCTAAAAATGAATTGATAAAATCTTTGCGTAAGTTAACGCGCAAAAAAAATCGTGAAGAGCAGCAGCGTTATTTGTTAGAGGGTGTGCATTTAGTTCGCGAAGCAATCAAGGCTCAGCAAAAACTGATCATGTTATTGGCGACCACAGATTTTCAACAGGTCGATTGGTTACCTACTGACGTACCCACCTATTGGTTAACCCCTGAAGTGGCACAGGCGTTGGGCACAACGGTGACTACGCAAGGTATTTTTGCGGTATTACCGTTACCAGTTACAACTGTGCCACAAACTTATACCGGTACGTGGTTATTGCTTGATGGTGTGCAGGATCCTGGTAATATCGGTACTATGGTGCGTACTGCCGACGCCGCTGGCTTATCGGGGGTCGTTTTAGGCCAAGGAAGTGCTGACTTGTACAGCGCTAAGGTTTTACGGTCGATGCAGGGTAGTCATTTACATATTCCAATTTATCAAGGGGAACTAACCACTTGGTTACAGGCTTTTAAAGCCGCACAAGTCCCAATTTTTGGTAGCGAATTGAATCCTGCGGCAGTCGCTTTTCATCAAATACCTGCACAAAAGAATTTTGCTTTGATCATGGGCAATGAGGGCAATGGCATGCAAGCGGCTTTATTGGCGCAGACCGATCAGAACTTATATATCCCCATTCAAGGACGCGCGGAATCCCTTAATGTCGCTATTGCGGCGGGAATATTACTGTTTCAACTCAAAGATTAAGAATAGATTACGTTCGGTGTAAAATTATGGCTAAGTTGAAAAAAATAAGGTATGCTAAGCCGTGAAAGTTGAAAAGCTTTTTAATGATTATTTAGTCTGTCGTTTAGGCCCAGCGCTTAGTTGATTTTATATGAGAAAGGCAGTCGTTGAATGACCAAAAAACTTAACTGGCAAGATGATCAAGCTTATGTTAATGAAATTGCTGACTTACTGGCAACTGATGCGGTACAACGTTTAGCTAATTACACGCAGCATCATTTTTCTAATCGTTTGGAGCACTCGTTGAATGTTTCTTATCGTAGTTATTTAATTGCTAAGAAGTTACATTTAGATACCCGGGCAACCGCACGCGGTGGTTTATTGCATGATCTATTCTATTATGATTGGCGTACCACCAAATTTGATATGGGTACTCATGCCTATGTTCACCCGCGGATCGCATTGCGCAACGCTGAAAAAATAACTGAATTATCTAAAAAAGAAAAAGACATTATTATCAAGCACATGTGGGGAGCAACAATTGCGCCACCACGCTATATGGAAAGTATGATCGTGTCCTTAGTCGATGATTATTGCGCTATTGATGAATACGCGGTACCCGAATTACAAAAATCTAGTCACAGCTTAAAACAACGAATGTTAAAACTAACTACTAAAGGTAATTAATTAAAAAAGATTATGGCGCATTGAATTGCGGCATAATCTTTTTTGTTGAGAGTGTAGGCGGCAACGGTTTTAATTAGGTTGCCGCCGTTTTATGAACTTTGTTTTAGAAAATTGGACGGTTATCTAGGTCGGTGCGAATCGTAAGCACATCAGTTGTGGCGTTGCGGGTCACGTAATCAGTGACGGAACCTGTCAAGGTACGTGTCAAAGCATTTTTACCCGTAGCTGCTAAAATAATCAAGTCAACTTGATGATTGCGTTTAAATTCATAGGCGATAATTTTTTTCGGATTACCGAAGCGAATATGAATGTCACAATCCGTTACCCCAAGTTGCGCGGCTTCTTGTTTTAAGACCTGTAGATAAGTTTTAGTTTGCGCAAAAATCTTTTGTGTGAAGTCATCATTATCCGGGACTGGGCGAAAATCATAGTTTTTATTCCAAATATCCAATACATTCAGTAACAATAAGTGGCCTTGATTGAGTTTAGCGATTCGGATCGCTTTTGCGAAAGCCTGTTGCGCTTGGGCCGAACCGTCAACGGCAACTAAAATATGACGATAATTTTGTAGCATCCATATATCCCTCCCAGCTTGTGCTTGTTAACTTAACCAGCACTTAGTACAAGCATAATTAAGCTACTTTTAGTATAACATTTTTCTGAAAAGGAGTGAAAATTATCGCCTACTGGGTAGCTTTTAGTTAATTAGTGGTTGACTAAAATATTAGCTGCAAAAGTATCATAGCTGGGTCAGTGTAGTTTACTATATAAAAATAAGCCACCGATTGGACTTACCCGAAGTAAGTGTGCTAAACTATCTGCGAGGTGAGAGCTATGACAGAAAAAGCGGTGGTTGACTGTCAAACAAGACAATTTCAATTATGTCCAAAATTTCAGAAAACATTTACGATTTTAGGTAAAAAGTGGAACGGTTTGATCGTTGATGTTTTGCTAGAAGAAGGAACGCAACGCTTTAAAGATTTGGCGCAAAAAGTGCCTAAGTGTTCTGATCGGGTCCTCGTCGAGCGGCTAAAAGAATTAGAGCAAGAAGGAATCGTTGAACGACGGACTTATGCCGATTCTGCTTTGATCGAATATGCATTGACGGAACAAGGCCAAGACTTGAAACAGGTCATGGATGCGGTTCATGGTTGGGCCGACACTTGGTTAGATGCTACCGAATGCGCACAGGAATTAGCCTAAGCTATTGACGAAAACGCCGGTTATGTTAAAATATACCAAGAAAGACGTTGAGGGAAAATAGTACGTGTTAGGGCCAGCATAGAAAATCGTTTATTAGCTGCAAAAACGGTCACGATCTAGCACTGAATTCACTTCCGGAGTCGACTTTGGGCGTAAATACAAAAAAAGTTCCGGCACAGTCCGTTACCCTGTCTGAGTGTATAAGTATTTATTTGCTTATGAACTAGGGTGGTAACGCGATGCCTCGTCCCTTGATTTTTGGGACGGGGCTTTTTTATACCCATTTTTGTAAAAAGCAGTTGTCAAGGTGGTGTCATGTTTTAATTTGGTGTACCAACCGTTATTGCATGGCCGGCGTCTGTAACCGCAAATATTTTTGTAAAAATTGGCCGCTTAAAGTGGCGTAGAGGAGCCTGATCATGAGTAGTTTGCAAGAAAAATTGAGTGCGTTGCAAAAGCAAGGTATCGAAGAGATCAAAAAAAGTGACGATTTAAAGCAATTGAATAATATTCGGGTCAACTTGTTAGGTAAAAAAGGTCCGATCACCGAAGTTTTACGGGGAATGCGTGACCTGACGAAGGAAGAACGCCCTGCAGTCGGTAGTTTTGCCAATAAGGTTCGGGATGCGTTGACTGACTCAATTGAAACCCGTAAGCAGGCCTTGGAGGCCGCTAAAATTGAGCATCAGCTAGCCCAAGAAAAATTAGATGTTACGCTGCCAGGAACACCGATTCAGCAGGGAACACATCATGTGATCATGCAGACCGTAGAAACTTTGGAAGCTGTTTTCTTGGGAATGGGTTTCAAGGTCGTTCTTGGTTATGAGGTTGAAGAAGAAAAGTATAATTTTGAAAAGTTAAATATGCCGAAGGATCATCCCGCTCGCGATATGCAGGATACATTCTACATCAATCAAGATATTTTAATGCGGACGCATATGTCACCGGATGAAGCACGGACTTTGGAACAGCATGACTTCAGTACTGGCCCGATGAAAATGATCGGTCCTGGCCGAGTTTATCGGCGTGATACCGATGATGCAACGCATTCTCACCAATTCTTTCAAATGGAAGGCCAATACATCGGCGAACAAGTAACGATGGCAGATTTAAAGGGGACTTTATCTTTTGCAATTCGCCAGTTTTTTGGTGCGGAACGCAAAATTCGTTTCCGCCCCAGCTATTTTCCTTTTACTGAACCTTCCGTTGAGGTGGATATTTCCTGCTTCAAATGTAATGGTGCTGGCTGTGATGTTTGTAAACATTCAGGCTGGATCGAAGTGTTAGGCGCAGGAATGACTCACCCGAATGTTTTAAAAGCTGCTGGAGTTGATCCGGTTAAATATGGCGGTTTTGCTTTTGGTTTGGGCATCGATCGTTTTGCTATGTTGAAATACGGGATCGACGATATTCGCCAATTCTACCAAAACGACATTCGTTTCCTCAGTCAATTCAACTAGGGTGGGCTTTTTCGCTATCCCTAAGTCATTGTAAAAACTGACAAATCTGCTTAGCTTGAGAAAGGAATTTAACGCATGAAAATTTCGTATAATTGGTTAAAAGAATATGTTGATCTAAATATGTCCGCTGAAGAGTTGGCTAATAAGGTGACCTTAACGGGTATTGAAGTTGATAGTGTGATCCACCCAGCTGCTGGTTTGAAAAAGATTGTGGTAGGTTATGTGGAAGCGACCAAACCCCACCCGGACTCCGACCATTTACAGTTGTGTCAAGTTCAAATTAGCGCTGACGAAACGGTTCAAATCGTTTGCGGTGCACCTAATGTGGCGGCTGGTCAAAAAGTGATCGTGGCCTTGCCTGGTTCGCGGATCGCTAATAATGAGAAAATTAAAAAAGGTAAGTTGCGTGGTGAGATCTCCAACGGCATGATTTGTGCCTTACAAGAAATCGGATTTAGCGATGATGTGACCCCTCAAGCTTATGCTGATGGTATTTATGTTTTACCGGCGACCGCTGAAGTTGGTCAACCGGTTTATGGCTATTTAGGCATGGATGATGCCATTTTAGATTTAGAGATCACGCCTAATCGCGCGGATGCGCTTAGCATGCGCGGTGTGGCGCATGAAGTTGCTGCTATTTATGGGGAACAAGTTCATTTTCCAGCAGTTAAATTGGCAGAAGCAACTAAACCAGCCAGCACTGTTTTACAGGTCAAAGTCGATGATGTTCAGGACGCACCAAGCTATAATTTACGGGTGATCGAAAACGTGACGATCAAGCCTAGTCCATTGTGGTTACAACGACGCTTGTGGAATGCCGGTGTGCGGCCGATCAATAATGTGGTCGACATTACTAATTTGATCATGATCGACCACGGTCAACCGTTACATGCTTTTGATTACGATCAAATCGGTGGGCAAACAATTGAAGTTCGGCGGGCACAAGCCGGTGAGAAACTAACCACGTTAGACGGCAATGATCATGACTTAACACCAGATGATATTGTGATCGCCAATGATACAACGGCCTTGAATCTAGCCGGTGTTATGGGCGGCTTAGGTTCAGAGATCACTAATAAAACAACAACGGTGATCTTAGAGGCTGCCGTTTTTGAGCCAACGCATATCCGAAAAACTGCCCAACGTTTCAACCTTCGCAGTGAAGCCTCATCTCGTTTTGAAAAAGGGGTCAATAGGACTGATGTGCTAACGGCATTGGATCATGCTGCAAGTTTGATCGCTGATCTAGCCGACGCAACTGTTCTAGCTGGGCGTTTAGCCCCAACGGCGATCACGCCTGAAAATGTGACGGTCACAGTGTCCACTAAACGGATCAATCAAGTTCTAGGTACGACGATCACTACGGCTGAGGTCAAGGCCATTTTTGAACGGTTAGGGTTCGGCGTTACTGAGGCTGCCGGCGTGTTCACAGTTAGTGTACCGCCACGGCGTTGGGACATCGCCATTGAAGCCGATTTGATCGAAGAAGTTGCGCGTCTTTATGGCTATGATCGTTTACCTGAAACCTTAACGGCCAGTGCGTCAACGCCAGGTTTATTAACCCCACGGCAAAAATTGATTCGCCGGTTGGCAAGTAATTTGGAGGCCAACGGTTTAAGTCAAGCGTTAAGTTATGCGTTGACCACTGCGGATAAGGCAGCCGCCTTTAAGTTAAAGGCCAGCCAGCCCACAAGTGTTGATTGGCCGATGACGGTCGACCACGCAACTTTACGCATGAATTTGATCAGCGGCTTGTTGGATGATCTAGCCTATAACGCTGCTCGTAAGCAGCAAAATGTTGCTTTATATGAACAAGGACGGGTTTTCTTAAAGCAGCATGCGACGACCGTACGGCCCCATGAATTAGAATATTTGGCGGGGGCGATCACTGGTGATTGGCAACTTGGCGCGTGGAATCAACCTGCACAACCAATTGATTTTTATCAATTAAAGGGGATCGTGGTGTCAGTTTTAGCCGAATTCCATTTAACGACGGCGCCGGAGTTTGTTGCGACTGCCCGGCATCAAGATATGCATCCCGGGCGCACGGCGGATATTTTAGTTGGTAACCAAATCGTTGGTTTCTTAGGCCAAATCCATCCACGAATTGGCAAACAATATCGGCTACCGGCAACTTATGTCTTCCAATTAGATCTAGAACAGTTATTGGCTTTAGAGGCACAGCTGGTTGTTTATACCCCGGTTGCCCGCTATCCGGCCATTACCCGGGATGTTGCATTGGTGGTCGACGAAACGGTGACCAACGCGGCACTGGAAGCGACGATTTTGGCGCACGGTGGCGCTTATTTGACTGACGTACACTTATTCGATCTGTATGCAGGTCGGCATATTGATGCCGGTAAGAAGTCATTAGCCTACACGTTAACCTATCAAAATCCGGCTGCTACCTTAACTGATGCTGAGGTTACGACGGCTTTTGACAAGGTGATCGCAGTGTTAGAAACTGAACATGGTGCAACGATTCGCTAATTCACAACGAAGGCTCCTTAATAATTTAGCGATTTTCTTAACTTTATTAAGGGGCGGGTGCATTTAACGGAATTTTTTTGTATAATGTGTAAGGCATTGTACAAGCATTATGCGGTCAAGTTTGTTTGCGCGGAAAGCACAGCCAGCAACTTATCACGCTTGTATTAGTAAATAAGGGAGGTTTTGCTTTGGCTAATCGTGGCGGTAATCAGCCTGACCATCAAAGTAAAGATAAACAGCAGCTCGAAGCAGACGCAGAAAAGTTGGCGGAAGAGCGGGTCGCTGAGAAAAAAGTTGTCGATAAAATTGTTTATTGGATCGTTGGTATTTTAGTATTGTTGATCGTTATTATTGGGTTAGTTGGCTTTAATTATGTTCATTCATCATTACAACCCTATGATCGCGATAATAATAAAACGGTCGTCGTTAAAATTCCAATTGGTGCGACTAACAAGCAAATTGGGGCTATTTTAGCGAATGAAAAAGTTATTAAAAGTGCGATGATCTTTAATTATTACGTTAAATCGCATAATTTTTCGGAATTTCAAACTGGATTTTATAATTTGAAGCCGTCGATGTCCTTGGCAGAAGTCACTAAAAAGCTAGCGGATGGTGGCAGCCAAAATAGTAAGTATCGCGTTCTAATCAAAGAAGGGGCTACAACCGAACAGGTCGGTAGCGCAGTTGCCAAAGCAACGCATTTTTCAAAGAAACAGTTCTTAGCGTTAATGAAAGATCAAACGTTTATGCGCCATTTAGCTAAGAAATATCCGAAGTTGTTAAGTTCATCGATGGCGCAAAGCGGTGTTCGTTACCACTTAGAAGGCTACTTATATCCAGCAACTTATGACTATTATCAAGGGATGAGCCTGAAAGAACTTGTCACTAATATGGTTGAAAAAACTGATTTGGTGATGCAGGCGTATTACAAGCAGATCAATGCTAAAGATCTGACGGTACAAAAAGTGTTGACCTTGGCTTCCTTAGTTGAACGTGAAGGTAATAATTCAACGGATCGGGCTAAAATTGCCGGTGTCTTCTTTAACCGTATTGATGCAAGTATGCCGCTGCAATCCGATATTTCGGTTATGTACGCCTTAAATACGCATAAAAAGCATTTGTATAATAAAGATCTAGCGGTTAAGTCACCCTATAATCTGTATAAGAATAAAGGTTATGGACCGGGGCCATTTAATAATCCCAGTAAAGATTCGATTCAGGCCGTTTTGAATCCTACTAAGCGGTCGCAAGATTATCTTTACTTTGTTGCTGATTTGAAGACTGGTAAAGTTTATTATTCACAAACCTTTGAACAGCACACCAGTACCAATAGTACGATCCAAAGTACTAACGGGAACAATAATTAGGCTTAAAACAGTCAGGAATATTCTTGGCTGTTTTTTGCAGTATTGAGTAGGAGGAGAGCAACCATGACGAAAGCTCAGCCAGCTAAACCGATCGTGATCGGCGTTACCGGTGGTACGGCCTCAGGTAAGACGACGGTTTCCCACGCGATTTTTGATCATTTCGCGGATAATTCGGTGTTGTTGCTGGAACAAGATGCCTATTATAATGATCAGTCAGAAATGACGATGGCACAACGGCGCGCGGTCAATTATGACCATCCCTTGGCCTTTGATACTAAACGTCTGATCGCGGATCTTAAAAAGTTACTGGCCTATCAACCAATTGAAAAGCCAGTTTATGATTATAAATTATTTAATCGCAGTAAGGAAACGATTTTACAAAAGCCGAAGGACGTTATTATTCTTGAAGGCGTGTTGATTTTAGATGACCCGCGCTTACGGGATTTAATGGACATTAAAGTTTTTGTGGATACTGATGATGATGTGCGGGTGATTCGGCGAATCGAGCGGGACATGAAAGAACGTGGCCGTAGTTTAGATAGTGTGATCACCCAGTATTTAACCACGGTCAAGCCGATGTACCACCAGTTTGTTGAGCCGACCAAACGCTATGCCGATCTAATCGTGCCTGAAGGTGGCGAAAATCAAGTCGCTATTGACCTATTAGTTACTAAGGTACGTTCGATCCTAACACAGCGCGGCAAATAATTTTTGCGTAAGTTATTTACAAGTTTTAAAACGCGTGGTACGCTAGTTGGCGTAAAAAAATTTGGCAGTAGCCAAATCCATTAGGGAGACAATCAGGATCATAGTTGATGGTACCTGATCATTGAGGAGGAAATAAGCATGGCAGAACAAGAATTTCAAATGACTGCAGAAGGTAAAAAAAAGCTAGAAGCAGAATTAGAAGACTTAAAAGTAAATAAACGTCCGGAAATCGTTGAACGAATCAAAATTGCGCGTGGTTTCGGTGATTTGTCAGAAAATTCCGAATATGAATCTGCTAAGGATGAACAAAGCTTCGTTGAAGGACGGATCGCGACCATTGAGAACCAACTTCACTATGCGGTTGTGATCGACAATAAAGCAATTGCCGCGAATGAAGTTTCTGTTGGTAAAACCGTTTCCTTCGTTGAAGTCGGTGACGATGATGAAGAAAGTTATACCATTGTGGGGGCTGCTGAGTCGGATCCTTTTGCCGGTAAGATCAGTAATGATTCACCGATCGCCAAGGCTTTGATCGGCCAACATACAGGTGATACGGTGACGATCGCAACCCCAGGTGGTGAAATGCAAGTTAAGATCACTAAGGTAACGGACTAAATTAAGCTATTTATTTTTGGTGCATTTACAGCTTAGCGGAAAATTAGTTTAAGGAACGGATTTTAGCAAGTATGGAAACCTCTATTGAATTTGATTTCAATGGAAGTTTCCTTTTTGTTTTAGAAAATTCAGTCTAAAGGCTGATTAGATCTGCGACTTAAGCAAAACGTCAAAAAAATGATTTCCGTGTATACTAAGTTCAGGTCATCAAAATGGTTAGTCGAACTGTTGTCCGTAAATTAAGCAAAAATTAACGCCTGTGATCCTAAAATTGCAAACAAGTCAAGTTAGGGCGTTATTCTGTATCATAAAGGAGGGTACGCATTGCGACGAATTGGTTCTTGGCGTATATTTTTTATTATTGAAGCCATTCTATTGATCACTTTAGGTTGGCAAATTTTTTCTCACGTACCTTCGTTAGTCTTTTTAGTACTAGGCGCATTGAGTTTACATTTGGCCATTAAAAGTAAACAACGGCGTTTTTTAACCAGCTTTTTTTGGCTATTTGGGGTTTTATCGGTGGCGATCACATTATTGACCAACCCGACCATTTGGTTGATGCTGATCGTTGGTATTTTCTTTGCCTTAGCTCAAGGTTATAATTGGCACGATCAGCGACCTTATTTTAATTGGTTGCCGTGGAATAAAAAGGCCTTTCATGCCGTAAAAACCTGTGATCCGCAGGAGCATGCCGGCGAAAATAACCGGACGAACTGGTTTGGTAACCAAACGATCGGCAATGATGTTTTTGAATGGAATGATATTAATTTAGTTTTAGTCGCTGGTGATACGATCGTGGATCTTGGCAATACCTTGCTACCTAAGGCCGATAATACGATCGTGATCCGCAAAGGTGTTGGTCGTACCCGAATCCTGGTTCCCATTGGGACCGCAGTTATGCTGGATCACACTGCACTAGTCGGCAGTGTGACTTTCAATAATAAACAATATAAAATGAGTAACACCGCGTTAAAACTCTATAGTCAAGATTACGATGAAAATGATCGGCGGATCAAGCTGTTGACCAATGTACTCATTGGGGATTTAGAGGTGATCTTCGTATGAGTAAACGTGCTCAAGGTTTCCTGTTTGCGATAACAAGTCTGTTATCGTTTATTTTGCTGAATGCACTCTTTTTTTCGTATTTTTACGCAGTCGATCAATCTGATTGGTTGATCACTTTGTTTACCGCCCAATTGATGTACCTGCCGATCTACGTTTATTTGATCGTTGGTTCTTTGCTGACCGGGGGCGTGATCACCATGATCTGCTTTTTACTGGTGCGGCAACAAATGCGGCCAGTTGAATCAAAATTAGCGCTACTAGGTACTGGTCAGTATGAAGCTGATATTTTCAAAAAACCGGCTTCAGAAACTACCTTTGATCTTGACGCCAGCGTGGAAAAACTACGGCAAAAAATGATCAGTTTGCAGCAAGAAATTCAAACTTACAGTGAACGCCCCCAACTAGTCGATGGCGCGAACAAGGAAGAAATTTTGACTCAGGAGCGGCACCGGCTGGCCCGTGAATTACATGATTCAGTGAGTCAACAGTTATTTGCGGCCATGATGATGCTGTCAGCGTTGAATGAGATCGCCGGTAATCCGGACAAAGCCGCCCAACTGAATAAACAATTAAAACTGGTGGAGACTATTATTAATGAAGCGCAGTCCGAGATGCGTGCGTTGCTGTTACATTTGCGGCCGATCAGCTTAGAGGGTAAGTCGTTACGGCAAGGGATCATTCAATTGTTGAAAGAATTAACGACTAAGATTCAGTTGAAAATCCAATGGGACATCAATGATGTGCAACTGACTAGCGGTGTGGAAGATAATTTATTCCGGATCGTGCAAGAGCTACTGTCAAATACATTACGCCATTCCCAAGCCAAGTCACTTGAAGTATACTTAAAACAAGTCGAACAAATGGTGGTGCTAAAAGTCGTTGACGATGGAGTTGGTTTTGATATGCAAAAAAGCAATCATGCCGGCAGCTACGGGCTAAATAATATTCGCGAACGAACGGCAAGTATCGGTGGTACCGCAAAAATTATTAGTTTTCCTAAGCAGGGCACTAGTGTTGAGATCCGGGTACCGTTAGTCCGCGCTGAAGAAACACTAAAAAACGGTCAATAAAAGGGTTCCAGTTTTTTGATAATTAACTTGGCAAAAAGAGGAAGTGGATTACGTTGATAAAAGTGTTATTGGTGGATGATCATGAGATGGTGCGGATCGGTGTGGCCAGCTATTTAGCTGTTCAAGATGATATTGAAGTGGTCGGTGAAGCCGAAAATGGTAAGGTTGGCTTTGAGAAAGCGTTGGAATTGCGGCCCGATGTGATCATGATGGATCTCGTCATGGACGTGATGGATGGGATTGAAGCGACGCAAAAAATCATGACTGCTTGGCCAGAAGCCCGGATTTTGATCGTCACCAGTTTTATCGACGATGAAAAGGTTTATCCAGCAATTGAAGCTGGCGCCAAAAGTTATATTTTAAAAACTTCGACGGCAGCAGAAATTGCCGATGCGATTCGAGCGACCAACAATGGCGAGTCTGTTTTGGAGCCTGAAGTGACTACCAAGATGATGCATCGCCTGACGCAACGACCTGAGCCCAATCTCTATGAGGATCTAACCAAACGGGAAACTGAAGTACTCAAATTAATTGCCAAAGGTAAAAGTAATCAAGAAATAGCTGATGATTTATTTATCACCTTAAAAACGGTTAAAACCCACGTTTCTAATATTCTTTCTAAGTTACAAGTGGAAGATCGCACCCAAGCTGCGATCTATGCCTTAAAGCATAAAATTGCGGATTAAAAAAGTTCGGCTGATGATCAATGCATTTTGATCAGTAGCCGAACTTTTTTGGTTGCAGATTAAAATAAATGGGTGCGTGCTTTACGGCGCCGGTGTCGGTAGTAGGCGTAGCCAAGATCAATGCCCAACGTGCTGGCGGTGATCAGTATGCCAAGATTGAGGTAAGGTGGCCAGTAACGTAGCGTCACGGTATGGCTTCCTTTATTTAAAGGGATGGCAATAAAGGTGTCTAGCGCAGTTTTTATTTTAACGGTTTTACCGTCGACGGTTGCACGCCAGCCGTCTGTTGCGGGAATCGTAGTCATCATTACTTGTTTGGCCTTAGCAATAGTAATATGCCCACTGAGATTAATATTTTGATTCTTAGTTAGTTTCCATGGTGAAGCCTGCAACTGGCGAATACCGGCACTAAAGGCCGCTGTATGGAAATGATTAAGTTGAAAATTCTGGAGCCAAACTTCATTTTGGTTCAAAGTGATCGTTAGCTTAAGCGGTTTATTTTTTTGTGCCGCGGCCAAGTCGACGATCACGGTGTCGCGGAATGTATCGTATTGTTGCAGGGCCTTACCGTTAACGCTAAAGCTGACAGCCTTACTATTCAGATTTGAACCAATACTTAAATAATAGGGATCGTTAGTTGGTGGTGTAAACGTGTAAGTAATGGTTGCCGGCTTATTCTTTTTGATTTTGCGGTAAGTCTGTGTCAGTGGCGCCTTGCGTTGCTTAACGTTACTGTACGTGACGGTATTAAACAGTTCTGGTGTAAAAAGGGCTGTGTAATTAGTCGTACCTACAAGCGCATTGAACACATTGGACTGGTAAACTGTGGGATAACTGGTGTTGGTGTTGGCCTTCAGTATTTTAGCAGATGCCGCAAAACCAAGATTCAGCGCGTACGGATTTTTGTAGATCTTGATTTGTTTTGTTTGTTTAGTTTGGTTGTAATAACTGAGATCAGGTTTATCGGTTAGCGGGGGCAATAACGGATTGTTATTGCGGCTTGGCGATTCGATCCAGCTGGAGTTACGCGCTAAGTAATATTTCATGCCTAGAAAGGCATCGCTAAACAACGTTCCGTTGGCATAGGCAATGAAACCATCACCGGCCGGCTGCCCGATTGCACCCATAAAGTTAGGGATCCGCGATTCAAAGGTGGAACTGAAATGGGAAGCACTATTATAGCCGGCTTCCATGGAATCATTTTTGGTGCGCATAAATGTTTTTTCTAAGCGGTAAAAATCAGTGTTGCGAGTTCCTTGCTTCACCTTATTGACGGCCTTAACTAAATCGGCTGTGTAGTCAGCATAATCGGCCTGATTCACATAACTGATTTGATTCAGGCTTAGAATTGCGTTGGCGCCCATTTCCACCACCACCAAGGCCAAGATGGTAAAGGGTAGTAGCGGTGAGGGCGTTGCCTTAAAGGCCAATAAAACAAGCGCTAAACCAGTAAAAAGCAGACTTAGTTTGACTGCGGTTTGATTGAGGTAATTAAAAGATTTCAAGTTAGTCCAAACGTAATAAAAACTGGCGGCAAACAGGCCAACTAAAACGATCCCGGCGGGCAGTTGCAAGCGGGGCAAATGTTGTAGGCTAATGGCGGCGAGCCACACAAACCAGAAGCAAACCACAAAGGAAAAGCGGTAAGGGTACCAAATTGGAAACTGCATAGCGTGCCACAAAAGATCTAATGGCTCGAAACACAAGGATAACAGTAAAATGGCGGTGACTATGGCCGCAGCGATCCGTTCCCGCCAGCGCAAACTTTTCAAACCAAAGTACAATAAAAAGCCGCTTAAAACGATGGAGCCAACAAAAATATTGGGGAAGCCGGTTGGCATTTGATCGAAATTAAAGGCACCAACGATCAATTTAGATAGCATTTTTAACGGGGCATATTCAAACTTCCAATGAACCGTAGTCACAGTGTATTGCGCTTTACTTTGGGTCAATGAATAGAAAGTTGGCAGTAGCACAATGGCTGCTGCGGCCACGCCTAGCAGCGAGCCTAGCACAAATTTACCGAAGACCTGGGCAGTTTGACGCCAACTAGTAAAGTGTCGGGCCAGCGCCCATAAAATATATAGCGCTAAGAATAAACAGATCATGTAACTCATATAGTAGTTAATGATCAAGGCCGCCGCTAGAATTAGGCTATAGCGTAAGTAGCTAGCACCAGTAAAGAGACGTTCCACGGCTAAAACAATCAGCGGGAGTAAAACGACAGCATCTAACCAGATCAAATTCAGTTGATTGGCGACCATCCAACCCATTAACGCGTAGCTGGTGGCCAAAGCCGGGATATAGAGTCCCTTAGCGGTAGCCGTTTTTTTTAATAGCCAACCGAAACTTAAGCCGGCACAGCCGTATTTCATCAAGGTGATCAGCATGATTCCAGCAGTCAGCCATTTACCTGGGGTTAACAATAAGATCAAATTAAAGGGACTGAATAGATAGTAAGCCCAAACACCGAACATATCGCCGCCGATGGCCTTGCTAAAAGAATACAGGATCTGACTCGGATGATGCAGTAAGGTATCACGATAAAACGCAAAAAAATCAATGTATTGTTGGCCTAGATCCACGGTCAGCAAGCTACTGTGACCAAACGGAAACATTTGGCGGGCCGCAAAGTAGCCGCCCATTAATAAAAATGGCAGCCAAAAACTGAGTAGCAGTGGATAGTGTCGTTTGGTAAAACTTATCAGTCGTGTCAATCTTTCCACCTCAACATTTTCTTCTATGCTTAAAAGCATAAGTGAACCAGCGGTCAGCTGCAAGTTTTTTCGCCGTTTCTTAAGTTAGGTTTAGAAAATAGACTGCCGATAATTAAGTTAATCTTAGGTTTTGTGCGCTTTAAAATCATTTGGCGATATGCTAGTATTAATAAGAGTTGCGCAAGGTCACGGGACGTGAAATAATAGCGGTGACCTGTTGATAAGCAGATAAGTTAAGTTAAAAGTAATTGCTATTTTAATCGTTTGAAAGTAGCGCTGGGTTTCAACGTAACGCTTTTTATTGTGAGTTGAACCGGTGACCTTAATTGTGAAGTAGAGGAGAAATCGGTAGTGAAATTTTTGCGAAAAAAATCTAATCGACCAGCTAAAAATCAGTCGAGTATTCCTTTTCGACTGAATTTTTTGTTATTCATCGTTTTTATCTTATTTGCGGCTTTGATCGCTCAATTAGGTTATTTGCAGATTCTATACGGTTCTAAATTTGAAGCTGAAGTTGAGAAAACCGATAAAACAACGGTGAGCAGCACAGTTCCGCGGGGCATGATCTATGATTCGAATGGTCGGGTAATGGTCGGCAATAAAGCAAATAACGCGATCAGTTACACCAAGGACGCCAACGTTTTGTCTACGGATATTTATAAAATCGCCAATCGTTTGGCGGGTTATATCAGCGTTGATGTTAATCAGCTAACTCACCGGGATAAGGTTGATTTTTATTTGGCCAACGCCCAGAATTTGAAGCGGGTGTACAATAGCTTACCGCACAGCCAAAAAGTTGATGCCAACGGCGATTCAGTTGGTGAAAAGGTACTTTATAAGCGGGAAATGGCTGCCGTTAAGGCCAGTGATCTGAAATTTACTAAAAAGCAACGGCAGGCTGCCCAGATCTTCAAGACGATGAGTGGTGCGTATCAATTATCGACCGTTTATGTTAAGAATAGTGGTGTGAGTGAAGCCGAAGTTGCTAAGGTCAGTGAGCATTTAACGGAATTACCGGGTGTTAATATTGCGTCAGACTGGGAACGTTCTTATCCAAATGGCGATTCCATGCGCAGTATTTTTGGGAGTGTTTCTTCCGAAAAATCCGGGCTGCCAAGTGATAAGTTAGATGAATATCTGACCCAAGGTTATTCGCGTAATGACCGGGTCGGCACTAGTTATTTGGAAGAGCAGTATGAAGACGTGCTGAAGGGCACCAAGGCCAAGACCCAAGTGACCATGAATGCAAGTAATAAAGTGACCAGCAGTAAGAAACTTTATTCTGGTAAACAAGGGGGTAACTTAGTTTTAACGATCAACTCCAAGTACCAAAAGCAAGTTGAAGCCACATTAAAGAGCGTGTTCAGTTCTGCTAAGTCAGCAGGGATGACCCAGTATTCAAATGGTGCTTACGCCGTGGCCATGAATCCGAAAACCGGGGCCGTTTTAGCAATGGCTGGCTTAGGCTATAATCCAAAAACTGGTAAAACTTCTGATGATGCACTAGGCGTGATCAACCAAACTTTCACCATGGGCTCGGTTGTCAAAGGGGCAACGGTGCTTGGTGGAATGATGGATGGTGTGATCACACCAACTAATAATACGTTATCGGATACGCCGTTATATTTCTCTGGTGGTTTAGTTAAAAAGGCGGTTTATTCGGCCGGTACGTATACATCGTTAGATGCGCAACAGGCTTTGGAAGTGTCGTCAAATATTTATATGATGCGTTTGGCCATGAAAGAAGGCAACGCGAAATATGAGGCAAATCAGTATTTTAGTGTGAATAAGTCGATTTTTGCCAAGGAACGGGGATACTTCAATCAATTCGGTCTTGGGGTAAAAACCGGGATCGACTTACCTGGTGAAGTGTCTGGTTATACGGGCCCAACAACCGATGTGGTTAAGTCGCTTGATTTAGCCTACGGGAATTTCGATCAGTATACCGTTATGCAATTAGGTCAATATGTATCCACGATCGCTAACAATGGGTACCGAATGAAGCCTTACTTGGTGCAATCAATTCGCAGCACTAATAGTAAGGATGGTAGCTTGGGCAGTACAGAATCGACCACAACGCCAACCGTTTTGAATAAAATCGGGGCCACGCAGGCGGAGATCAACGTGGTTAAAGAAGGTTTTTATAACGTGACTCATGGTAGCATGGCTTGGGGGACTGCCCATAGTTTGAAGAACTTTACGCCAGCTATTGCCGGTAAAACCGGGACCGCGCAAACCTTCTATTATGATTCGTCGAATCCTAATAATGCTAATCCGCCAGAAACTTTGACTTCTAGCTTTGTTGGTTATGCGCCGGCAAGTAATCCAACGATCGCAGTGGCAGTCGTTTTCCCTAATATTTCGACTAACGCTGACAGTTCGCATTATAATACGCAGGTCGCCCAAGAAATGTTCAGTAATTATTTCAAGGACAATGGCGTGAAGACGTCTAGCGGTACTAGCACGACAACAACTTCAACCACAACCACGTCAACATCGACAAGTACAACGAATTAGTCATAAAATAAAGTCGCAACCGGTTTAAAACTTGGTTGCGGCTTTATTAATTGGAGCAGACTTAATTAAATCAATAGGAGTTTATTCATGCAAATTAATCAAGCAATTTTACACATTGTTGATCCGGCCACGGCGACTGCTTATTACTCAGAACAAATCTTAGATTTAAGTGAAGCTGGAGTTGGACAATATATCGAACAGCTATGTACTCGTTTTTTACGCCGGGATAATCAAAATGGTACCTTACCAGTGGAAAACCCTGTACGGCAATTATGTCAATCTACAACTGATTTTATTGTTGGCAGTCAGCAGCTGGCGCATCGTTTCTTTGATTTCACGTTACCGCATAGCGAGATTGTCAGTGGCGATTTATTGATCGCACAATTAACGGTTGATGAGCACGATTACTGGGCGATTTTGAAGCTTAATCAACGTCAGAATTTTATTCACTATTTGAATTATGCTGACCAGGCGGTGGCCAATCAAATCGTTTTAAATCAGGCCGTGTTGCCGGCAAGCGGGCAGACGATCACCGAAGGAGTAATGATCGCCGCGGAAAGCGGTCAGTATTTTCTGGCGGATAAGGCCTATGCGATTGACGGCGAAAAACGGTCGTACGTGGCCAGTGATTTTCTGCAGGTCGCTGCGGCGCCGACATTGACCACAAGCGTTAAGCAAGTCCGGCAGGCGGTGGCAACCGTGGCCGAAAAATATAATCAAGATCCTGTGACCACGACTGCTGATCTTAAGCAGGCGGTTTACGAAAGCTTAAGCGAAAATAATACGCTAGACATTGATTATGTGAGTGACCAAGTTTTCAAAGCAAATCCGGCGGCGCAGCAGGAGTTTGATCAGCAGGTCGCCCAAGCACAGGTTCCGCGACGTAAAGCAGATCTGACGCATAAGTTTGAAACTAAGGTCAGTAAGCAAAAATTCAAATTAGATAACGGTATCGAGTTGATCGTCCCGGTTGATATTTATCAAAATTCTGATTTGATCGAATTTGTGAATAATCCGGATGGTACGATCTCTGTTTTGCTGAAAAATATTAACACGATCCAGAATAAATTTTGAACATGCACCATTTACAGCGTTAAAAAAGCGCCGTTGAAAGTAGGTTTCGTTACTTTCAACGGCGCTTTAATTGTTTTTGTGTGGTTAAGATGCACGAATGACAACTTTAGTACCAAAGGGAATGTAGGTGTTGATCCATTTGGCATCCGCAATGGTTAAGCGCACACAACCATGGGAAGCCTTATGACCAAGCTTTTCGGCCTCAGCAACGTTATAGTTACCGCTGGCATCGGTGGGCACACTATGGAAAAGGTAGACACCATGGCCGGACCAAGATGTCCAATAGTTGGCTCCTTCGTTTAGTTTGTGATTAAAAAAGTGATCACCACGTTCAGCTTGAATACTGTACGTGCCGTTAGGAGTTGTATTATCCATCCCAGTTGAAGCATACATTGTGTAAAGAACTTGATTGCCATCCTTTACGTAGACCCGCTGTTTGCCTTGAGAAACGTCTAACCAGACATGCGGATGTTGCTTAAGATCTGGGTAAGCCTTTTTTTCAGAAGGCGCACGCCAATCAATGGTTTGCTTTTGTGTTTTGGTTGTAGGCGTCGCCGAAGATGAGGTTTTGGTCGAGCTGGCTACTTTAGATGAACTAGCTGTTGTTGTCGTTTGTGGCGCCATTGTTTGTTTGGCATTAACGATATGGCGATAACCGAGGCCTAATAAAATAACCGCCAAAATGACGATGATCGCTAACTGTTGCATCTTGATGAATCGCTTCATGAATTTATCGCTCCAATAACAAAGGTTCTAACTTAAGAACTATCATACCTGACTCTAATAGTGAACGCAAAGAAGCTGCGTAAAATTAATATTTCAATTTGATTGCAAAAATAATGCGTATCGTCAAAAAATTCTGCTGTTATGTCATAAAGGGTTAGTACGCGCTTACCAACTAACCGCAGTGAACGCTTTAGCCACCTTGATGCTAAAGCAATTGGCAGACAACGCAATTAAAATAATTGTGCGCTCGTTGCTCAAGCAGTACCAAAACCATCTAATAAAATAACCCCGGCCACGATCAAAACTAAGCCAATAATGCCGATCGCATTTAAAGGTTCATGCCAGAGATAAATCGAAATAACTGTGGTTAAGATCAACCCCAAACCCGCCCAGCTGGCATAGGCCAAATTCAGGGGCACCGTTTTGATCGATAAGGATAGAAAATAAAAACAAAAACCGTAGGCGATCAATGTACCTACCGTCGGTAACAGGTGACTAAAGCCAGCGGAAACTTTAAGTAAATTAGTTCCGATCAATTCACCAATAATTGCGATCCCCAAATAAACATAACCCAACATGGTGCATGCCTTCTCTCTACATCGATCTTAAAACACTTTGATTGAAGGTACAACCACAAACGGTTATTTTTCACTGATCAGTGACCAACAAGTTAATGGCGTTTAACGCAAAATTCTGGTAGAATAGCTTCTTGACGTTTCAAATAATTTAAATTTAGGCTGTAAAGCTAATTTACTTTACATTATTTGCCAAAAGGACTAGCCAGCGTTGGCAAAAAATGATAAACTAATACTCGTTTGAGACGAAGGTCGAAAAAAATATAAATATCAGGGAGGATTTCAATATGCGTGTCAACATTACGATGGAATGCACAGATTGTCATCATCGCAACTACTTAACTAGCAAGAATCGTCGTAACAATCCTGATCGGTTGGAATTAAATAAATATTGCCCAAACGAACGGAAAGTTACGTTACATCGCGAAACTAAGTAATACCGATTGCGCGTTTACTTAGCGTGTCTGGGTAAATGTGTGCATTAGCGCCATTACTCATTGAGTAGTGCGTCGCGTGCAAGTAAGTTCGGGCTAATCCCCGGGCTTATTTTTTTAGGAAGGCGATTGCGGGGAGTTGATTTAGATGGAAAAGAAAGCGTTACGGCAAATTTTGATCCAGAAAATGGCCCAATTGCCGACGAAAAACCAGGAAGAGCAGCAGTTGCAGCAAAAATTGTTGGCGTTACCGCAGTGGCAACAAGCAACAACGGTGGCTTTGACCATCAGCCAGGCTTTAGAAGTAGCGACACAGCCTTTAATCACACAGGCGTGGGCGGCTGAAAAGCAGGTTTATGTCCCTAAAGTCATGCCTAAACGGCAGTTGGCCTTTTTACCGTATACCAGCACAACGCCGTTAGTTAAAAGTAAATTTGGCTTGTATGAACCTGCTTATCAAGCTGATCTTGTGGTCACTAAATTTGATTTATTGTTGTTACCTGGGCTGGCTTTTACTGCCGCTGGGCAACGGTTAGGTTTTGGTGGCGGCTACTATGATCGCTTTTTGGCACAACATCCGCAAACAACTGTCAGTTTGGCCTTAACACCACAGTTTTATGTGACGGCAGACTGGCCAGTAGAACCCTTTGATATCACGGTAGATCAAGTTATTACCGTAAGTAGGTGAAAATAATGCAGCGAACATTGAGACAGTGGCGCAACGGCCCGTGTATGATGTATTTCTTTTTAGGCCTACAAATTTTAGTTTATTTGGTATTGACCCTTTTTGGTGGCAGTCAAAATACCAGTGTGTTGGTTTATTTTGGGGCTAAAGTCAATCCGCTGATCCAGCAAGGCGAGTGGTGGCGTCTGATCACGCCGATTTTTTTGCATAGCGGCTTGACACATATCGCGGTCAATTCGGTCACCTTGTATTTTATTGGAATGCAGATTGAAGAATTATTCGGTCATTGGCGGTTTGCGGTGATCTATTTATTAAGTGGGATCACCGGTAATATTGCAAGCTTTGTCTTTAATACGGGAATCTCAGTAGGTGCCAGCACGGCGCTATTTGGTTTATTCGGCGCTTTTTTCATGCTGATGGAGGCCTTTCGGCAAAATACCGCTTTGCGAGCAGTCGGGCAACAGTTTGGTTTGTTCATTATTTTGAACTTAGCATTTGATCTGTTTATTCCGGGGATTGATCTCGCTGGGCACGTTGGTGGCTTACTTGGTGGCTTTTTGATCGCTAATGTTGTCGGTGTGCCCCGCGTGCGTAGTGTTTCTAAGTTGCGGCGGATCGTGGCTGGAATCGTATTAGTGGCAGCCAGCGTTTTCTTCCTTTATTTAGGGTTTACTAAATGAACTTTCACGTTATAATTGTGGGGTTATTGCAAAATGAAAACATTATATGATGTTCAACAATTGCTCAAAAAATACAATATCTTTGTGCATCTTGGTAAACGTTTGTGGGATATTGAATTGATGGCGATCGAGTTAGATCATTTGTACGAAGCAGCCGTAGTCGATCATGACACTTACCTTCGTGCCAAAATGGTCCTTGAACGGGAACATCGTGTTGAAGAACGACATGAAAAACAAACTGGAGGTAAGTGACAAACATGGATAAAAAATTAATTGGCGTTGACCTTGGTGGTACAACCACAAAATTCGCGATTCTAACGGTGGCAGGTGATATTCAGCAACGTTGGAGCATTGATACCAATATTCTGGATGAAGGGGCGCACATTATTCCCGATATTATTGCTTCGATCAATCATCACGTTAAACTATACGATATGACGGCAGATCAATTTGCTGGTATTGGGATGGGTTCTCCTGGTACCGTTGATCGGGCGCTAGGAACGGTGATCGGTGCGTATAACTTAAATTGGAAAACTTTGCAACAGGCGAAAAAAGAGATCGAAGCGGGTACTGGAATCAAATTTGCCATTGACAATGATGCCAACGTTGCGGCTTTAGGCGAACGCTGGAAGGGTGCCGGTAACAATGATGATAACGTCGCCTTCGTTACTTTAGGTACTGGTGTTGGTGGCGGCATTATCGCTGACGGCCATTTACTGCATGGTACTGCCGGTTCTGCTGGTGAGATTGGGCACGTGACCATTGATCCGGAAGGTTACCTTTGTACTTGTGGCAAAAAAGGTTGCTTAGAAACGGTTGCTTCTGCTACCGGCGTGGTGCGTGTTGCTCGAGATATGGCTGAAGAATTTGCGGGCACGTCACAATTGAAACAGATTTTAGATGACGGCAACGAAATTTCGTCTAAAATTACCTTTGATTTGGCCAAACAAGGCGATCCGTTGGCCGTTATGGTCGTGGATAAGGTTGCTAAATATTTAGGCATCGCTTTGGGTAATGTCGGTAATACCCTAAATCCTGCGTTCATCGTGATCGGTGGTGGCGTTTCGGCGGCTGGAACTTTCTTGTTGGATCAAGTACAGGCCTATTTCAATGAATATACCTTCCCCCAGGTTCGGGATACGACGCAATTAAAATTAGCGGAATTAGGTAACGTAGCCGGTGTGATCGGCGCCGCTTCGTTAGCGTTAGAATTTGTTTAGGTGGTACTTTTTCAGGGAGGTTAGTTGGTCATGAATTGGAATTTTATTTTAGAAGCTTTGGTTATTTTGGGTCTGCTTTTTTTAGCGGGACAGCAGGTTTACCTGATGATTCAGCGTAAGCGTGTCGGTACAGAATTAAGCGAAGAAGAATTTAATGCGGGTATGCGTAAAGCGCAGATCATTGATCTACGGGAAAGTAAATATTTTGTGTCTGGTCATATTCTCGGTGCCCGCAATTTACCGTACTCGCAATTAAAGCAGCGTTTTGGTGAAATTCGTGCTGATCTGCCAGTTTATTTATACGATCAAGGACGGACTCTAAGCACACGAGCTGCGATCCAGCTACACCGCAAAGGTTACCAACATATTTTCTGGTTGAAACGTGGTTTTCAGGACTGGAACGGGAAGACCAAGCGTAAATAGCAAAAATAAGGCTGGCTCAATCTACTGATTGGCGTCAGCCTTTTCTTATACCGTAAGCAGAAAAATGATCGGAGGAGTCACCATGCCACAACAGAAAATCATTTTGATCGTTGGCCCGACCGCCGTAGGTAAAACGGCATTAAGTTTAACCTTAGCCCAAACTTTTGGTGGGGAGATTATTTCTGGTGATTCGATGCAAGTTTATCAGGAATTAAATATTGGCACGGCCAAAATTCAGCCGGCAGAAATGCAAGGCATTCACCATCACTTGTTGGATATTTGCTCGCTGACTGAACCGTTTACCGTCGCCGATTTTCAAAGGTTAGCTGACCAGGCGATCACGGCGATCGCGCAACGCCAGCGGCAACCCTTTATTGTTGGTGGTACAGGGTTTTATTTACAGTCATTATTACGTGGGTATCATTTAGGTGGGGCCACTAGTGCTGGCAGTTCGATGATCCGGGCCAAGTGGCAACGAATTGCCACTGAACAGGGTGTGGCGGCGTTACAGGCGGCGCTGGCCCAAGTTGACCCTAGTAGTGCCGCAAAGATTCCGGCTGGCGATAGTCGCCGCCTGATTCGGGCCTTAGAAGTTTATGAGCTGACCGGTAAGCCGATTTCCGCGCAAACGGATCAAGTTAATGCGCATTATCGACCTTTTATCATCGGTTTGACTACAGCCCGCGAGCAGTTGTATCAACGGATTGATCAGCGCGTTGAACAAATGCTTACCGCTGGTCTATTGCAGGAAGCGCGCTTC
Organism: Loigolactobacillus binensis; assembly: GCF_005405165.1. Classification (GTDB taxonomy): domain Bacteria; phylum Bacillota; class Bacilli; order Lactobacillales; family Lactobacillaceae; genus Loigolactobacillus; species Loigolactobacillus binensis. Next base: position 84,872 of record NZ_BJDN01000002.1, read on the forward strand.
GTTTATCAGCGGCGCCAACAAGCACCACAGGCGAGCAAGGCTATCGGTTACAAAGAATTCTTCCCGTATTTTGCGGGGGAGATCCCGTTGGCGACTGCGGTGGCCAAGGTGAAGCAAAACTCACGGCATTTTGCCAAACGGCAATTAACCTTTTTCCGTAATCAGCTGCCGACGCATTGGTATGATCTACTGGCGCACCCTGAGCAGTTGACCCAGATCAAAGCTGATGTGACACAGTTTTTATCAGAATAACAACAAGGAGATTTATCATGGAAGAAAATTGGCAACAACTTGATCCTAAATTACAGGCATTGGTGGCCCAGGTCAATGTACAGATCCAACCCCAGCTCGCCAAAATTGGCCAACAAGTGCTGTATAATCAGCACAAAGTTTTGACTGCCTTTCGCGAACAGCAGGTAGCGGCCACTAGTTTTGCTGGTACCACCGGTTATGGTTACGACGATGAAGGTCGGGATCAATTAGATGCAGTTTATGCACAGGCCTTTGGTGGTGAAGCGGCGATTGTTCGGCCACAATTTGTTTCTGGGACCCACGCCATTGGTACCGCCTTTTTCGGTTTATTACGGCCAGGCGATGAGTTACTTTATTTAACAGGGATGCCGTATGATACCTTACAAGAAGTGATCGGCGTAGCCGGTAATGGTGTCGGCTCGCTTAAGGAATTCGGGATCAGCTTTGATTATGTGCCGCTGACAACTGCTGGTAAGGTTGCAGTGGCGCAAATTGCGGCCCATTTGAAGCCGCAAACTAAGGTAGTGGCGATCCAACGTTCCCGGGGTTACGCAAGTCGGGACAGCTTTACGATCGCTGAGATCGCGGCGATGATCAAAGCGGTGCGCCAATTAGCGCCAGATGTCACGATTTTTGTGGACAATTGTTACGGTGAATTTTCGGAGACTCAGGAACCCTTGGCGGTTGGTGCGGATTTAATGGCTGGCTCCTTGATCAAAAACCCAGGTGGGGGGATCGCCAAAACCGGTGGTTATGTTGCCGGGCGGCGGGATCTAGTCAAAAAAGTTGGCTATGCATTAACCGTGCCTGGGATCGGTGCCGATGAAGCTGCAACTTTGAATAATCTAAGTGACATGTTTCAAGGTTTCTTTTTGGCGCCCCATGTTGTTGGCGAAGCGCTTAAGGGCGCTGTTTTCACGGCAGCATTATTAGGCCAATTAAAGTTAGACGTACACCCAACTTGGCAAGCACCGCGGACTGACCTGATCCAAACGGTTAATTTTGGCAACGCGTCGGCTATGGTTACTTTTGCTAAAGCGATTCAGCAATTTTCACCGATTGATGCTTATGTGGCCCCGATTCCTAGCGCAATGGCGGGTTACGAAGATCCGATCATTATGGCGGCCGGAACCTTTGTTCAAGGGGCTAGTGTCGAATTATCGGCTGACGGTCCGCTGCGGCCACCCTATACGTTGTATATTCAAGGCGGATTGACCTTTGAGCACGTTCAATTAGCGATCACCGCTGCGGTCAACGCCGTCTTTTTTAGCCAGAAATAAAAACACACTTTTTATGTTATAAAACATAACATCTCCTGTTGACAAACGAGTTACAGCTTGCTATGATAAGTTTGTCTTTAAAAGGAGGGTCGCTATGAAAGAGAAGGAATTACGGCGTTCATTATCTGTTTTTCCGATCGGTACGGTAATGAAATTAACTGACCTGACTGCTCGGCAAATTCGCTATTACGAAGAGCAGCAATTGATTCAGCCTCAGCGCAACGACGGTAATCGGCGGATGTATTCACTGAATGATATTGATGTTTTATTGGAGATCAAGGATTATCTCGCAGAAGGCATTAATATGGCTGGGATCAAACATATTTACGAAATGCAAGAACAGGAGCAGGAAAAGAAACAAGCTGCCTTGAAACGTCCGGTAACTGACGAGGATGTTCGGCGCATTTTTCACGATGAACTTCTACAACAGGGCCGGCTAAACAATGATGAACAGGGCCACTCAACGCTGTTTCATACGCACAAACCGCTTTAAGGACAGCTACAGGTGATGTTAATTTTGGTTACTAATTTGAAGGAGCGATGACCATGGCTAGAAAAAGCTACACTAAAGATCAGATCCGTAAAATTGCGCAAGATGAAAATGTTCAGTTTCTCCGTTTGATGTTTACTGATATTGGCGGCGTGATCAAAAACGTTGAAGTGCCAGTTGATCAGTTAGATAAAGTGTTGGAGAACAAAGTGATGTTCGATGGTTCTTCAATTGACGGCTTTGTCCGAATCGAAGAAAGTGATATGTACTTATATCCTGACCTAGATACTTGGATGATTTTCCCATGGGGATCTGAACACGGGAAGGTTGCACGCTTGATCTGCCGGATCTACAACACAGATGGCACACCATTTATGGGTGACCCGCGGAATAACTTAATTCGCGTGATCGACGAGATGCGAGCGGCAGGTTATACTGATTTTAACATCGGGCCAGAACCGGAATTCTTCTTGTTCAAACTAGATGACAAAGGTGAACCTACACTGCAACTTAACGATAAGGGCAGTTACTTTGACTTTGCGCCGGTCGATCTTGGTGAAAATTGTCGTCGCGACATTGTATTGGAACTGGAAAATATGGGCTTTGAAGTGGAAGCTAGTCATCATGAAGTGGCTCCGGGTCAGCATGAGATCGACTTTAAGTACGCGGATGCTTTAGAAGCCGCTGATGATATCCAAACCTTCAAGTTAGTCGTTAAAACCGTTGCCCGTAAGCATGGGCTGCACGCAACGTTTATGCCAAAACCACTTGATGGGATCAACGGTTCAGGCATGCACATGAACATGTCACTTTTCCACGATAAAGGTAATGCCTTTTTTGATGCCAAAGATGAAATGCAACTTTCAACCGAAGCTTATTATTTCTTAGCTGGTTTGTTGAACCATGCTCGGGGCTTAACGGCCATTGCCAACCCTACCGTTAATTCGTATAAACGTTTAGTTCCTGGTTTTGAGGCGCCGGTTTATGTGGCTTGGTCCGGCAAAAACCGTTCGCCATTGGTCCGGGTACCAGCAGCACGTGGTTTATCCACTCGTTTAGAATTGCGTAGTGTCGATCCAACGGCTAATCCGTATTTGGTTATTGCGGCAATGATGGAAGCAGGGCTAGACGGTATTCGCAACAAGATCGAACCTCGGCCTGCCGTTGACCGCAATATCTACCGGATGGATGAAGATGAATTGAAGGCAAACCACATCACGGATCTACCTTCGACTTTGCACAATGCATTGAAAGACCTGCAAAATGATGAAGTGTTACGCACTGCACTGGGTGGTCATTTGTACCAAAGCTTTATGGAGTCTAAGCGTTTAGAATGGGCTTCATATCGTCAAGTCGTCTCCCAGTGGGAACGTGATCAATACTTATAACTCTATTAGTTATGAATAGGGAAATTAAAAAAACGAAGCCGTTTTAACGACTTCGTTTTTTTGCGGAGCTGGGACCTAATAGCGCAGCTCCGTTTTTGTACTGCCGAACAACATCGCCAAAACGTATGCCACAAGGCAGCCTTATGGCACATTCTCTTTTTGTCACTGTTAATGCTTAGTGAAGGGCACGCTTAATTGGCAAGCATTTAGGTCCAGCTGGTAGGTAGCAACGGTTTGCGGTCGCAGGGTCATCCCCATATCGCTGGCGTATACGATGACACCAAGTTGATGACCAGCAGCAACTTGGAAATGAGTAGGCTGCAATTCAAAATTAACCGTATAGAAGTTGTCAGGCACCACCGGCAAACTCACCCGGTTGCTTTGCCGATTTTGCAAATTAATATGGCCACGGGTGATAACTTTAAAATCGGTGGCCGGCTGTAATCTGAATTCCACTAATTTATCGGTTTGGCCGGCTGGATCGAGCCGGTAGCCCTGCCGATCGAGCAATGTTGGGTCGGCCCCTAGGCGCTGCATCCGCCCGTAATCGACAACTAATACACTGAGCAGCCCTGTCGGTTGGTCAACGGCAGCCTGTAGGGTAACAATAATATTACCATCAATGATCAGCGGTTGCGCCAGCGGTGCGGTTTTTAAACGTACCTGATTTGTGGCATAGATAGAATTTTCGGCAATAAAATCAGTGCGCCATTGGGCTTCATCTTGTTGCTGCTGTTCAAATAACCGGCGATTGTCGTCTTTAAAACTGACAAAAGCGGCATCAGTCGGCTCTTCTAGAGTTAAGGCCGCAGGGGTAAAGTGATATAATTGCCGCTTACGGTCAGCTGGTGCCCAATCGTGGTGCCCACGCCAGGTTTCGGGTTGCAAATTATCCTGAATGATCACATTAGGTAGTACAGCCGGCGCGTTATTAGCGATACCGTACAATTCATAGCTCAACCACAAATTCATCATATCGCTAAAGTCCAACGACGGCATATTGTTAATATAGATATGTTGCCCTTGGTGCAAAATTAACTTCCGCTGCACGCCGGTCGTTTTTAAGGCTTGCCACAGCTTTTCCACGTTACGCGGCTTAACGTTCCAGTCATTAAGCCCGTGGACCATGACAATATCGGCTTTGACGTGACCAATATTGCGTCGATAGTTACGTTGGTCCCAAAAATCGTTATAATTGCCGGTTTTACGGTCTTGCCCTTGGCGCAATTGAGCCAATTCAGCGGCAAAAATTTGTTTGACTTTAAGATAGTCGGCGGCGTCTTTTTGCCGCGAAAAGCAGAGCTCAGCCAGTACATCAGTGTCTTCACCTTGACAGTCAATGGGGGCGACAACTAGGCCATTGTCACGATAATAATCGTACCAGCTGGAGATCGCGGCTTCCGCAATGATAGTTTTTAAGCCGGCCACTCCCGTTGTTGCGGCCGCTACAGCCAAAGTCCCAAGGTATGATTTACCCGTCATCGCCACATTACCGTTACACCAAGTGGCCTTGATGGTGATATTATCAGTACGATTGGTGAAGGCGCGGCGTTTACCGTTTAGCCATTCAATAATGGCAATGGTCGATACAGTTTCGGCTACTGAGCCGCAAGTGCGAATGCCATCAGAATCACGGGTGCCGATCCCACCGGCATAAACTGTTGCAAAACCACGGGCTAATAGATAGTCGTTTAAAGCATAACTACTAAGATCAGTGGCGGTTTTTTCCGTTTGGGTTGCTTGACCGGCAACTTTTCGCGGTGCCGGAATAGCCGGTTCCGGTGCTGCTGGCGTTTTAACAGCAGCCGTCTTGACGGGTAACGCTTGATCAACATCATGTAACATGGCATCAACAGCGTTTATCCCTTTAAAATAGGGATTAGCGGTATATAAGGCCGGAATTTTTAAATCGTCAGTGACCCGGGGCCGAAAAATCGTGGTGGCCAATAGATCGCGGTGGCCATCTTGGTCTGTATCCAGTGGCGCCTCGATGTAAACAACTTCTTTGATCAAATCATGCGTATCAAAAACTGCCTGAGCCTTACCATTGAAGAAAAGCGGCCGTGGTCCAGTATAATCAGCAAAAAAACCGCGGTTAGCTAGATCATCCAAGAAAGTCAGTCCCAACTTATTGTGGGTCGTTAATAATAGGTAGATGTTGGTCAACAAAGTTGTATTATCTACTGGATCAGTCGCGTCGAAGACAAGCTGACTAGCGCGCATAAATTTAAATGGCGTGGCCAGATCAAAGTCACTGCCAACTTCAAAACCAAGTAATTGTAAGGCTAGATTATAAAATTGTTGTGCCGAAAGGGCTGTAGGTGCGGCTAAAAAGTCACTGCCAGTTGTTTGTTCATCAAGTAAAAGCTTAGCGATGGCTTCGTTCTGACCACTTTTAGTGGCAGCTTCAGGAAAACAGCGGTGTAGAAAATGAGTTAAATTTGCGGCTAACGGTTTTTGCGTTGCGTCAGCCGTGAATAGGCCAATATTCTGTAATTCGGTCAACGCTTGCTCGGCGGCAACGTGAATCTGTGCAAATTGATTAATTTTCAATAATAGGACCCCCAAAATAGGTTTGCCTCTATTATTGATTAAGTGTTGCTAAAATACAAACATGAAATGCAGTGCCACTGGTAGAATTCTGCTATAATTAAAGTCGGAAGTTTTGGACGATAGCTTGCACTTTCTTACCAATTTAGATTAATACGCGCAAGCTAAGCGTGTTTATATGACATGCTCGAGTAAAGGAATGATGACTTATTCAAAAATTAGCAAATGGTCAGTGGGACTGGCCAGCGTACCAGACATTTTTACCGGAATTTGCGGCCATCTATCGGGAAGTTGACCCAACCGTTGTTACTGATTTCGATCGTTACGCGCAAGCCTTTCCCACCCGCCAAGAAATTATGCAGCACTATGATAAAAGCTGGTACGATCTTAAGCGTGGTGCTGGCTTGGCGTTTGCACCGCAATCATTATCGGCTGGTGAACTATTGAACATGGCCAGTGAAATTTTTGCTGACGATCCAGTGAGCTTAACTTCACTGCAGCGCTACGGCATCACCGCGGCCTTATTGGCGGAACGGTTTGGCAGTGTTGAGCAGGTTTTTAAATTGCTTAAAGTTATACCGGAAGACTAAAAAGGCAGACTATAGGTCTGCTTTTTTGTTAGAATCAGTCGTATAAAGTAAAATGACGACTAAGTAATATTTGTTTCGCTGCACTGTCGGCGGCGTGATAACCTTGGCGCAAAAGTTTGTTGATGTAGATTCGATTATAAATAAAGGCGCAAAGGATTGAATAAATACTAGCACCGATACCGTACGATGGTAGACCTATAATCAGTTGGATAATTAAGCCGATCAATGCCCATAGCCAATCGCCACGAAATAATGCCGGCCAAAAGCCAAAGAAAAATGTGGTCCATGAAAAGCCAATCTTAACTTGTTTCAATTGCTTAGTTCGCGGATTTGTTAAATTAGCGCGCATGACTAACGTCTCCTCGTGATGGTAAAAATCAACCGTTATTAAAAATAATAGCTATTATGAAAAATTGAAATATAATTAAATATGAAAAAAAACGTGCACCTAAAATTAGGTCCACGTTAAATGATGCCTCGAGTGGGATTCGAACCCACGGCCTACGGTTTAGAAGACCGTTGCTCTATCCAGCTGAGCTATCGAGACAACAACAGTACTGATTATAAAGTAATTTTAATACTGCTGTCAATAACAAATATGACCAGTGTTTGGCGCTGGGTTATCTGAAAAATTAATAAGATGTGATAAACTATTTGCAACTTGCGGCGATTATTGGTATGATATTAGCGTTGTAATTGTGGCTGCCACAGCTACAACCGCTCGAAACGAGTTCAAGTCGGGAAACCGCACTTGTTTTCGGCGAGTCTAAGACGAGGAGGTGCAGCATATGTACGCAATTATTAAAACCGGTGGCAAACAACTTAAGGTCGAAGCAGGTCAAAAGATCTGGATCGAAAAGTTGGATGCTAAAGAAGGCGACGAAGTTACTTTTGACGACGTTGTTTTGGTTGGTGGTGAAGGTGACACTAAGATCGGCACACCAACCGTAGCAGGTGCTACCGTTACGGGTACGGTTGAAAAACAAGGCAAGGAAAAGAAAGTTGTTACTTACAAGTACAAGCCTAAGAAGCATAGCCATAACAAAGTTGGCCATCGTCAACCCTACACGCGTGTCTTGATCAACGCAGTTAACGCATAATTAAAGAATAGGTGGTTGTATGATTCAAGCACAATTTGAGCGGGATCAGGCCGGAGTAATTCATTATTTTGGCTTAACTGGGCACGCTGATGCCGGCCCTTACGGTAGCGATATCGTCTGTGCCGCTGTTTCGGCAGTTGCCATCGGCGCTGTTAATGGCATCGAACAGATCGCGGCAGTTAAACCGCAGGTCACTGCTGATTCAGTCAACGGTGGTCATCTGGAGTGTCGCTTACCCGGTCATTTGAATAATGAACAAGCTAAAACTACACAAGTGATTTTAGCCACATTATTATTGAGCTTGGAAAGCATTGCGGCCGATTATTCTGATTATGTTACAATTAAAAAATAAGTACGATAAACGCATAGGAGGTGCACGGATATGTTGAAAATGGATCTACAATTCTTCTCTCATCATAAGGGGGGCGGTTCAACTTCTAACGGTCGTGATTCTGCTGGTCGTCGTTTGGGTAGCAAACGCGCTGACGGTCAAACTGTTACAGGTGGTTCAATCCTCTATCGGCAACGTGGCACAAAGATTCATCCCGGTGTCAACGTCGGTATCGGTGGCGATGATACGTTATATGCTTTAGCTGATGGCGTTGTTAAATTTGAACGTTTCGGCAAAAACAAAAAGAAAGTTTCTGTTTACCCAGCTGAAGCTGCCGCTAAATAAGAAATTTCAAAAGCTTCGGAACAAAACTTTGTTGAGTTCCGGGCTTTTTTTGTTGTCTTAAGTTGGATTACAAAAAAGCAATCGCAAAGAATCATTCTGCAGGGTGTGCGTTCGGGGTCTTGGCCAGGTTAAGGGAGCGTTGCTTTGGCAAGGTGGTGGTTAAACACGCTAACTATTTCAGTCACCGAGTCTAAGGACCATTTTGTTTAGCGCTATTCTTTGTTATAATAGAAATTAATTTAGTTTGCACTTAAATGTTGCAGTAACAAGAAAAGAGGCAAACGATGGCACAGAGATTAACTGGCCTACGGGACAAGTTAGCCGCCATTGATCTGGATGGTATTATGATCACGAATGCGGCAAATTTGCGTTACTTAACAGGTTTTACCGGGACGACCGGGGCAGCGTTGATCACCCGATCTAGCGCGTTTTTCGTTACTGATTCCCGTTATACGCAGCAGGCCTATCAACAGGTTGCCCCAAACGGTTTTGCAATTGTAGAAAATAAAGAACCATTATACGTTGAAATTGGTCATTTGTTGGCAAAATTACAGCTGACAACTTTAGGTTTTGAAGCTGACCATATTTCTTTTAATACTTACGATGATCTAGCGGATATTTTCGATGTTGGGTTGGTACCCACCTCCGGGATCGTTGAACAGTTGCGGCAGGTAAAGGATATTGATGAGATTAATTTGATTCGGGAAGCAGCTGCTATCGCTGATCAAGCGTACCAGCATATCTTGAATATGGTCCATCCAGGGATGACTGAACGCCAGGTCGCCAACGAACTTGATTTTTATATGCGTAAATTAGGGGCTAGTGGTGTTTCTTTTGAGACCATCGTGGCGAGCGGACCGCGTTCGGCCATGCCCCATGGTGTGGCCACCGATAAGCCGATCGCACCTCATGAATTAGTTACTTTAGATTTTGGTTGTTACTATCAAGGCTACGTTTCTGATCTGACCCGCACTTTTGCAGTTGGTGAGCCGGATGCTGAATTAAAGCATATTTATCAGGTTGTTTTGGCGGCACAACAACAAGTGATCAAAACTGCCCGTGCTGGTCTAACCGGCCATCAATTTGATCATGTTGCGCGCCAAGTGATCACCGCCGCTGGCTATGGTGATTATTTTGGGCACGGCACCGGCCACGGCATTGGGTTGGAAATTCACGAAGCACCGCTGGCAACGCCTAATGCTGATGATCTAACTTTAGTTGACGGTAATATCATTACCGATGAACCTGGTATTTATTTGCTAGGTTTAGGGGGCGTACGGATCGAAGATGATTTGCTGATTATGTCGTCAGGGAATCAAGTACTGAACACGGCGCCTAAAAAAGAATTGATTATTGTGTAAAAACTTGCCAACTAACGGCACGACTTGCTATAGTTAGTTGATGCTATTTTTTAGCTGTGCGGTGGCTTAAACCGGGGCACATAGGTGGTTCTAGTGTAGGCACCGTAATTTGAAGGAGGAACATTTTCGTGATTTCTGTAAATGATTTTAAAACGGGTTTAACGATCGAAGTTGATGGTGAATTATGGCGGGTCGTTGAATTTCAACACGTTAAGCCAGGTAAAGGGAGCGCCTTCGTGCGGTCTAAGCTGAAGAATCTACGGACTGGTGCCGTTCAGGAAAAAACTTTCCAAGCCGGTAAAAAGGTTGGCAAGGCGCAAATTGATAACAAAAAAATGCAGTATCTGTATCAAGATGGTGATAATTATGTCTTCATGGATACCAATACTTATGAACAATTATCGTTGCCGACAGAACGGATCAAAGATGAATTAAATTATCTAAAGGAAAACATGGTGGTCAATTTGATCATGTATGGTAGTGAAACTTTAGGTTTAGAATTACCGAATACCGTTGAGCTGGATGTGGCCGAAACTGAACCAGGCATTCGTGGTGCAACGGCTTCAAGCAGTCCTAAACCAGCAACCATGGAAACCGGCTTAGTGGTCCAAGTGCCATTTTTCATTAATAATGGGGATAAGTTGATCATTAATACCCAGGATGGTTCCTATATTTCACGAGCTTAAGCGCTGGATTCATTAAGTAATAGGAGGTTTATATTATGGCTGAAGATACAAATATCGTTTTAGATAGTAAGAACACCGCCCGTTTAGGCAAAATCGAAATTGCCCCTGAAGTGATCGAGATCATTTTAGGCATCGCAGCGAGTCAAGTTGACGGTGTTTATAAAATGCGGGGTACTCTGTCATCTAGTATTAGTCAATTACTTGGTCGGGAAGATCGAGGAAAAGGCGTTAAATTGGTAGTGACGGACGGTCAGATCCAAGCGGATATTTATGCTTATCTGAATTATGGCGTGTCCGTACCGCAAGTTGCTTTAAAAATGCAAGATACGATCAAGGAACAATTGTTATTTATGACTGATTTAGATTTAGCGGAAGTCAATATTCACGTGGTGGGTGTTGTGCCGGAAAAATTGGTTAACGCGGTTGATCCCAATAATTTATTTGCTGAAGATGGTGAGGATAAGTGATTAATCGACATGAGATCCGCGAGTATGCCTTTCAAACTCTGTTTGCCATCAATGCCAATCCGGACGTTGATCAACAAGGGTTAATGGAATCATTGGCAGCAGCCCCTGGTGAAGAAGTTGAATTACCGGCTTACTTATTGAGTTTGGTGGCTGGCGTTCAGGCTAAAACGCCGCAATTAGACGAAGCAATCAGCCAACATTTAAGTGCGAATTGGTCGCTGGCTCGTTTGGCTAAAACTGACTTAGTGATCCTACGGGTCGCGGTTTATGAACTGTTAGAAGTACCAGATGTCCCGGCTAAAGTTGCGGTTAATGAGGCTTTGGAGATCGCCAAAAAATATAGTGATGAGCGTTCGCGTAAGTTTATCAATGGTGTGCTTTCAGCAATCGTGCGCCAACATGATTTGGTTGAATAAACAGTAAAATAATTAGGGCTGGGCAACATGACTTAGGTTGTGGGTCCAGCTTTTTTAGAAAGTGAGTGCGCAAGGGTGAAAAAATTAGATGGTAAAGTCGCGGCCCAGGCCCTGAGCCTGGAACTACAACAACAGATTGCTGATTTAAAAGCTAACGGAGTAACGCCAACCTTGGCGGCGATTTTGGTTGGGGATGATCCAGCTAGTCAAGTGTACTTACAAAGTAAGCAAAGGCGTGCGGCTAAGTTTGGGTTACAGTTAATGACTACTACATTACCAGCAACGACCACTACGGCAGACTTGATCGCGGTGATCACGGCATTAAATCAGGATCCGCAGGTCAACGCGATCATGGTGGAAATGCCGTTACCGCAGCAGATCGATCGCCAGCAGGTTATCCTAGCGCTGGATCCAACCAAAGACGTTGACGGTGTCCACCCGCTAAACTTAGGGCATCTGTTTGCCGGTGCTCCCCACGCTATTCCCAATACACCCTACGGTATTTTAAAATTGTTGGATCATTATCAGATCAAGGTCGCTGGTAAACATGTGGTTATGATCGGCCGTAGTGTGGTCGTTGGGCGGCCACTGGCAGCGTTGTTGTTGAATCGGGACGCAACCGTGAGCATTGCTCATAGCCACACTGAAGATCTAACGGGTTTGGCGCGCCAAGCCGATATTTTGATCGTAGCTGTTGGTCAGGCTCATTTTATTGACGCTAGTGCGGTTAAGCCTGGCGCCACTGTGATCGATGTCGGAATGAATCGCTTGGCTGACGGGCGCTTAGTCGGGGATGTGGACTATGCTAGTGTGGTAACCACTGCCGGTGCGGTGACACCCGTACCCGGTGGCGTGGGTCCGATGACGAGCCTAATGTCACTTTATCAAACCGTGCAGTTAGCAAGGAGTCAAACAAATCATGGCTGAACAAACGGATTATTTAACGGTCACCACTTTGACCAAATATTTAAAGGCTAAATTTGAGCGGGATCCTTATTTGGATCGGGTTTATTTAACTGGTGAAATTTCTAATTTTCGTCTCCGGCCCAATGCGCATCAATATTTTAGTTTAAAAGACGATCACGCTAAAATTAGTGCGATCATGTTTCGTTCGGCTTTTAATAAAGTAAAATTCACCCCAGAAGAAGGGATGAAAGTGCTGGTGGTCGGCCGAATTTCACTATATGAACCTAGTGGGAGTTATCAGATCTACATTGAACGCATGGAGCCGGATGGGGTCGGTGCTTTTTATCAGGCCTATGAACAATTAAAAAAGAAATTGGCGCAGGAAGGTTTATTTAATGCGCCAAAGCAACCGTTGGTGCGTTTTCCTAAGCGCATCGCCGTGGTCACCAGTCCCAGCGGCGCGGTGATTCGGGATATTATTACGACCACGCGCCGCCGCTTTCCCATTGCGCAATTAGTTTTGTTCCCGACGGTGGTGCAAGGTAATGATGCCGCTGCGGATATTGTGGCTAAAATTCAGCAGGTTAATCAATTAGGTGATTTTGACACCTTGATCGTTGGTCGGGGTGGTGGTTCAATCGAAGACCTGTGGCCGTTTAACGAGGAAATTGTTGCCCGGGCGATTTTTGCCAGCCAAGTACCGGTGATCTCTTCAGTTGGTCACGAAACCGATACCACGATTGCCGACCTAGTTGCGGACGTCCGTGCGGCTACACCAACTGCAGCTGCGGAATTGGCGGTGCCTGTTCTCAGTGATGAAGTGGTGAAGTTACAACAACAACAGGTCCGCCTATTACAAGCACTGCAAAATCGGATCGCTTTAGCCAAAAAACAAGTTGAGCGCTTACGGCAATCATACGTTTTCCGGCAGCCACAACGCTTGTACGATGGTTATTTACAAAATGTCGATCAATTAAATCGCCGGCTACAAACAGGCTTTAAACAAGTGCTGCAAGTTAAGCAGCAACAGGCTTTGTTAGCTGCTAGCCACTTACAGCAACACCAACCACAGGCGCGGGTCCAACAAGGCCAGCGGGATGTGGCGCGCCTGCAACAACAATTAGTGGTGGCCATGCAGCGTTACTTTAAATCCCAGCAGCAGAAGGTTCAACAGCAGATCCAATCGTTGGATTATTTAAGTCCTTTGAAGATCATGGGTCGCGGGTATAGCTACGTCACCGATGATCGCGGTAATGTGTTAAAGCAGGCCGCAGATTTCAAACCGAATCATGAAGTTGCGTTACATGTCACCGATGCAGTGGTTAAAACTAAAGTGCTCAGTGTGACGCCACAACAAGCAACGGATAAATAAGAACGGAGGCCGTTTTAAATGGCAGAACCAACATTTGAAAATAATTTGGAAGCATTGAATACGATCGTCACAAATTTGGAACAAGGTGATATTCCTTTAGAACAAGCGCTAAGTGAGTTTCAAAAGGGCGTTACCTTAAGTAAAACGCTGCAGGATACCTTGACCCATGCAGAAAAAACGTTAACTAAAATGATGGCTGAAAATGGTACCGAAGTCCCATTTGAAGAAAAAGGAACTGACCATGATGATTAAATTTGCGGATTTTCGGGCTGAATTGACGCCGGCGGTAGATAATTTACTGGCCATGAAATTGCGCCATGATGTTGCTGAGCCTACGTTACAAGCGGCGATGAGTTATTCTGTGATGGCGGGGGGCAAACGGTTGCGGCCTTTGTTATTGTTAGCGGTGGTCCAAACCTTTCGGGCTAACTTGATTCCAGCAAGCTTGCAAGCTGCAGCTGCGATCGAATTGATCCATACTTATTCGTTGATCCATGATGATCTGCCAGCGATGGACAATGATGATCTGCGCCGCGGGCAAGCGACGAATCATAAAAAATTTGGCGAAGCAATGGCAATTTTGGCCGGTGACGGCTTGCAACCGTTAGCATTTCAATGGCTTAGTGATACTAGTTTTACTGCGGCGATCAGGGTTCAGTTGATCCGTGAGCTGGCTAATGGTGCCGGTCCGGTTAATATGGTTGCTGGGCAGGTCGAAGATATGCAAGGCGAGCAAAAAACGCTGACCTTGGCTGAATTAAAGGCTTTGCACCGTCGGAAAACGGGGGCGCTGCTGCAAGCCAGCCTGTTGATGGGGGCGACGATCTGCGCGTTAGATGAAAAGCGCACCGCTGCTTTAGCCGCTTACGGCGCTCATTTAGGCCTGGCCTTCCAGATTCGCGACGATATTTTAGACGTTACGAGTACCGCAGCTGAGTTAGGCAAACCAGTGCATCAGGATCAAGCTGCTAGTAAAAATACTTATCCCAGTTTATTAGGCTTAGCCGGCGCCCAAACGGCCTTGACCACGGAATTAGCGGCTGCGCGCCACGCATTAGATCCGTTGGTAGCTTCCACTGATATTAGTTTGTTGGCTGAATTCTTAACGGTTTTGGCTAAATAATGGAGGCAGAATAAATGAAAAAAGAACGGATCGACGTTTTATTGCAGCAACAAGGCTTTTTTGATTCCCGCGAGCAGGCAAAACGGGCGGTAATGGCTGGGGAAGTTTATGATGCCAATAATCAGCGCTACGACAAGCCAGGTAGCAAGCTGCCTAACGATACCGTGTTACATTTAAAAGGTAAACACATGCCGTACGTCAGTCGTGGAGGCTTGAAATTAGCCAAAGCGTTGAAAGTCTTTGCAATCGACGTTACCGCTAAAACTGTTTTAGATATTGGCTCGTCCACTGGTGGCTTTACCGATGTGATGTTACAAAATGGTGCGGCCCGTAGCTATGCACTGGATGTGGGAACCAATCAATTAGTTTGGAAATTACGGGAAGATCCCCGGGTCACGGTGATGGAACAAACGAATTTTCGTTATAGTAAATTAGCCGACTTTACCGCAGGTCAACCTAGTTTTGCGTCTATTGATGTTTCCTTTATTTCGTTGCGCCTGATTTTACCCAATTTGGCGACAATCTTACAGCCAGGTGGCGACGTTGTGGCTTTGATCAAACCGCAGTTTGAAGCGGGACCTGAAAATGTAGGCAAAGGTGGTATTGTGCGCGATCGCAAGGTTCATCAAGCTGTTTTGCAGACGATTCTTGATTTTGCGCTTGCCCATCACTATGACGTGTTAAATTTAGACTTTTCGCCGATCAAAGGTGGCGAAGGGAATATTGAATTTATTACCCATTTACGGTTGAATCTAGACGCGGCAGGACAATTGGCACCTAATGTTTCGATCGAAGCAACTTTGCAGGCGGCCTATCAGGCTTTAAACGGGGCCAAGGCCTAAAAATCAGCTGGCCAGCGTTGGGTACTGAACGTAAGGTAACCGGTTTTATTTTTGGGAAGCTAACTTGAAAAGCAGCTTTACGCTTTAAAATTTAAGCCTTGCGCCCATCATTATAATTGCATAATAGACAATTGCCGGCAGATAACGCTTTAATTTTGTTAGTGAATAAGCTATCATGAAGTTAGAATCTGGAAAGCAAGGTGACGGTATGCGAAAATCGGAGCGGCAGCGCTTGATCAAGCAGCTAATGAATGAAAATGACATTCAAAAACAGGAAGATTTTGTTACATTACTCGAAAATTCCGGCGTAAAGGTTACCCAGGCAACTATTTCGCGGGATATCAAGGATATGCAACTGATCAAGGTACCGTCACCTGGTGGCGGTTACCGCTACAGCTTACCTGCACAACAAACGGTGGATACGGAAAAGAAGTTGAAACGAGTATTGTATGATGCTTATGTTTCGATGGCTATTCAGGATTATTTTATTGTTTTAAAAGCATTGCCAGGTAACGGAACGGCAATTGCAACGTTGATCGACCAAATGGAATTTGCGGATACTTTTGGCACTATTGGTGGTGATGATACGGTTTTGATCATCGCTAAAACGCCAGCGGCCGCGCAGGATCTATATCAGATATTGACGAACTTGCTTGAGCGTTAAGCAAGTTCTTTGTTTTTAACGCTAATTTCGTTTTTTTGCGAATTTTAAATAGGAACCTTGATTAACGGCAATGGTGACTATTTCCTGATGGTGAAGGAGGATTTTTGTGCTACAAGAGTTAGATATTCGTGATTTTGCGATCATTGAAAAATTGAATATTGCTTTTCAAGCAGGCATGACGGTTTTAACTGGGGAAACTGGCGCCGGCAAATCAATTATTATTGATGCAGTGGGTGTTTTGGCTGGTGGCCGGGGCTCGCAGGAATTTATTCGCCAAGGCGCCAGTAAAATGCGTTTGCAAGGCTTATTTCATTTGCCGGAAGCGTCAGCGACGTTTGCCGTGTTGGATAAGTATGGTATTGAGCATGCTGATAGTGATATTTTGTTGCAGCGTGATTTATACCGAACTGGGCGCAACGTTTGCCGGATCAACGGCCAGTTAGTCAATACCACCACTTTAAAAGAAATCGGCGAAACGATCGTCGATATTCATGGTCAAAATGAGCATCAGGAATTGATGCACCCAGAGAAACATTTAGCGTTATTAGATGAATTCTACAAAGTGAAAATTGGGCCGCAGCGGCAAAAATATACGACGGCTTATCTTGAATATCAGCGGCTGAACAAGGCTTACCAAAAACGGATCGCACACGCCAAGGAATGGGCGCAACGCTTAGATATGCTGCGTTTTCAAGTGGATGAAATTGCTACGGCCCAGCTGCAGACGGATGAAGAAACAACCTTGGAAAGCGAGCGGGCACGGCTCAGTAATTTTCAACGGATCACGGCCGCTTTAAAAACTAGTTATACGGCCATTGCTGGGGATGAAGTCGGGACCATGGATCATATTGGGGCCGCAATGGCTGAATTACAACAGATCGCCGCGCTGGATCCGGCGTACCAGGAATTAGCGGATAATGTGCAAACGGCGTATTATACCCTCCAGGATGCGGCTTCAGAATTGTTGAACCAAGCTGATTTAATGGAGTGGGATGAAGGCCGCCTAGATGAAATTGAGAAGCGGTTAGAACTGATCCAACAATTAAAGCGTAAATACGGTGATAGTATCGCCCAAATCCTCAGCTATTACACTAAGATCAAGGCCGAATTAGAACAGATGGAAGCCACTGACGACAATGAGGATCAACTGGCGCAGCAAGTGGCCACAGCACAGCAAACCTTATTAAAATTAGGCCGGCAATTATCTAAAACACGCCAGCAAGGGGCTAAAAAGTTAAGTCAAGCGATCCACCAGCAGTTAGCGGCATTATATATGGAAAAAACCGTTTTTTCTGTGCACTTTAAACCGGTTGCCGCCGAACACTTTTTTGCGACTGGCATCGACGATGTGGAATTTTACATTCAGACTAATCCAGGTGAAGCGGCGGGACCGTTAGCCAAAATTGCTTCTGGTGGGGAGCTTTCCCGGATGATGTTGGCGTTAAAAACGATTTTCACCCGTAGCCAGGGAATCACCAGCATTATTTTTGATGAAGTGGACACTGGGGTCAGTGGGCGTGTGGCCCAAGCGATTGCTGATAAAATTTCTGCGATCGCCCGTTTTTCACAAGTTTTGTGCATCACCCATTTACCACAAGTCGCGGCGATGAGCGATCAGCATTTCTTCATTCGTAAGCAGGTCAGTGGCCAACGTACAAAAACAACCTTGGTGCAGTTGGCTCCGGCCCAACGTGTGGACGAATTAGCACGAATGCTTTCCGGCACGGCGGTTACGAAATTGACGCGTGAGCATGCAAAAGAGCTGCTGCAGTTGGCTGAAGTGGAAAAAAAGCGGCTGCGTCAAGCCTAAAACAAGGGTGTGTTCAAAGGCTGCTATAACGTACGATCCAGTTATATTTGTTCGGCAGCGCAAAAAAAGACGGTTGCACCATAAATAACTTATGGCACAACCGTTTATTGTTTGCTTACTGAAAAATACGTTGCATAAATGAACTATGCAGCTGGATTTAAGGCGATATAGCGGATCGCATTGGCCGTAACTAAGTGAATCAATTTGTGGTCATTAGCGGTAAAAATGATCGTGTCGCGTTGGCGGCGTTCAAAATAGCCACTGATAGCCGTTTGACCACCATGATCAAAGTCATTGAATTGTACGGTAACGGCGAGTTTCTTATTTAAGGCTTGTGTGAGAAATTGTTCGATTTGGAATTGAGGCATCTGGGGACAAGCTTGGTCAGACGTTTGCGGCGTTGCTGCTGGGATTTCAAAATCAACCAGCTTCTGGTAAGACGATTGTAAATGCGTGCTAAATTGTTTTAAAGTTGCTTGGTTAAATTCCATTTTTTATTGCCTCCGAACATTTGTTTGTAACTCTATTATACGAACAACTGTTCTAAATTGCAATGCTTTTTTAAATTTACGCGTTAAATTCTTCAGTTTGTGCAGCAAGCATATGCTAGAATATGAAGAGCACAGTGACACAGCAAGTTTAGAAAAATTGTAGGTAGCAGCATAACATATTATCATTTTCGGTTTCATTTGTCTTCAATAACGACTTGTTTTTTATTGGTCAAAATGAAAGGTCACGGAGTCCGTGCGTACCGTTAAGTTTGTGGGTTGATCGGTACTAAAATTGTTTTTATTCATGTTCTGAGAAAGTAGGTGGATTTAATGGCAGCAGCGTTAGACTTCACGATTGAAGAGACCATCGGCGTTTTAAGCACAAGTAAAAGTGGGTGGACTCGAGAATTGAATTTAGTCAGTTGGAATGGTCGGCCAGCTAAATTTGATCTGCGTGATTGGTCACCGGATCACAGTAAAATGGGTAAGGGCTTAACGCTGACCAATGAAGAAATTGATCAGTTGCGGCAACTATTAACGGGTATGATCAGCGACTAGACTTGAAAAATCATGAAAAAAAGTGCAAAATAGAGATTAAAATTTAGTCAGTAGAAGGAGAATTAACCGATGGCGACACGCGGGATGTTAATCGTTTTATCTGGCCCCTCTGGTGTAGGTAAGGGCACAGTACGTAAGGCAATGTTTCAGGATCAGCAACGTGATTTTGTATATTCGATCTCAATGACCACCCGGCAACCACGGCCAGGCGAAGTTAACGGGGTTGATTACTATTTTTGTAGCAAGGAAGAATTTCAGCAAGAAATTGCTAATGATGGTATGCTAGAGTATGCGCAGTATGTTGATCATTATTACGGCACACCGTTAAAATACGTTAATCAAACCTTAGATTCAGGCAAAGATGTTTTCTTGGAGATCGAAGTTAACGGGGCGATGCAGGTTCGGGAGAAATGTCCTGACGGTGTTTTCATCTTTTTGACGCCACCAGATCTGTCCTCATTGAAACAACGGATCAAAGGCCGTGGTTCTGAAGATATGCAGACAATCGATAAACGGATGGTCAAGGCTGTTGCTGAGATCAAAATGATGCGGCAGTATGATTATGCAGTGGTCAATGATACAGTAGCCAATGCAGTGCAACGGATAGAGAACATTATTGAAAGTGAACACCTACGCGTGCCGCGGGTTATTTCACAGTATGAGAAAATGATAGGAGTTGGCGAAAAATGATTTTATATCCTTCAATTGATAAATTATTGGACAAAGTAGATTCACGCTATTCATTGGCAGTTTTATCCGCTAAGCGGGCACATGAGATCGAAGCAGGTGGCATTAGAATGTTACCTGATAGCGACTATCATTCACCACAGACAGTGGGCCAGGCTTTGGAAGAAATCGCTGATGGTGAAGTGATCGTGGACCCAACTTCATTGATGACGGAACGCGAAGCAGAAGCACAGGATCAAGCAGATAAGCACGAAAAATAGTGTTTAGGCAATTAAATGTAACTTTAGGTGAAGAGTTCGGCGGATACTGACCACGAGCTCTTTTTCTATACGGTGGCTTGAATTGGGTTAGGTAGCTAATAAAAATTAACGCCAACTGATTCACGTAACACAGATTAGGGTTTTCTGCTACAATAGCTATATTGAACGGCGTGTGTTTTGGCACATCACTATGATGAAGTTATTGTTCATTTGCGGAAGTTGCAAGACGCGGCCTAATTACTTAGGTGCAAATAAGGGGGAAGTTATTTTGTTGGCTGGAAAACATGTGGCGTTGTACGTTAGTGGTGGGATCGCCGCGTATAAAGCGGCGTATTTAGTGCGGGATTTAATTCGGCAAGGTGCGCAGGTTCGGGTTGTGGAAACTACAGGCGCGCAAGCTTTCGTGACGCCGCTCACTTTTCAAACGTTGAGTAAGCATGCGGTTTACACGGATCGCTTTGCCCAATTAGCACCAGATGAAGTTGCCCATATTGAATTAGCCGATTGGACGGAGATCGCCCTGGTGGCGCCGGCAACGGCTGATTTAATCGCTAAAATGGCTCACGGTATTGCTGATGATTTTGCTAGTACTGCTTTGCTGGCCACTACTGCGGTTAAGTTTGTGGCGCCGGCGATGAACGTTCATATGTGGGAAAACCCCGCCACACAGCGCAACGTGACGACTTTGAAGGGTGATGGCGTACACATCATCGAACCGGATACGGGCTTTTTAGCGGAAGGTTATAGTGGTAAGGGGCGTTTTCCTGAGCCAGAACAAATTGTGGCCCTACTGCGCGCTAAATTACTAGCCCAGGATACCGATTTACTGCTACATGGTCAGCAAGTATTAGTCACTGCTGGTGGCACGCGGGAACGGCTGGACCCGGTTCGTTATTTGACCAATGATTCTTCTGGTAAAATGGGCTATGCGTTGGCGCAGGCCGCTCAGAATCTAGGTGCCCAGGTCACGTTGATCAGTGCGCCAACTGCTTTACCTGTTCCAGTGGGGGTAACTTATGTGGGTGTCGACTCCGCAGCGGCGATGCGCGCGGCCTTGTTACAGCGCTATGCCACTGCGCAGCTGGTGATCATGGCGGCGGCAGTGGCTGATTTTCGGCCGGCAACAGTTGCGGACAATAAAATAAAAAAGACGACCGCGGATTATACGTTGGCGTTAACAAAAAATCCGGATATTTTAGCAGAATTAGGCCAGCAAAAGCAGCAGCAATTTTTAATCGGCTTTGCTGCAGAAACCCAGCATTTATTAGCCAATGCCCAGCAGAAATTGGTGACTAAAAAAGTTGATATGATCGTGGCCAACGATGTTTCGCAGGCGCAGGTCGGTTTTGATCACGATACCAACGCGGTCACCGTTTTACAACCCCAACAGGCACCGCAACAGTTGCCGCTGGCCAGTAAGCAAGTGATCGCCCAGCAGATCCTGCAATTAGCGATCAAAGCCCAGGCGGCGCGAGCAAATTAATTGAACGGTTCCTTATATATTGTGAAGTAGAACCATGTTTCTTGCGGCACGGTTTTGGCCACAAGAATGGTTATCGTCCGTAACATCCGAGCTTATTAGTGTTTTTGACTAATAAGCAACCTATATTGTGAAGTAGAACCATGTTTCTTGCGGCACGGTTTTGGCCACAAGAATGGTTATCGTCCGTAACATCTGGGCTTATTAGTGCTTTTGACTAATAAGCAACCTATATTGTGAAGTAGAACCATGTTTCTTGCGGCACGGTTTTGGCCACAAGAATGGTTATCGTCCGTAACATCTGGGCTTATTAGTGCTTTTGACTAATAAGCAACCTATATTGTGAAGTAGAAAGGTGGTTAGTCATGGCGCAATTTGCTCAAGTGATCGTTGATGTGCCAACTTTACAAACAAATCGGCCCTATGACTATGCGATTCCAACGATTTGGCAGGCGCAATTACAGGCTGGAATGCGAGTCGTCGTGCCATTTGGAAATGGTGCACGCCAGGTGCAAGGGTTCGTTGTCGGTTTGACTACGACCCAACCCAATTATGCTGGTGAGGTCAAAACCATTGCGCAGGTGTTAGACCTGCGACCGGTGTTGAATCCTGAATTGTTGGCGTTGGCACAGTGGCTGGCGCAGTGGACCTTTGCCTTTCAGATCAGCTGTTTGCAGACTATGTTACCTAGTGTTTTAAAGGCTAGTTACAGTAAAAAAGTTCGGCTAACAGGTGCCGTCACGCCGGCGACGCAAGCTATTTTCCAGGATAAAACCGAGTTGGATTTTGCTGATTTGTCACCAGAAACAGTTAAGCAGCTTTTAAAATTACAGCAACAGCAGTTAGTTGAAGTGGTTTATGAAGTTCATGATCGCGCTAAGGTTAAAACGCTAAAAGCAATTCAACCGCTGTTGTCTGCGGCGGCGTATCGTCAAGCGGCGACACAGGTGCCGGCTAACGCCAAGCGGCAACAAGCGTTATTGACTTATTTACAGGCGCACGCCGCTACCACTGCGCCGCTACCAGTTGCACAGATCACTAAGGCCACACAGTTGACTTTGGCCAACATGCACACCGGGGTGGCAAAAGGCTGGTTGCAATTAGTCGATCTAGAAACTTACCGCGATCCTTACGCTGAATTAGCCAGTGCTCCGCGCACGCAGCCGTTAACGTTAACCGCAGAACAGGCTCAGGCTGTGGCACAGATCACGGCCGCCAGCCGCCAGCAAAAAGAACAAGTTTTTCTTGTTGAAGGGGTGACTGGCAGCGGTAAAACTGAAATTTATTTACAGGCGATCCAAGCCGCGCTTAAAATGGATCGTACCGCTTTGATGTTAGTACCGGAAATTGGTTTAACGCCGCAAATGGTGGCTCGAGTGCGGGGCCGTTTTGGTGAACGGGTGGCGGTTTTGCACAGCGGCTTATCGAATGGTGAACGCTATGATGAATGGCGGCGGATTGAACGCGGTGAGGCGCAAGTAGTGGTCGGCGCACGTTCTGCCGTTTTTGCCCCCTTGACTAATTTAGGTTTGATCATCATGGATGAAGAGCACGAAAGTAGTTATAAACAAGACGAAATGCCACGTTACCACGCCCGCGACGTGGCCTTATGGCGGGCAAAATATCATCATTGCCCAGTGGTACTAGGCAGTGCAACACCGTCGCTGGAATCACGGGCACGGGCGCAAAAAGGGGTTTACAAATTGTTACGCTTGAAAGAGCGGGCCAATCATCAACCTTTGCCGCCGGTGACAGTTGTCGATATGAAAAATGAATTAAAAAAAACCAAAGAGGATAATTTTTCTGATCTGTTAATGCAGGCGTTACGCAAGCGGGTGCAACAGCACGAACAAAGTGTGTTGATGTTAAATCGGCGCGGCTTTTCTTCATTTGTGATGTGCCGTGACTGTGGTTTCGTGCTTAAATGTCCGAATTGTGATATTTCGCTAACCTTGCACATGGATACGCACTCGATGAAATGTCATTATTGTGGGCATGAAGAGGCCATTCCCAAGGTCTGCACTAATTGTCAAAGCCGTAAGATTCGTTATTATGGTACTGGTACCCAAAAAGTGGAAAGTGAATTGCACACATTATTGCCGGCGGCTCGTATTTTGCGGATGGATGTGGATACTACCCGCCGTAAAGGGGCTCACGCTAAGATCTTGCGCCAATTTGGCCAGCACCAAGCCGATATTTTATTAGGGACGCAAATGATCGCCAAAGGCTTAGATTTTCCGGATGTCACTTTAGTGGGGGTTTTAAATGCGGATACGGCGCTAGGGCTACCTGATTTTCGGGCCAGTGAACGTACTTTTCAACTGTTGACGCAGGTCAGTGGTCGTGCCGGCCGTGCTGCCAAGGCTGGTGAAGTTATTGTTCAAACGTACAACCCAGAACATTATGCGATTCGGTTGGCGCGTCACCATGACTATGAAGGCTTTTATCAGCGGGAAATGACGTTGCGCCATCAAGGGGGCTACCCGCCGTATTATTACACGATTTTAGTGACCGCCAGCCACGAAGAAGAAAACGAAGCGGCTAAAAAGATTTTTCAGTTAATGAATCAAGTTAAACCGGCGTTATCGCCCCAGGCCGTTTTGTTAGGGCCGACGCCACGCGCCATTGCCCGGGTCAACAAGCGGTATTATTACCAAATGGTGATCAAGTATAAGCACGAACCGGAATTAGAAAAAGTATTGACTCAAATTATGCAAGAAAATCAGGCACGCCACGGAATTCAGATTTCCATTGATCGCGAGCCATTGAGTTTTATATAACCAGTAGAAAGAGGAGAAGTACGTGACTTCAATTGTATTTATGGGGACGCCGGCTTTTTCGGCGCCAATTTTAGAAAGTTTAATTGCCAATGATTATCAAGTTTTAGCGGCGGTAACTCAGCCTGATCGGCCAGTGGGGCGCAAGCACGTCTTAACACCATCTCCGGTTAAAAAAGTGGCGGTGGCGCATAATATTCCTGTGTTACAACCGGAAAAATTAAGCGGTAGTCCTGAGGCAGAGCAAATCGTGGCCTTAGCGCCTGATTTAATCATAACGGCGGCTTTCGGCCAATTCTTACCTAAAAAAGTACTGGCGGCGGCTAAGATCGCGGCGCTTAACGTTCACGCATCGTTGTTACCAAAATATCGTGGCGGCGCGCCGATTCAGTACGCCTTGCTCAATGGTGAGGCTGAAACTGGCGTGACTATTATGAAAATGGTGATGAAAATGGATGCTGGCGATATTTTACGCCAACAAGCAATTCCGATCACCAGTGATGATGACAATGGCACCTTGTTTGCTAAGTTAAGTCAAGTCGGTGAAAAGTTACTATTGGCCACGTTACCAGATCTACTAGCGGGACGTATCACACCGCAACCGCAGGATGAAAGTCAAGTGACTTTTTCGCCGACGATCAAACCTGGTGAAGAACAAATTACGTTGGCCATGACTGCGGCGGCCATTGATTTCAAGGTGCGTGCTTTGCGGCCACAACCTGGCGCGTTTGTGAAGATCAACGGCCAACGCACTAAATTATGGCAGGTACAACCAACTGCTGAAGTGACCACTTTAGCGGCAGGGGCCATCGCGGTTTTAGGTAAGCATCAATTAGGAATCGCCACGGCTGACCAGAAGGTGCTCTACATTAACGAACTACAGCCGGCCGGTAAGGCGAAAATGAACATTACCGCTTATTTAAACGGCCAAGGTCACGGCCTAAAGGAAGGGCAAGGACTCATTGAAGACTAATATTAAGCATTCACCGCGTTATTTAGCGGTTAAATTATTGGATCGGGTTGCTGATTCCGGTAGCTACGCCAATATTACCTTGGACCAGACGATTGCGAAAGAACAATTACAGCCAGCTGATGCTAGCCTATTGACTAACTTAGTTTATGGGGTGATCCAGCGCCAGTTAACGTTGGACTTTTACTTAAAACCGTTTATCAAAAAACCACAACGCCTGGAACGGTGGGCGCGGCAAAATTTGCGCGTCGCCGTTTATCAAATGGTTTATTTGGATAAAATTCCGAACCGGGCGATTTTCTATGAAGCCACAGAAATTGCTAAAAAAATGGGGAACCAGGGTGTCGCCGGGTTGATGACGGCTATTTTACGGCAAATTGAACGTCAAGGGGTACCGCAATTAGCGACGATCAGTGAGCCCTTGACGCGTTTAAGTATTAGTGCCAGTGTTCCCCAATGGTTGGTCGCAAAATTAACTGCACAATTAGGTTTGGCCAAAACGGAGGCTATTTTACAGACGATCAATCAGCCGGCTGCCGCATCGATCCGGGTGAATACTGCGATTGCCACGGTGCCTGAAGTTCAAGCGGAGCTAGCGGAGTTAGGCTTAGAAACAACGCCTAGTGAGCTTTCCGACGTTGGCTTAGTTCGGCGGGGCGGCTTTTTGGCTGGGACCACCGCATTTGCGTATGGTCAATACACGGTGCAAGATGAAAGTTCGATGTTGGTGGCGGCTAGTATGCAGATCGAACCGCAACACCAAGTTTTGGATGCTTGTGCGGCGCCTGGTGGTAAAACCACGCATATTGCGAGCTATTTGTCCGCAGAGGCTGGTGGGCATGTAGAAGCCTTTGATCTTCATCCCCATAAGGTAAAATTGAT
Organism: Loigolactobacillus binensis; assembly: GCF_005405165.1. Taxonomy (GTDB): domain Bacteria; phylum Bacillota; class Bacilli; order Lactobacillales; family Lactobacillaceae; genus Loigolactobacillus; species Loigolactobacillus binensis. The sequence goes on from NZ_BJDN01000002.1 coordinate 110,950, forward strand.
CAAAGATAACGCCAAACGCTTGCACGTGGCCGACGTGGTCACGGCGCGTGCCTTTGATGCCCGTAAATTACGGGATGTGGTGGCCAATAAATCGTTTGATCGGGTTTTAGTGGATGCCCCTTGTTCCGGTCTAGGCCTGATGCGGCGCAAACCGGAGATCAAATACGCCCGGCAACCTGAAGATCTACTAAATTTGCAAAAAATTCAATTGGCAATTTTAAATAGTGTGGCAATTAAAGTAAAACCTGGTGGCATTTTGACCTATAGTACGTGTACAATTGTTAATGAAGAAAATGCGGACGTGATCAAGCAATTTCTCGCCCAGCATGCCGAATTTACGCCAGTTCCGGTTCACACAGATAAGCCGCTCAAAGTGGCCACCGCGCCATATTTACGGCTTTACCCGGATGATTACGGAACGGACGGTTTCTTCATTTGTAATCTAAAACGGAAAACGAGGTAAAAGGGATGAAATTCGCTTACCGAACGGATGTTGGCCAACGTCGGGCGAACAACGAAGATTATGTAAGCGTCTATCAAAATGTAGCTGGGGTTCAATTTGCGATTGTGGCCGATGGGATGGGTGGTCACTTAGGTGGTGATGTTGCCTCGGCCATGGCCGTTTTACATATTGGCTATGATTTTGAGCAGACAGAGTTTGATAAGGTGGAGCCGATCATTTCGTGGTTGGTGGCGGAACTACAAAAGGAAAATGAGCACATTCTCAATAAATCACAACAGTATCCGGATCTATCGGGGATGGGCACAACCTTTGTGGCGGCGATCTATTATGAAAATGAATTTATTATCGCCAATATTGGGGACAGTCGTGCGTATTTATACCGGGAAGCACAACTGAAGCAATTGACCGAAGATCATTCTTTAGTCAATGAGCTGGTCAAGCACGGCCAATTAAGCGCCGAAGCGGCCAAACATCATCCCCAGAAAAATATTATTACCCGGACGCTTGGTGTTTCGGAGCAGGCCGACGCGGACGTTGTTGTGCGTCGCTCGCAGCATGGGGATTATATTTTGCTTTGCTCCGATGGCCTGACCAACATGGTGACCGATGAGCAAATTGCGACGATTTTAGCGAGTCCGCGGTCACTGGAATTAAAATGTCAGGCCTTGATCGATGCGGCTAATACTGGCGGCGGGTTAGACAATATTACGGCATTACTATTATACGAGGATCGTGGGGTGGCCGCACAATGATGGAAGCAGGATATAAGTTAGGCGGTCGCTACCGGGTGATCCGGCCAGTCGGTGAAGGTGGCATGGCCAACGTTTATTTGGCACAGGATTTAATTTTAAACCGGGAAGTGGCGATCAAGGTTTTACGTTTGGATCTGCAAAATGATCCGGATACGATCCGCCGCTTTCAGCGGGAAGAATTAGCTGCCACCGAATTGGTCCATCCAAATATTGTGGCCGTTTATGATGTTGGCGAAGATAATGGGTTGCAGTATATCGTGATGGAATATGTTTCTGGTACCGATCTTAAACGCTACATTGCTGATCATTACCCGATTTCCTACGCCGAAGTGGTGCGCATGATGACCGAAATTTTAGCGGCGGTGCAACAGGCCCACTCTCATGGTATCATTCACCGTGACCTCAAGCCGCAGAATATTTTGGTGGCACCGTCTGGTCATTTGAAGATCACTGATTTTGGGATCGCGGTGGCTTTGTCGGAAAACTCGATCACGCAGACCAACTCAATGTTGGGCTCCGTGCATTATTTGTCACCGGAACAGGCCCGGGGTAGCATTGCCACTAAGCAATCGGATATTTATTCCTTAGGGATCATTTTGTACGAAATGTTAACTGGTAAGGTACCATTTGAGGGCGAAACAGCAGTTAGTATTGCCTTAAAGCATTTTCAAAATGAGATCCCTTCAGTGCGCAAATTAGATCCGAATATTCCCCAGGCGTTGGAAAATGTGATTTTGCGAGCCACGGCTAAGGAGCCCGCCGAACGGTATGCCTCAGTTGGGGCGATGACCGCGGATCTAAAAACCACGCTGTCACCATTACGGGTTGGGGAACCCAAGTTTATTTCGCAGATCAGTAATGAAGAAACTAAGATCCTACCGTCGCTGTCGGCCGAACAATTTAATGCGACTGCTCCGGTGACTGCAACTGCTGATGCAGCTAAAACGACGGCGAAGGCTGCGGCGACCACTGCGGCCACAAGCTTACAAACACAAAAGAAGCGGCGCCCACGGTTATGGCCATTGCTGGTGATTTTAGTGGTGGTGATCCTAGCTGCAGTGGGTGGGTTCATCGCCTATGATCAATTACAGCCAGTAGCAGTGCCTAATGTGGCCGGTATGACCCAGCAAAAGGCCGAGGCGGCGTTGATCAGTAAACAATTTAAGGTAGGAACAGCCACTAAGCACAGTGATGATCAGGTCAAGGCCGGGCGGGTGATCAAAACCACTCCTGCTAAAGGCAGTCAACACAAGCGGCAAACTGTGGTCAAACTGCAGATCAGCACCGGACAACCGCAGTATGCTCTCAAAGATTATACCGATCAAAATTATGCGACTGTAGCGGCAAAATTAAAAAAAGCGGGCTTTAAGGTTAAGCAGACGACGGTGATCTCGCGTAATTACGCGGCCGACCGCGTTGTGGACCAAAGTATTAGCGCAGGCCAACAAGTGGTGGCTAAAGGTAAAAAAATTACGTTAACGGTCAGTGTTGGGGCCAATGGCTTTAGTTTGCTGGATATGACGAATTGGTCGCAAGCCAGTGTGCAAGAATATGCCAGTAGCATGGGCTTTGATCTGAAATTGAAGTATGATTATTCCACGGCGGTGCAAACCGGCACAGTGATGTCACAGACGCCAAAAGCTGGTACTGCAGTTCCTCATGACGCAAAAGTGACGGTGGTTCTTTCCCGTGGTGGTCAAGACACTAACTAATTATAGGTCTGCTCAATCAGTTGGCCAGCGCTAAAATAATTTTAGGCGCTGACTAAGTCAGTTTAAAGCAAAGTGAGTATTATTTGCGGTTGATTTTTAAAGCCATTAAAATAGAAAGTAGGCGCAAGTTTGGCACAAGGACAGATTCGTAAGGCCCTAAGCGGGTTTTATTACGTTTATTCACAGCAACAAACGTTTCAGACCCGTGGCCGCGGCAACTTTCGTAAGCGGCAATTGACGCCTTTGGTAGGTGATTACGTTGAATTTGAAAGCACTAATCAAACGGAAGGCTACGTTTTAAAATTATTACCGCGTAAGAATGCGTTGATTCGCCCGCAGGTCGTTAATGTGGATCAGGCTGTGGTGGTCACTTCTTGCGTTAAGCCCGACTTTTCTAGCAACTTGTTGGATCGGTTTTTAATGATGTTAGTGCAAAAGCAAATTCGGCCGTTGCTTTATTTCACCAAAGGCGATTTATTGGATGCTGCTGGGCGGGCTAAAATGGCACCGATCGTGGCCTATTATCAGCAATTAGGCTATCCGACCTTTTTTGCAGCCGATCCGTTTGCGCCTAGTTCGATCCAGCAGCTGACCGCTAATTTTAAGGATCAATTGACTGTCTTTATGGGCCAATCTGGGGCTGGTAAATCCACCTTATTGAATCATATTGATCCGGAATTACAGCTTAAAACCGCGGCCGTTTCGGAAAGCTTAAGCCGGGGCAAACACACCACACGCCATGTTGAATTATTGCCGTTATTTGGTGGTTTAGTGGCGGATACACCAGGTTTTTCTTCGTTGAATCTAGACGAATTTGAGTTAACCGAATTACCACAACTATTTCCGGAATTCGTGGCTGCTGCGGACGACTGCCGGTTCCGGGCTTGTCAGCATGATCAGGAACCCGGTTGTGCGGTTAAGCAGCAGGTGGCAGCTGGCCAGATTTTAGCCAGCCGGTACGCGAATTATCTGCAATTTCGTAGTGAAAAGAAGGCAGAAAAACCGAAGTATATCGGGAAGAGAGGGAAAAAATGATGAAAATTGCACCTTCAATTTTAAATGCGGACTACGCTAATTTAGCCCGCGATGTTCAGGCAGTCGAAACTGGTGGCGCCGACTATTTGCACGTTGACGTTATGGACGGTCAATTTGTGCCTAATATTACTTTTGGGCCGGGGATGGTGGCCGCGTTACGGCCGATCACTAAGTTAGCGTTGGATTGTCATTTGATGATCGAGGCCCCAGAACGTTATATTGCGGAATTCGCTAAGGCCGGCGCGGATATTTTGACTTTACACGTTGAAAGTACCCCACATATTTATCGGGCGCTGCAAATGGTCAAAGATGCGGGTGTCAAGGCCGGCGTGGTGGTCAATCCTGGTACTCCATTGGAAATGATCAAAAATGTGTTGCCATTGGTGGACCAAGTACTGGTGTTGACCGTTAATCCCGGTTTTGGGGGCCAGAAATTTATTCCGGCGATGTTGAGTAAGGTCAAACGTTTGGATCAATTACGGCAGACTAACGATTATCATTTTGATATCGAAGTTGACGGCGGCATCAATGAGCAAACGATCAAGACTTGTGCTGCTGCGGGTGCGGATGTGTTTGTCACCGGTTCTTATGTTTATGGCGCTGCTGCTCCCGCGCAGCAGGTCCAAAAACTACGGAACGTTGTTGCGACCCATGACTGAATTTAATTTGCTGGTTGGTGGGCCACCGGATATGTGGCCCGCCAATTTGGCGCAACAAAAAAAGATACCGTGGATCGCGGCGGATCGCGGGGCCTTGCGTTTATTGAAGTTGGGGATCACGCCGCAGATCGCAATTGGCGATTTTGATTCGCTGGCGCCGGCGGAATTGCGCCAGCTACAGCACCGAGTCAGCGACATGCGCTATGCAGTCGCTGATAAGGATGAAACTGATACTGAGTTAGCGCTGGTGCTGGCGTTTAACGAGTTACAGGCCACGCGGGTGACGATCTACGGGGCCACCGGTGGCCGTTTGGACCACTTATTGGATAATTTATTTATGCTGTTACAGCCACGCTTTTTGCCTTATTGTCAGCGGGTTCGGCTACTTGATCGGCAGAATAGTTTGCGCTTATTTTTGCCGGGCACGCACACGATCACGCAAGAAGCCGGGCAACACTATGTGGCTTTTGCACCGCTGACGGCGGTTAAGGGGTTAACTTTATACGACACTAAATATAAGCTGACCAATCAAGATTATGCGCAAGCGATCATGTTTGCCAGTAATCAATTTACCCAAAAAAGCGCTACCTTCAGTTTTCGCACTGGTGTGGTCGCGGTGATCCAAAGCCATGATTGAAAATACTTAAGTTTGCAAAAAGCAAAAAGCGGTGAACACATAAGTAATTATGTGTTCACCGCTTTTTTTATCGTCTAATGTAATTAAACGCGAGTAACCTTACCGGATTTTAATGTCCGTGCAGAAACCCATACACGTTTTGGCTTGCCATCAACTAGGATGCGCACTTTTTGCAAGTTAGCTTTCCAGCTACGACGGCTATGGTTTAACGCGTGTGACCGCTTGTTACCGAAGGTTGTCCCTTTGCCGGTAATGAAATCTTTAGCCATGTCTAGTCCTCCCTTAAGCATTTTTACATGCTGCTCGTTAACACTTACCTGATTTAATTTATCATAATAGGCCTGTGATTGCAATACTTTTCTTTCAAGTAAATTTGCTTGACAGGGTAAAAAGCCACCGCCGCTCAACCAGTAATTCCAGGATGGTGAGTACTAAATCCTACAAACGAATTTTCGGTTGAATTAGTTTTTGCATATTTGTTGTGGTGGCCAATTTGCTCTTATTTTGGTAATCAAGTGAGCGCCAAAAGCTATCTTTTTTGCCGGGATCGGGAAATAAAAGGGTGGTCACATGTGGCATCTGTGTCAATATGGCCGCACAGCGCCAAGCCTTTTTACCTAATAAAAGTAAATTGACCTGGTGTGGTGCCTGCTGGGCAATGAAGGTCTGTAATTCGTCGCCAACACCGGCTAAAGCAAAGTAGACCTGGTGCTTTTTAAAATGGCGTAATAATTGATTTGGTGTAAAATTACGTTCTAAATGGCGTAACTTGGCTTCGATCTGTGGTCTACCTAATAAATAGGCCATTAAACGGCGGTAAGGCTTAGCATCAGGGGCCAAAGGTGTGGGAATGAAGGCGGCAGTGCTAAACGGATAATAAGTGATCTGTTCAGTTGCGGTGTAAGCTGCAGTTGAGTTATATTTTTTGCTGCCAACGATTACGGTGATCGTGGTCATAGCGGCACCTCCGTTTACTTTAAGTGTAAAAGCAGCGGCTCCTTAGCGCAAGCAATCCGCAAATTTGTGAACCAAATTAGCGCTTGCAAGTACAGGATAACTTTTCAATGGTTTCCGGCTATGATAGAATGGCGTGTAGAAGTTTTTTATTGTGTGCCTCAGCGGTACACAAAGTGAAAATGAGGAGGTTCTTTTAATGGCTGTGCACATTAAAACCCAATACGGTACAATTGATATTGCCAATGGCGTGATCGCAACAGTAGTCGGCGGCGCCGCAACTGATGTTTATGGCATCATTGGAATGGCAAGCAAAAATCAAATTCGTGATAACTTAAATGATATCTTACGCAAAGAAAATTATGCGCGTGGCGTTGTTGTGCGCCAAGAAGAAAATGGGGTGGCCATTGATGTTTATATCATTGTTGGCTACGGCACCAAAATTTCGGAAGTTTGCCGCAACGTGCAAGCCAAAGTGAAGTATAATTTGGAAACCATGCTTGGCGTCACTGCTAATTCAGTGAACGTATTAGTTCAAGGCGTGCGGGTCTTAGCAGACTAAGACTTTTTAAACGACCTGAGTAAGTTTTAGGTCAACTCTAATGAAGATAAAGTCGTATAATGCGGATACGAATGTGTCCCGCTGGTTTTGTTTTGCGTTTAAAGCAGACAAAGCGGCAGAGGAGGATAATTTTGGAAGTAACAGAAATAACGGCAGCACAATTTCAAGATATGGTGCGCATTGGCGCGCATCGGCTGACTAAAAACGCCGAATTTGTTAATTCATTGAATGTTTTTCCGGTTCCCGATGGCGATACCGGTACTAATATGGGCCTTTCATTCGGTAGTGGCGCTAAAGCCGTTAACGAATCCAACGCCACCAGTATTGGTGAGTTGGCGCAATCACTGGCTAAGGGTTTATTGATGGGTGCGCGGGGTAACTCTGGGGTGATCACCTCACAATTGTTCCGGGGGTTTGCCAGCAGTGTTGCCGGTAAGGAGACGCTAAGTGCGCTGGATCTGACGCAAGCTTTGATGAGTGGCGTGGAAACGGCCTACAAAGCGGTTATGAAACCGGTTGAAGGTACGATCTTAACCGTTGCACGCGAGGCGGCGCGGGCAGCCAATAAAGCAAGTAAAACCACCACCGATGCCGTTGTGATTTTACAGGCGGTTGTGGCCGCAGCGAAAGCGGCGTTGGCAAAAACCCCAGATCTATTGCCGGTTTTAAAAGAAGTCGGCGTCGTTGATTCTGGTGGTCAAGGCTTAGTTTTCATTTATGAAGGATTCTTGGAAGGTCTTTCCGGCGAAGTTTCTGATGAGGATACTTATCAACCAGATGAAGGCGAAATGGACGAAATGGTTAACGCCATGCATCATCAGAGTGTGCAAAGTCAAATCGCCACTGAGGACATTGAATTCGGCTATTGTACCGAAATGATGGTGGGCTTAGGCCAAGATGGCGCAACCGCAACGTTTGATTATGAAGCTTTCCGCAATCATTTAGATGGCCTCGGCAATTCTTTATTGGTGGTCAACGATGATGAAGTGGTCAAAGTCCACGTCCACACCGAACATCCCGGTACGGTGCTGGCTTACGGCCATCAATATGGTTCGATGCTCAAGATCAAAATCGACAATATGCGTTTGCAGCACGAAACGATTTTAGAACAAGACCAAGCCAATGAAGCGGCGGATCAGGAGCCAATTGATTTTGGTATTATTGCGATTGCTTCTGGTAAAGGTGTCGGCACATTGTTGAAGAGTTTAGGCGCCACAACGATTCTAAGCGGCGGGCAAACGATGAACCCTAGCACCCAGGATATTTTGGATGCGATCAATTCGGCTAACGCTAAGCAAGCCTTGATCTTGCCTAACAACGGTAATATTATTTTGGCGGCCCAAGAAGCGGCTAAGGTGGCCGCAATTCCGGTGGCGATCGTACCTAGTAAGACGATCTCCCAAGGGATGACCTCATTACTTTCCTTTAATCCGGATAATTCTTTGGCAGAAAACCAGGAACAAATGACGGCTGGTTTGGCCGATGTGATCAGTGGGCAAGTGACTCAGGCCATTCGCGATACCACCATTGATGGGTTGCCGATCAAGAAAAATGATTACATGGGAATCATTGATGGCAAGATCAAAGTAACGGCGGCAAAACGGAAGCAAGCCACTATTGATATGATCAAGGCAATGCTCGATGAAGATAGCGAGATCGTCACGATTTTAGTTGGTGAAGGCGGTACCCGCAAAGAAGCGGAGGCCATTGCCGCCGGTGCTGATCCAGACGACCAATTGGAAATTGAAGTGCACGATGGTGGTCAACCCGTTTATCCATATTTAGTTTCAGTTGAGTAGGTAGATCGTGTGCGAGCTGAGGGACTAACCTCAGCTCGTTTGCCGTAGTGGTTAGTTTAGTTGATGAAGGTGGTGCAGTGATGACGACTAAAAGTTTGACGGATCCGGTGGCTGTTTTACCCGGTGTCGGTCCGAAAAAGGTTCAGGCCTTACGGGACCTGAAAATCGTCACGATCAGTGATTTATTGCATTATTTCCCGTTTCGTTACGAAGATCTGAAAGTAAAAGCTTTGGCTGAGGTCAACGATCAGGAAAAAGTGACTTTAAAGGGGATCGTCGTTGCGCCACCAGTGGTTAGTCGTTTTGGTCGCGGCAAAAATCGCTTAAACGTTCGCTTATTGATCGAACGGGCCGCGGTGATCGTCACCTTCTTCAATCAGCCCTGGTTAAAGGACAAGTTCGCCACCGGCGCTGAAGTAGCGGTTTACGGTAAATGGGATGCCCGGCGCAAAAGTATGACCGGCATGAAAGTCTTGGCCATCAAAAATGATGCCAGTCCCGAATTTGCCTCGATCTACAGTGTTTCAAAAAGTATTCGGCAAACCACCTTGGTCAAGTTGATCCGGGCCGCTTATGAAAGTTATGCCGACGTGATCGAGAATATTTTACCGGCGGCGTTGATCGCTAAATACCGCTTAGTCACTGAACAGCAAGTGATCCACGGGATGCATTTTCCTAAAAGTCAGGCCGAGGCGGATGCGGCGCGGCGCACGGCTATTTTTGAAGAGTTTTTCTTATTCCAAATGGCGATCCAACTGCTAAAAAAGCGGGAACAGGCGCCGGAACAAGGGGTGGCCGTTCATTATGACAATCAGAAGCTACGGGCCTTTATTCAGACCCTACCGTTTGAACTGACTAAAGCACAAAAACGGGTGGTCAACGAAATCTGTCGCGATCTGAAAAGTCCGCGGCATATGAACCGGCTGCTACAAGGTGACGTTGGGAGTGGTAAAACCATTGTGGCCGCGCTGGTGATGTACGCGGCGGTAACGGCTGGGTACCAAGCAGCGTTGATGGCGCCAACGGAAATTTTAGCGGAGCAGCACTACAAAAACTTACAGCGCTTGTTTGCTGCTTTTGACGTTCAGGTGGCGTTGTTAACGGGGTCGATCAAAGGAAAAGCACGCCAGGCGATCCTCAGCGATCTGGCCGCAGGTAAAATTGATCTGATCATTGGGACCCACGCTTTGATTCAAACTGGCGTGGACTTTGCTAATTTAGGGTTGGCCATCACCGATGAACAGCACCGCTTTGGTGTGAATCAGCGGCGCATTTTACGTGAAAAAGGATACCGGCCAGATATTTTGGCGATGACGGCCACCCCGATTCCGCGAACCTTGGCGATCACAGCCTTTGGTGAAATGGATGTTTCCACCATTGATGAACTTCCTGCTGGCCGGATCCCCATTAAAACCAGTTGGATCCGGGGCAATCAAGTGGCTAACGCGCTGAGCTTTATCCAAAAGGAACTCGCTCAAGGGCGGCAAGCTTATGTGGTGACGCCTTTGATCGAAGAATCTGAAAGTATGGATTTAAAAAATGCCCAGGCTGTTTTCACCAAAATGCAAGCCGCCTTTGCGCCGACTTATCAAGTCGGGTTATTACATGGCCAGTTGAAAAATGAAGAAAAAGACCAAGTGATGCAGGCGTTTAAAGCCAATCAATTTCAGGTTTTGGTGGCGACGACTGTGATCGAAGTTGGGGTCGATGTGCCGAATGCGTCCGCAATGTTGATCTTTGATGCAGATCGGTTTGGCTTGTCGCAACTACATCAGTTGCGCGGGCGTATTGGGCGCGGGCACGCGGCGTCATTTTGTATTTTAGTGGCGGATCCGAAGAATCAAAACGGCATCGAACGGATGGAAACTATGGTGGCCACCAATGATGGTTTTCAAGTTTCGCAAAAGGATCTTGAATTACGGGGTCCTGGTGACGTATTAGGTGAAAAGCAGTCGGGAATGCCGGAATTTAAGGTGGCGGACCCTGTGGCTGACGCCCGTGCTTTAGAGGCGGCCCAGCTTGAAGCCACTCAGTTAGTGGCTAGTGACGCTTGGCAGCGGCCAGAAAATCAGGCCCTGGCGACTTATTTAGCGCAACAGGAACAGAATTACCAAAACTTAGATTAGCGCAGGGAAGGGAGCCAGTTATGAAGATTGCAGTAGACGCAATGGGCGGCGATAATGGCCCATCAACGATCGTTGCCGGGGTGGAACGTGCCCGCGACGAATTTCCAGATATTGAATTTTTACTTTATGGCGATGAAGCCAAAGTCCAAGCCGAGATTAAGAACCAGCAACGGTTGACCGTGATCGCGACCAGTGAAGAAATTTTGGCCGACGAGGAGCCGGTGCGGGCCGTACGGCGCAAAAAAGATGCGTCGATGGTAGTGGCGGCTCAGGCCGTCAAAGCTGGCGAAGCGGACGCAATCTTTTCCGCAGGCAGCACCGGGGCTTTATTGGCAGCCGGCTTATTTATCATCGGTCGGATCAAGGGAATCGACCGCCCAGGATTGATGCCAACCATGCCTGATTTTCGAACCGGTGGCCAATTTAATATCTTAGATATTGGGGCCAACGCCGATAGCAAGCCGGAAAATTTGTATCAATTTGCGGTATTGGGTAATTACTACGCTAAAAATATGCGCGGGATCGACCGTCCCCGGATCGCCTTGTTGAACAACGGCACGGAGCCTGATAAAGGGGATCTGACGCATAAGGCGGCCTACAAGCTGATCGCGGCGCAAAAAGATTTGAATTTTATTGGCAATATTGAGGCTCGTGAATTATTGAATGGGTGTGCGGACGTGATCGTCACCGATGGCTTTACTGGTAATGCGGCGTTGAAGTCGATTGAAGGGACCGCAATGTCGATCTTACATTTGCTGAAACAATCGATCATGAACGGTGGCGTTAAGGCTAAACTCGGCGGTGCGTTGTTAAAGGGTAGCCTCGGCACTTTACGGGATAACTTTGAATATTCCCGTTATGGTGGGGCGGTTTTACTCGGTTTGAAGGCGCCAGTGGTCAAAACCCATGGAACTGCCAGTGCGGATGCGGTGTATTACACGATCAGCCAGATCCACGCTATGGTGGCCAAAAATGTGGTGCCGGACGTGGTCGATTATTTCAGTCGCAACCAATTAGCCAAGCGGCCAGAACAAAACGATTAAATTGGGCTAGACAATGGTGGCGAAAACCATTACACTACTATTTGAACCTTGAAATCGACTACTAGTAAAAAAATTTAGTGCTGACGAATGTGATCCTTAGGTTAGACAAGCGGCTTTTAGTTGCTTTTTAAACCTAACTTGGTCATGTTGGGCAGGGAAGCGTTCGCTTTTTCACTGCCATCGTTTAGGGCTAATTTTTCTTGCCGGTGACCGACATTTGAAGCGTTGTCAGTACAATAAAGCAGCGACGAATTTGATTTGTCCAGCGCAAAATTATTGGTTACCAGCAGTAGCCAAGCAAGGGGGGATTAGATGTCTGAGCAAGAGATCTATGATAAAATCGCACAATTGATCGAAGAACGGTTTGAAATTTCGGCTGATAAGGTCAGTCAAACATTGGACTTCAAAAAAGATTTAAATGCTGATTCGATCGATATTGTTGAATTTATTTTGGAGCTAGAAGATACCTTCAATGCTGAAATTTCCGATGAAGATGCGGAAAAATTAGCAACCGTAGGCGATGCCGTGACTTATATCAAAAATCATCAATAATAAACTGAGGGCCGTGGCTATTTCGTGGAATAGTTACGGTCCGTTTTTTAGCTTAGCCGTGGTGGAAAAAGCGGTTAGCCAACTACGACGGAGTGGGCGCTAATAGCTTTTAGGCCATACGCTAGTCTTTTTAAGGGAAAACCTGTATAATACGCTGGTGGAATAAATGTTGTCGGCTTATTGCGGACTGAATTTAGCGCTGCTTAGGCTAAAAAAGTCATTATTAGAAGCCCTGTTAGTCAAGTGATGTAAGCGAAAGGAGCCCCGTTGTGGAGCAAGAATTTTTAAACGAGTTACGTGATCGTTTTGGCATTGAGTACCGGAATGTTGATCTATTGACCGAAGCGTTCACCCAGTCCTCGTACGTAAATGAACATCCCAATTTAAAGTTACAAGATTACCAGCGCATCGAATTTCTCGGTGACGCCGTGATGGAATTAACGGTTTCGGAATATTTGTACAAAAAGTACCCCAATTATCCTGAAGGTAAATTGACCCGGTTACGGGCAGCAATCGTCTGTGAGGATAGTTTTAGTGCTTTTGCGCGGGAATGTCACTTTGACCGTTACATCAAATTGGGCAAAGGTGAAGAGAAAAATGGTGCCCGTGATCGTAATTCACTTTTATGTGATATTTTTGAAAGCTTTGTTGGTTCACTGTATTTAGATCAAGGAAAGGCTGCCGTTGGGCGGTTTGTGGCCCAAGTTGTTTTTCCTAAGGTTGAACAAGGCGCTTTTTCTTATGTGTTAGATCACAAAACCAACTTGCAAGAGTTTTTGCAAAAAGATGGTGAAGTGGAGATCAATTATCGCTTGGTCGCCGAAGCGGGGCCTGCCAATGACGCGCAGTTTACGGTGGAAGTCGTTGCCCGTGACCAAGTTTTAGGCCAAGGCACAGGTCACACCAAAAAGGCTGCGGAACAAGTGGCAGCCGAAGTGGCTTTGCGCAAATTACAAGCTTGATCACGAAAAGGAGCCTAGCAGTGTGCAACTTAAAACATTAGAAATCAATGGCTTTAAATCCTTTGCGGATAAAACGGTGATTCAATTTGATCACGGGCTTACCGGGATCGTCGGACCAAATGGCAGTGGGAAAAGTAATATCACGGAGGCGATCCGCTGGGCACTAGGCGAGCAGTCGGCTAAAAGCCTGCGCGGCGGTAAAATGCCGGATATTATTTTTGCCGGTTCCAGCGAACGTAAACCGCTGAATCGGGCGGAAGTGACCTTAACTTTCGATAATTCCGATCATCAGTTGAAGACAGAGTATGATCAAGTGAGTGTGACCCGGACCTTATATCGTGATGGGACTTCGGCCTTTTATTTAAATCAAAAAAGTTGTCGTCTAAAGGATATCGTTAATTTATTTATGGATTCTGGCCTTGGGCGAGAATCCTTTTCCATTATTTCACAAGGGAAAATTGCGGCTATTTTCAACAGTAAGCCGGAAGATCGCCGCGGAATTATTGAAGAAGCGGCCGGCGTTGTTAAATACAAGCAGCGCAAAAAAGAAGCGGATAGTCAATTGACGACCACCGCCGATAATTTGCACCGCGTCGCCGACATTATTGCCGAACTGGCCCAACAAGTGGAGCCTTTAAAAGAACAAAGCAGCTTGGCCAAAGATTATTTACAGCAAAAAAAGCAATTAGATCAAGTCACGAAAACACTTTTGGTGCGGCAGATCGAAAAGCAAGCGGCCAGTAAAACACAGCAACAGCAAGAACTAAAAGCGGCCCAAGAAAATGTACGTTTAGCCCAGCACAATCAAACCGCGTTTCAGACTAAGGTGACGGCACAAAAAGCGGCGCAGCAAAAAATCACCCAACGTTTGGATACCTTACAACAAGATCAATTGCGGATCACAAAACAACAGGCGGAATTAGCGGGGCAGGCGGAATTAGCCGGTGAACGGCGGCAGGTTGCCCAAGATAAGCTGACTGACCTGACGGCGGCTTTAAAAAAGCAACAGCAGCAACTGACTGCCTTACAGCAGACTTTGACTACTGAAAAAACCGCGCTGGCTCAGGCTGAGCAAGTTTTACAGCAGAAGCAGCAATTAGTGAAGAATTATACGCAGGCCCAACAAGTCGATGAAGCGACTTTGAAACAAAAGGTGGAAAGCTTGCGGCAGGACTATATTGATCAGCTGCAGCAGCAGACAACTTTACACAATGAAGCTGTTTATTTAGCACGGGAGCAGCAACAAAGTCAAGTGCGCGATCAAAAGCAACAGGACCAACAAACTGCCTTAGCTGCGCAACAGCAGGCTTTGGCCCAGCAATTGACGGCGGCTAAGGCCCAAGCCACACAATTGCAGCACAAGGTGACCCAGCAGCAGCGCCAGCAACAGCAATTGGCGGATCAATTGGCCGCCAAGCAACAGCACTACGAGCAGCAGCAACAACAGTGGTATCAGGCCTTAGCCATCATGCAAAAGGCCCAAGCGCAGCAGGCTAGTTTGGCCGAAATGAAGGATGATTATAGTGGCTTCTACGCTGGGGTACGCGGGGTTTTAAAGCATAAGGCCCAGCTAAGCGGCGTTATTGGGGCGGTGGCGGAACTGTTGACCGTTCCGGCTAAATATAATCAAGCGCTGGAGGCTATTTTAGGCAATCAGTTACAGGCAGTGGTTGTCACCGATGAAGCGGCTGGTAAACGCAGCATTACTTATTTGAAGCAGCAACGGCTGGGCCGCGCGACGTTTCTACCTTTGGCAGTGATGCAGCCCCAGCATTTAAGCAGCTTACAACAGCAACAATTAGCGCAGCAGCCCGGCTTTATTGGCGTGGCCGCTGAGCTTGTTGAATTTGCGCCGGAACACGCAAACGTGATGCGGCATTTACTAGGGCGGATCGTGGTTGCCAGTGATTTAAATGCGGCGATCAAATTGGCGGCGTTATTGCAACACCGGGTGCGGATCGTCACACTTGATGGCGATATTTTGAATCCTGGTGGGGCCATGACGGGCGGTGGCAAAACACGCCAGAATGGGTTACTAGCCCAAGAACAAAAACAACGTGAATTAGTGACCCAGCTTGCGCAAATGAAGCAGCAATTGGCCGCTAAGGAAACGGCTTTGCAGACCCTAAAACAGCAGATCACCACCACGGACACCCAATTGACAACGGCCAAAACAACGGCGGCCCAATTGGCGCAACAACAGTTGGAAAGCCAGGCAACTTTGAAGGATCTGACCCGGCAACAAACCCAGTTGACGCGGCAACAGCAAACCTTTGATTTGACCAATCAGCAACAGAATGCGGCCGCCACCGACTATCAGCAAAAGGTTAAGGCTAACCACGATCAAGCTACGGCTGTGGATGCAGCCTTGGCCACGCTCCAAACGCAGCTTAAGGCGCAGCAGACGGCCTTAGCCAGCTGGCAGGAAAACCAGGCGACAACTGCCAGTCAACGCCAGCAGGCCCAAACTGAGCTGGCAGTGGTTCAGGAACAACAAAAGCAGCGGCAGCGGACGAACCAGGCACATATTGAGCAGCAAAGCGTTTTGCAGGCGGCTATTGTGCGGGATCAACAACAAGTTGCGCAACTGCAGCAGCGGTTAAGTACCCAGACCAAGGATCACGCCAGCAATGCCGCTGATCTGCAACGAGCAGCGCAGCAGTTAACTAAGTTGGCGCAACAAAGCGCGGCCGTCAAAACTAAGCGTGATCAATTGGCGGCGACCTTGCAACAGCAAGAAGCCCAGCTGGCCCATGCGCAAACCGGTTATCAACAGCAATTAGCGACCCAACAGCGTTTAGAAAATAGTTTGGCTAATTTAAACACCAGTTTGAATCAGGCCTTGACGCAATTGGAAAGTGAGTATAACTTAAGCTTTGAAGCCGCTAAGGCAACTGCCTTGACCAGCGATCTGGCTGCGTTACAGCAACAACGAAAATTATTGAAACTTGGTTTAGCTGACTTAGGTGAAGTTAACTTGGGGGCCATCGCCGAATACGAGCGGGTCAGCCAACGTTACGAATTTTTACAGGCGCAGCGCCATGATCTATTAGGTGCGCGGGAGCAATTAGCGGCAACAATGGCCGAAATGGATCAAGAAGTCAGTCAACGGTTTAAGGCAACTTTTACGGCGACAGCCCAAGCTTTTGCGGCGATTTTTCCGCAGATGTTTGGCGGCGGGCAGGCAGAATTAAGCTTGACGGACCCAGCGAATTTATTGACCACTGGCATTGAGATCACTGCGCAGCCACCGGGTAAAAAGTTGCAGCAATTAAGCTTGTTATCTGGCGGTGAGCGGGCGTTGACGGCGATCACGTTATTATTTGCCATTATTCACGTGCGGCCAGTGCCGTTATGTATTTTAGATGAAGTGGAAGCCGCGTTGGATGAGGCCAATGTTGACCGTTTTGGTCGTTTCTTACAGCGCTACGATCAGCAGACCCAATTTGTGGTCATTACGCACCGTAAAGGCACGATGATGGCGATGGATGTTTTATTCGGCGTCGCGATGCAAGAATCCGGCGTTTCCCATATGGTTTCTGTGGCCTTAGCGACTGACCCGGCCACAGCATAATTAGGAGGCAGGTAGCCAATGAGTATTCACATGATCGCGTTTGATTTAGATGGCACTTTATTAAATGACGCTAAAGAATTAACGCCGCGAACGGTGGCCACTTTACGGCAGTTGGCGGCGCAACAAGTGCAGCTTATTTTATGTACTGGTCGGCCGATCAACGCCATTTGGCCTTATTTGACGCAACTGGCGTTGACGGGCGCTAACAATTACGTGGTCACCTTTAATGGTGCGTTAGTCCAG
Organism: Loigolactobacillus binensis; assembly: GCF_005405165.1. Taxonomy (GTDB): domain Bacteria; phylum Bacillota; class Bacilli; order Lactobacillales; family Lactobacillaceae; genus Loigolactobacillus; species Loigolactobacillus binensis. The sequence goes on from NZ_BJDN01000002.1 coordinate 128,023, forward strand.
CAAGTGGCCACTAAGCAAATTTTGGCCCAGCAAAGTCTGAATAAGGCCGCGCTAGCACCGTTAGTTGATTTTGCGCAAACGGTGGCGTGGCCACTGGATATTTTGGATTTTGAACAAGTTTATCCGTTGACCGAGTTACCATCTTCGTTATATCAACAAATGAATCCTAAATTAAAATTTGTGCCCCAAACTTTTGCTAGTTTAGATGCTAATTTAAAATATAGTAAGGCCGTGGTCGCCGCGGATCATCAGTTACTTGTGGCTGGGCAGCAGCAATTGCCAGTCACGTTGCAGGCGGCTTTTAATGTGGCTTCGTCGCGGACTAATTTACTGGAATTTAGTCCGCAAACGGTCACCAAGGCCACCGCGCTGGACGTCTTGTTGCAGCGCTTTGGCTGGCAGCGGCAGCATTTAATGGCTTTTGGTGATCAATTAAACGATCTGTCAATGTTGCAGGCAGCGGGTACTGGTGTGGCGATGGTCAACGGGGTGGCAGCGATCAAAGCCGCTGCTGATCAGGTCACCACCGCCAGCAATGATGACGATGGGGTCGCCCGCTTCTTACAGGCCTATTTTCAACTAACGGTCTAAAGGTTGGTATAGACGTAAAAAAAGGTCGTTAACTGCAGGGGTACCAGTAACTTTAATGGCAGCAGGGTACAAAAAACAGCTTGTTATTTGTGCTACGCTTTAGATGAGGAGGGATCAGATGGGATTATTTGATAAAATTAAGCAGGCGTTTACCGGTGGTGCCAAGCCGGAAGAAACGGCGGCGGAAGAAAAATATGATAAAGGTTTAGAAAAAAGCCGCAAAACCTTTGGCGATCGTTTAAACGCTTTATTCGCCAATTTTCGTACGGTGGATGAGGATTTTTTCGATGACTTAGAGGAAACTTTGATCGGGGCCGATGTCGGCTATGAAATGGCGGTCAAGTTAAGCGACGAATTGCGGGATGAAGTTAAATTACGGAACGCTAAAAGTCAGCAAGAAGTGGCGGCGACGATCGTTGAAAAGCTAGTTAACATTTACGAAGCGGAAGGCACTGATGAAAACAACGCCATTAATTTTGCGGCAGAGGGACCAACGGTGATCTTGTTTGTTGGTGTTAACGGTGTCGGTAAAACCACCACCGTCGGCAAACTGGCTCATCAGTACAAAGAAGAAGGCAAAAAGGTGGTTTTGGCGGCTGCCGATACTTTCCGTGCTGGCGCCATCGAACAGCTCCAAGTCTGGGGCCAACGGGCGGAGGTGCCGGTGATCGCTGGTAAGGCCCAAAGCGATCCGGCAGCAGTGGTTTACGATGCGGTGCAAAAGGTCAAGCGTGATCACGATGACGTTTTATTAGTTGATACCGCTGGCCGGTTGCAGAACAAAGTCAACTTGATGAACGAGTTGGAAAAAATCAAACGGGTGATCGCCCGGGAAATTCCGGAAGCACCCCACGAAGTTTTGCTGGTACTGGATTCAACGACCGGCCAAAATGCGTTGATCCAAGCGAAGCAATTTAAGGAGACCACCAACGTCACCGGGATCGTCTTGACGAAATTAGACGGTACTGCTAAAGGCGGGATCGTTTTGGCGATCCGCAGTGAACTGGACGTGCCGGTTAAATTAGTTGGTTTAGGTGAACAGATCAATGATCTACAGCCGTTTGACGCTAATGCGTTTGTTTACGGCTTGTTCAAGGATCTGATCCAACCGGAAAAAACGGAATAAAAAAGGGTGCGCCGTTAGCTAAAAAGTTAAGGCCGCACCAGTCACAAAAAAAGGAGGGACAACAGTAATTGTTGTCACCTCCTTTTAAATCATCTTATTTAGCTGTTTTTGGTGCTGAGACCCGGCCAAAAATAAACTGACAAATGATCAACACAACGTTGACCCAGTTTAAAATGCCCAACCAGCTTGTTTGGGGAACTTTACTTGAAGCGGAACCCAACGCCCACTGGATGAAACCGTTATCGCCATAAGCCCAAACAACCAATAAACCAGCAATGAGTGCAAAAATATTTAGAAAGCCAAACGCCCATAAATTACCGCGCTCGCCATTGGCTAAATATTTGAGGGAGAAACCGACGTTCCAGATCAACCAGACGAATAATACTAGAACTGCGGCCCAATAAATAATAACAGGTACCATGTTGTAGCCTCCTTTCAAAAGCAGTCACCATTAGTTATGAATAACCAATAGGTCGATTCAATCTTATTTTAGCAGATTACGCGTAAAAAAACAGTTAAAATTGTTAACGTTCCCACAAATTATCAATTTTGTGGCTTGTAATTGATTTTGCATTCAGCTTAGGTTACGCTTAACAAGTATGCAGAAAATGAAATGCTGGAGTTTAATATGGAAATTGAAAAAAATAATCGGGTGAATTCATTATTTGAATTTTACGCGCCGTTATTAACTAAAAAACAATATCATTATCTGCAGCTTTATTACGCAGATGACTACTCATTAGGCGAAATTGCGGCAGAATTTAACGTGAGTCGCCAGGCCGTCTATGATAATATTAAACGGACCGAAAAAATTCTAGAAGCCTATGAGCAAAAGTTACAGCTTTATCATGATTTTCAGATCCGCAATGACGCCGTTGATCGCCTGCAAGCTTATGTGCAGGCGCATTATCGCCAGGACCAACAATTAATGCAGTTGGTCGGTGAGCTGGAACAAGATGAAGCGGACGAGTAGCGCCGGCCAAAGCGCCTAGGCATAATGAGGCAGTCTGACTTAACTTAAATTAGAGGGTGAAATAATGGCATTTGAGGGTTTAACTGAGCGTTTACAAAACGCTATGAGTAAATTACGCCGTAAAGGCAAAATATCGGAGGCTGATCTGCGCGACGCAATGCGCGAGATCCGGTTAGCTTTGTTGGAAGCCGACGTTAACTTTGGTGTCGTCAAAGATTTCGTCAAAACCGTTCGCGAACGCGCCATCGGCAGTGAAGTGCTGGAAAGCTTGACCCCAGCGCAGCAGATCGTCAAGATCGTCGATGAAGAATTGACCAAGGTTATGGGGGCTGAAGCGGTACCGCTGAACAAAGCACCGCACATTCCGACGATCATCATGATGGTCGGCCTGCAAGGGGCTGGGAAAACGACCACCGCTGGAAAGTTGGCCAACCGCTTAAAAACCAACGACCACGCGCGGCCATTATTTATTGCGGCCGATGTTTACCGGCCAGCTGCCATTGATCAGTTGCAGGTGGTGGCCCAACAAGTGGGCGCGCCGGTTTTCCAATTAGGGACGGACGTTGATCCCCGCGAGATCGTCCGCCAAGGGCTAGCTCAAGCAGCGGAGAATAAAAATGACTACGTGATCATTGATACTGCCGGCCGGCTGCAGATCGATGAAAAGCTGATGCAAGAATTGGCCGACATCAAGTCCTTAGCACAGCCCAATGAAATTCTGCTGACCGTCGACGCGATGACCGGGCAAAATGCCGTTAACGTGGCTGAAAGCTTTAATCAGCAGTTGGACATCACCGGGGTCGTTTTGACTAAATTAGATGGCGATACGCGTGGTGGGGCGGCTTTGTCGATTCGGGCCGTCACCGGTAAACCGATCAAGTTCACCGGTCAAGGTGAAAAGCTGACCGACTTAGATGTTTTCCATCCCGACCGCATGGCCGATCGCATCCTGGGCATGGGCGACATGCTGACCCTGATCGAAAAGGCGCAAACCGACTACGATGAGAAAAAAGCGGCCGATCTTGCCGAAAAAATGCAAGAGAACACCTTTGATTTTAACGACTTTATCGACCAATTAGATCAAGTCCAGAAAATGGGTGGGATCCAAGATATTTTGAAAATGATGCCGGGAATGAATAACGTGCCCGGCTTAGATAAAGTGCAAATGGGACCTAAAGAAACGGGCCACATGAAGGCGGTTGTTTATTCCATGACCCCGGCTGAACGAACTAACCCTGATCTATTGAATCCAAGTCGCCGCCGTCGGATCGCTGCCGGCGCTGGCCGTCCGATCCAAGAAGTCAACCGGATGATCAAACAATTTAAAGAATCCCGCAAAATGATGAGCAAAATGTCCAACGGTAACTTTGCGGGTATGGACCAAATGTTTGGCCAGGGGATGTCCGGCCGCTTAGGTAAAATGGCGATGGGCTCCATGGTGCGCAAACAAAAGAAGCAAAAGCAAAAACGCTTAAAGCAAGCGCGTAAACGCCGTAAATAGCGACGTAAGGCAGGCTTATAAGCACAAAATAAAGGAGCTGCCGTTTGGCAAACTCCTTTATTGGTCGTCGTCAGTCTTAGCAGCACGCTGAAGCTTAGCCCGTTTTTCTTGGGTTTTGACTTCGGCTAAATGCTTGGCTTTTTCCTTAGCTTTAGCTTGTTCTTGTTCGAGCTGTCCTTTGGTTTCCAGCTCATCGTTATTCGCCACTTTACCAGCGGCCTCCTTGAGCTTACCTTTTAGCTTATCCATTTTACTGGCCATTGCGTCAGCTCCTTTCAAGGCTAGTTCCTTGGTTCTACTTTAATTATCGCAAGTTGTGCCGTCCAGTGCGAATAATATGCCTGTTGCTGGTTAACCGCTAAGGCTGCCGAATTAGTCAAAAAATAGCCGCCAGTTTAAAAAAATAAATTATTTTAAGAGAAAAATAGCGGCTAAGAGGCCTTTTATGGGGGCTAAACACTGCTAGATAGGCATTTTAAACCTGTAAAGAAAAAACCCTTTACAACACTGCCAATAACTGGTATATTTATTAGCGTTGAATAAGTTAAGGAGGTGCAGTAATGGCAGTTAAAATTCGTTTAAAGCGGATGGGTTCTAAGAAGCGCCCATTCTACCGTATCGTTGTGGCTGATTCACGTTCACCTCGTGATGGCCGTTTCATCGAAACCGTCGGCACATATAACCCATTAGTTAATCCCGCCGAAGTTAAATTAGAAGAAGACACAATCCTTGATTGGTTACAAAAAGGTGCGCAACCTTCTGATACAGTACGGAACATTTTATCCAATCATGGTATCATGCAAAAATTGCACGAAGCAAAATTCGCTAAGAAATAAGGATTAAACGATGACCGATGTGAAAGAACTAATTATTACGATTGTTCAGCCACTCGTCACCTATCCTGATGACATTCAGGTCACAACTCACGAAACGGAACGGTTTCATGAATATGATCTCCACGTCAACCATGAAGATATTGGGCGTATCATTGGTAAACAAGGTCGAGTGGCACAGGCGATTCGAACGATCGTTTATAGTGTGAAAGTCCCGGGTAACAAGCGGGTGCGTCTCAACATTATTGAATAAAACAGTTAAACGCCTCAATAAGACAGTGATGTTTTATGGGGTGTTTTTGTTTAGTGTGCTGCACTTAGACGGTAAACGTTTGGGCCAGCATTTTTAGACGAAATCAGTTGCAAGGTGCTAGCTTTTAGCACGCTGGAAAGGAATTAGCATGAGCGAAAACTATTATACAGTCGGTCGCATCGTCAACACCCACGGTATCCGCGGCGAGGTGCGCGTGATGGCGACGACTGACTTTCCCACCGAACGGTTTCGGCCGGGGGCAAAGCTGTACGTTAAACCAATGGGCAAGCCCCAAGCTTTAACGGTGAAAACTCACCGGCTGCATAAGAATTTTAATTTGCTATCGTTTGAAGAATTAGCTGATTTAACGGCCGTTGAACCGTTAAAGGGCCAGACCTTATATGTTGCCGGTGCTGATCAGCAAGAATTAGCCGCTGACGAAGGCTTTTACTACCGGGATATCATTGGCCTTAAAATCGTTGAACAGGCGACTGGCGCTGATTTAGGCACAGTTAAGGAGATCCTCAGTCCGGGGGCTAATGATGTCTGGGTGATCGCCCGCCCGGGACAAAAAGATTGGCTGTTGCCGTACATCAAACAGGTGGTTTTAAACGTTGATCTAACGGCGCAACAGGCGTTAGTTGACTTACCGGAAGGATTGATCGATGATGCGGATTGATGTGCTGAGTTTGTTTCCAAGTATGTTTACCGGGGTGTTCGAGCAGTCGATCATCGGTAAGGCGCAGCAGCGGCATTTGTTGGATATTGAAGTGACTGATTTTCGGGCCTACTCCGATGATCTTAAGCACCACACCGTTGATGACTATCCCTATGGTGCTGGTGAAGGGATGTTGCTGAAGCCACAGCCGATTTTTGCGGCAATGGCGGCGTTGGAACAAAAGCAACCGGGGCCGAAGCGGGTGATCCTGCTTGATCCTGCCGGTAAAAAGTTTGACCAAAGCGTTGCCACTGACTTAGCGACCAGCGAGCATTTAGTTTTTATTTGTGGCCATTATGAAGGCTACGACGAACGGATCCGCCATTTAGTCACCGACGAAATTTCACTTGGTGATTACGTCTTAACTGGCGGTGAACTAGGGGCAATGGTAGTGATCGACACCACGGTGCGCCTGATCCCCGGTGTGTTAGGCAATGAAAGCTCCGCGGACCATGACTCATTTTCGGATGGCTTGCTGGAACACCCGCAATATACGCGGCCCGCTGACTATAACGGCATGCAGGTTCCGGAAGTGTTGACCAACGGCAATCACCAACTGATCGCCCAATGGCAAGCAAAGGAAGCTTTGCGCCGCACTTATTTACGCCGCCCGGATCTGTTGCAAAAAGTTACTTTAACTGAGCAACAACAAAAACTACTAGCACAAATCAAACAAGAAGAAAAGTAGGCCGCCTAAATTGATGGTGGCAAAATGCGATTATGCAAGCTAGCTGCCAATAATTGACTGGCTGGCCGGAGGTGAGCCTATGAAGCGTCGCGGCGCTTATTTACTATCGTTGTTGCTATTATTTACCGCAGGCTTATTTTATACCAGTACCCGTGTTCAGGCGACAACGCCGGCGCATTATCGGCGGCCAACGTTGCTGATCGCAGGATTAGGTGCCGGCAAACAAACTTACAATAATTTTATTACCCATGCTGAACAGCGTGATGATGGGCGCTACGCTTTAACGGCAGTGATCGAGCCCGATCATATTCAGTATTTTGGTCACTGGCAGCCAGATTATCATCATCCGTTGATCAAAGTCGTTTTTGCCAATAAATGGGCTTCGTGGCAGCAAAATGCGATCTGGCTCAATCGCTTGCTAACCCAATTGAAGCAGCGTTACCACATTCGCAGTTTTAACGCGATCGCCCATTCCCGCGGCAATCTGGATCTACTGATCGCGTATAGCCACCAACACCCGCTGCTTTTAAAGCGGGCGGTTTTGATCTCGGTGCCGGCAGATGGCGCGCTGGGACGAGGGGATACCCTGCAAAATCGGCTTTTAGCCAATGGGCGGCCGGAATTTCGGCATGATGCCTACCGCGATCTAGTGCATGCGCGGAAGGACTTTCCCCCTGGTGTTCATGTGCTCAGCATTATGGGCAATGTCGGTAACGGAACGGATTCGCGGGTGACCAACGTTTCCAGCAAATCCTTAGTACCAGCGCTAGGCCAACGCTTCTCGTCTTACCGGCAAGTTTTGGTGCGGGGCCCCTTGGCTAGTCATCACCTGATCGTTCGCCGGAATCCGCGCGTCCGGCGGCTGGCCCTTAACTTTTTATGGCCAGAGCAGAAGGACAAACGCCCACCGCGGTAAGATTTAAGCTTTACAGGCATAAAATTATATGCTAAAATTTAACTTTGTGATGAAGAGTCACTGATCACGATATTCCGCTGCTGCGGTTGCGGCAAGAATGTCTGTAGAAAAGGAGAAATTTTCATGAATCCATTAATCGAAGAAATCACTAAAGAACAATTACGTTCTGATATCCCAGCATTTCGTCCTGGGGATACCGTTCGCGTTCACGCTCGTGTCGTTGAAGGCACTCGCGAACGGATCCAGTTGTTCGAAGGCGTTGTTATCAAACGGCGCGGCGAAGGCATCAGCGAAACTTACACTGTACGTAAAGTCAGTAACGGTGTCGGCGTTGAACGGACATTCCCGATCCACACACCACGTGTTGCCAAAATCGAAGTTATTCGCTTTGGTAAAGTACGTCGGGCTAAATTGTACTACTTACGTGCATTGCACGGTAAAGCAGCACGGATCAAAGAAATCCGTCGTTAAGCTTACGCTACAGAAACCGTCCAGAAATGGGCGTTTTTTTTGTAGGGTTAAATAAAATGCTGCGCTGTATAAGTAAATGGGATGTAAAAATTGACTAGCTAAGCTTATTGCTGTTTTCCGATCTGTTGTTTATGAACTAGTTGCTGGGCACAGCACGGTTAACCAATTAGAGGTGGGCCTATGTGCGGTTTAGTAAGCGTTAGTAAAAATGCACACTAGTGTTGTTTAGACGATTAACTATGGCCAAAAATATCCGCTTAAACTTATTCAAATAACCAATAGTGTTTTTTAACCTAAATTGATAATGAACAGTAGCGTTCATAAGCGTAGCTAGAAATAAACAGTAGTGTTCATAAACGTAACTGGAATAAACAGTAGTGTTCATAAGCGTAACCGACAATAAACGCTAGTGTTTTTGTGCAAGGTTGAATAGGGACAGAAGCGGCAAAACCGAGTTTGATTTTGAAATTATTTTTAGGGTGCTGAGCAGCGGTATAACAACGTTGCTCAGCCTTTTTTTATTTTGATAAGAAAAAAGTTGGCAGAAAAGCGGCCGCTTATTCGAACCTATAAGTAAAGGGAAAAATAAAAAATCAATTTTAATCATGTTTTGATTGGTCTGTGAATGAGAATGTGTAATCAACTAAATTAGATGAATTATATGACATTTGTCATGTTTAAAAAGTGACAGATGGAACTATAGTACATTGACGTAACTTGATAGAATACAGTTATGGCGTCATGCTTTTTGGAATGCAATTTACTATTTAGCTTGAACATTTTGCGTACCCAAGATGATTTTAATATTGAAATAGAGGTCCAATAATTATGAAAACACTTATTCAGGCACAACATTTACAATTTAGTTATGGCACTAAACTTGTGTTAAACAACCTAAACTTTACTATTTATGCAGGTGAGATCATAGGCCTAATCGGTGAGAATGGTGCTGGCAAAACAACGCTGCTGAATATTCTGCTCGGTGTATATTCGGCTTCAGGCAAGATCACGTTATTTGAACAACGGCCTGGTAGTAAATTTGTCAAGGCACGGATTGGCTCCATGCGGCAAACGGATATGGTGATGCAGGGTGTTAATGTTTTAGAATTATTAACGGAAGTTGCGACCTGCTATTCGACACCACTTACAGTTGATCAATTGCTCAATGAACTTCAGTTAACCGAAATCGCTTCAAAACGGTTAACTAATTTATCAGGGGGACAATTGCGCCGCGTCACTTTTGCTGTGGCTTTGATCGGTGATCCAGACTTATTGTTTTTGGATGAACCGACTGTTGGAATGGATGTTAATGCCCGCCGAGTTTTTTGGCGGCGAATTCAGTTATTGAAGCAACAGGGGAAAACGATTATTATCACCAGTCATTATCTAAATGAAATTCAAGATGTTGCAGATCGGCTATTATTGATGCACGCCGGCCATTTTATTTTCCAAGGAACCTTTAGCAAGTTACAAAAGCAAAATCAACGGGTCACAATTACATTTCAGACGCAGATCCCGGTGACAAGGTTTAAAACATTACCTGGGGTTACTGATATTAGGAACGCAAATGATCAAATTTGTATTAAAAGCGTTGATGGGGATATAACACTAACCGCGTTAACCACTTTTTTACCTCAGCTTCGGCAAATTACAGTTACACGGGAATCCTTAGAAGATATTTTTATTCATTTAACGAATAAGGAGTTATAGCAGATGATGATGCATTTTAGGACACAATTATGTTTTGATGGTAAACGTTTGGTTTTACGTAATCTTTCTTTTTTATTTTTTTCATTGTTAATGCCGACAGGATTTTATATTCTTTTCACACGAATTATGACTATGGGGAATCCTGCACAAATGAAATTATTCTTTGTAACCTATATGGGAAGTATGATCATTTATAGCGGTTTGATCAGTGCTGTGTTTAGCGTTGCTGCAATTCTTAAACATGACCGCGATCACGAGTTTGTTGACCTATTGAAAGCCACTCCGCACGGTCTAAATGCGTATTATATCTCGATTGGATTATGGAGCATGGCGATGAGCGGGCTAGCAATTATTGTGATCGGTAGTGTCGCAACCGTGGTCAATCAGGTTAGCCTATCAGGATGGCAGTGGTTAGGCATGGTTGGTATTGCACTCTTTGGTCAAATACCGTTATTGATGATCGGTGCGATGATGGCGTCTATTCAGCATAATGAAACCCTAAGCCTAGTCAGTAATATTGTTACTTTTCCGATGGCCATTCTCAGCGGGCTTTGGTGGCCGTTAAATCTATTGCCGACTTGGTTACAAAAAATTGGAAAGCTGCTACCGACCTATTTTACTAATGAACTATTAGGAAATCTATTTACTAGTGGTAAAATTAAACTGAGTTCATTTATTGGCATTAGCGTTTGGAGTATTGGCTTGTTGGCCGTAATGTTAATTGTAGTTAAAGCAAAGCATAAGTGGGGTGCAAAGATCATTGCGGCATAAAGAACATCTAAATCTGACAACTAGAAAGTGGATCAGCTATATTTGGTTAGTTTATTTACCATATACAATTGCGTTGTATCTGCCAATCAATACTGTCACTGATTGGTTTTGGTCAGGGCTGTCGGTGGTATTCTTAGTGACTTATGTTTTGGTGATCGAAGTGCCGCGTTGGCGATCAATCACAATGCCAATGGAGTTACTCATAACCGGTTTATTTTCGGTGTTCGCATTTAACTTTTATTTAATTATCTTTCCCGGCTGGCAGATAGCTACAATTCTAGCTGAACGGCCTAAAAAATATTTCCGGTGGTTTGTTACTGCTTATTATGCATTTCTGCTAAGTGGGGTGATTCGCTTCAATGGCTATCATCCAGGGATTCTAAGCCTACATAATGGTGCTATTGTGGAACTAGCATTTCCCTTTATTTCACCGATCTTCGCTTATTTACTGGCTAGTTCGATGTTCCGTCAACGCCAATTGCATCAGACCAACCGGCGTTTACAGACCATTATTCAGCGTGATGAGCGTGAACGGATTACGCGGGATCTCCATGATACATTAGGCCAAAGTTTTTCCATGATCACGATCAAAACCGAATTAGCTAAAAAGTTATTGCAAAAAGCACCAAATAAAGTTGCGGCTGAACTTGATGATATTGAGCAAACAAGTCGCCAAAATTTACAGATGGTTCGTAAAATTGTTAATAATCTCCATCAAAAATCACTTAGCGAAACTTTACTGGAACAAAGTAAAAATTTAGCAACAGCAGGCGTGCTACTTTCAACCCACGGCGAAGAAGCTGCTTTAAAATGGCCAACAGCTATCCAGAGTCGGTTAGCCGCTGCTATGACAGAAGCGTTGACCAATGTTATTAGACATGCCAATGCACATTCAGTTACCATTCAATTTTTGCTGCATAATGATCATTTTCAGGTTTTGATCCAAGATGACGGTCATAGCAAGCAACTTACACGTGCTGGCGCGAACGGTATTACTGGTATGCAGGCGCGAATGCTAGAGGCAAAGGGAACGTTCACGATCGTTAAAAATAAAAAAGGGACACTTGTTACTTTAAAATTACCGAAGGAGTAGTTGCTAGTGATTACGATCTATTTAGCCGAGGATCAAAGAATGCTAAATTCGGCACTTTCACAATTATTGGAATTAGAGGACGATCTACACGTTGTTGGTCACGCTAATGATGGCGCCACAGCTTGGATTGAGATTCAGCAACTGAACCCGGATGTGGCTATTTTAGATATTGAAATGCCGCAGATGACTGGCCTTGACGTAGCCGATAAAATTCAGGCGGCTGATGAAGCAACTAAAGCAGTGATCTTGACGACCTTCGCGCAAAAAGCATATTTTGAGCGGGCGGTTCATGCTCAGGTAGCGGCTTATTTGCTCAAAGATAGTCCTAGTGATGATTTAATTACTGCTATTCGCCAAGTGATGGCCGGCCAGACGATCTATGCACCTGAACTTGTGACCAACATGTTGTCGGTGGATAGTAATCCGCTGACCAAACGGGAATTAGCTGTTTTAGCAGCGGCTGATAAAGGATTGACGACCAAAGCAATTGCGGCTGACTTATTTCTTTCCGATGGGACTGTACGAAATTATTTATCAGCTGTTTTTAGTAAACTTGGAGTTCACAACCGGATTGAAGCCGTTAAAATTGCGAGAACGAACAAATGGTTGAAATAAGACTTAAATGCTGGCTTAAAAGAAAATGATGAGGCAACAGGTTGATTAATCTGTTGCTTCATCATTTTTAAATTATTTTCAAAATCGGACTAGGATGTGTCTTCAAACTATCTAGTCATTAATAATATTGAAGCAATGTAAAGGAATGTACGGAATATTCGCGTTGTTTTATCATATCTGGTCGCTAATCGACGAAAATGTTTTAATCGATTAAAAAAGCATTCAATAACATGCCGTTCTTTGTAGATCCACCAATTCGTCTCCCATTGTTCTTTAACGGTGATTTTAGGCGGAATTGTATACGTGCCACCTTGTTCGGTAATATAGTCGCGATTGGTCTTAGCACCATACGCACGGTCGGCAACGACATTGACCTCAGTTAACGAAACCTGTTCTAGCAAGGTTAACGCGATCGGCCCTTCATTGACATTACCAGCAGTAATATGAAAAACAATCGGATTACCCAACGCGTCCACTAAGGTGTGGACCTTGGTCGACTTGCCACCACGACTGTCGCCAATTTGGTTTGCTTCACAATTTGGCCTCCTTTTTTGGCCCCAGCACTATGCTGATGGGCAGAAACAATAGTAGCGTCCATGTGTAAGTTTTCTAAATCCGGTTCATCGTTAAGAGCTTGGAAGATCTGTTCTAATAACCCTGAATCCGTCCAGCGCGACATGCGCGTATAAACTGATTTCCAGGGGCCATAATACTCGGGAAGATCACGCCAAGGAGCCCCAGTTTTACTGATCCAAAGCATTGCGTTGAACATTTGGCGATTACTATGGCAAGCGGGGCGACCTGTACGGTATTTGGGAAATAATGTTTTGATCATATCCCATTGTGCATCAGATAATTCGTGACGGCGCTTGGTCATTGTGATCAGTCCTTTATTTTTAGCATAACAAAATAAAGGGTATTTCCGAAAGTTTAATGCGCTTGAAGACACGACCTAGTCTGCAGAAAAGTGGAATGATTTAAATAGGCTGTTCTGGGTCGTCAGCTTGTTTTGATTCAGCTTTGGGATAGACCGTTTTTGCCGGTGCATAACTGAAGATGCAGTTATCATACAACCATGGTTTAATGTCACGATCATTGTTCGTTCGGTCGAACTTCTGTAATTTTGACTGATACCAATGCATTTTATTTTCGGGAATTGCTAACATGCCGGCACCGTGCGTGAGCAAAAGATTGTTGGCGGCAAATAGCGCAGTCCGTTTGTTGCCATTTTCAAAGTATTGCTGGCGCGATAAGTGCAACATCAGGTTAATAGCTTTTTCGGTCGCACTGATTGACTGCTGCGTGATCAATTGTTGAAACCATTGTTTTTCAGTGGCCTCGTTAGGCTTAGGCGGGGTCCAGACCTCATTCGTCAATGGAACAACAACGTCACGTTGGCGTAATTGGCCGGCACTAGGCGTTTCCACTCCTTGAATCAATAGATTAATCTGTTTAATATCATTAAAAGATAACTTTTGTGTGTTATTGATCATGAAATCAAATGCGTGCTTCATTTTTAAGACAGTAGCGACATCATTTGCTTTAACGCCATGCAATTCCTCGTTGTCGATAATCTGCTTAGTTTGTAAAGGTGTTGTTTGTAAGTTTTCAAACTTACCAGTAGTGAAAATTAAATCAGCTTCGTTGACGATCAATAAGTGCTGGTTGTCAGCAATACTTAGTTTAGATTTATCTGGATACACGAGCAGTCACCTCCTAAAAGAATTATAACCGAAGATTTTGCTTTTGCGTTAAAATATTGTGCAGCGGTGGCCGACCGCCGGTATTGGATTTTGTATTACCACACGCATTCACTGTTAATGTAAGCCTTTTTACTACTAGCAAAATTATGCTGACTTTTCTGTTGATTTGCAGGATAATTGAAGTAATTACAAAGTTAGGGTGGCACTTAAGCGCCCAACGGATCAGTTTTTATAATAATGGAGGTCAAGATGTTAGCAAATGGTTTAGAAATTCTATTTCAACTGATCATATTATGGTCGGTGCATTCGGTTAAAAACAAATCAGTGCAGGCGCAACGCTGGTTAATCGTGATCGATGTGTTGGTTGGTCTGATAATGCTGGCGACAGTGGCTGATTTCTGGTTAGACGATTGGCTAGGTTTGCACGTTATTAACGTGATTTTGAGTTTCTTAATGGTGGGTGCAGTATTGATGCGGTTGCGGGTAATCAGGCGGCAAGCGTGAAATGTGGCGGTATTGTGCCACAGTGTGACATAAAACTAAATTTTTGTGATGAGCAACGAAACAGCGCGCAGAATTCAATTTCTGTGCGCCGTTTTTGCATACTTATGCTTGATTAATTTTTACCGGAAAAATCCAAACCTTCCGCGGTTTATCGTCAAAATCAAGCTGTTGTTCTTGAAAAGGCTCTTGGCAAAGGGTCACTGGACCACGATAAATATATTCGGTCTTCTTCAACACTTCAAACAGATAAATATTAGCAGCCGTGGCAATTGAAACGCTTTGCAAGCGCTTGTTTTGGCCGAAGTCCAGTGATTGATCGCCATATTTACCCATGCCAGTGTAGTAGAGAATATCGTGTTCACGGTGATCGTCGTAGCCTTTGGTGTGGTCGGAGATTAGGCCCAGCGCGTTATTTTTGCGCGAGTAACGCATGCCACCCATGTTACTGACGTTGAAGGCGGCGGTGAGTTCTTTGTTGGTGTAGGTGTTGCCTGGTTTTAGGTTGACGGTAAAGTTAGTCATGCGGGGACCTCGATTTCAATTTGAAATTTGACACTACAAGTTACGCTAAGTTTACCGGAGTTTATTTAGGAATCGCTATCAAGTATTTATTTTTTTAATTGAAAGTACATTATTGGACTGTTGTCATGGTAAAATTGGGAGTGAAATTATTGTGAAAGCTCATTAAACAAATTGGAAGTGACAAATCTATTTAGATTTAAATGTAGCCGATGGTAGCACACCGAAATTTATTAGCGGCATTAAATTAATTGAGAAATTGGTTTCTGAAGGAAAAAAGTGCTTGTTTGGGGTATGTTTGTCGGCACGATGCAGAAGATATGTCGGGTTTTAAGTTCTAAAGGTATTGATGTTTGCTTGATATACGGTGGCACACCAAAAGATCAGCGTGTTGATTTGATTAATAACTTTAGGGATGGTCACGCACAAGTTTTAGTGTCTAATCCAGCAACTTTAGGAGAATCAATTTCATTACATCAAACTGTGCATGATGCTATATATTTTGAATATAATTTCAATTTAACGTTCATGCTTCAGTCAAGAGATCGCATTCACCGATTAGGGTTAGAACCAAATCAATATACACGATATTATTATCTAATGACTGAGGGTGACGCTGCCCATAAAGGGTTTATAGATCGTCAGGTTTATGACCGTTTAAAGGAGAAAGAAGCGGTGATGTTAAATGCGATTGATGGGCAATATCTTTTACCAGAAGTAACGAATAGTTATTTGGATGATGTTAAAAGTATTTTGGAAAATTAATTAGCAAGAAAATGTTGAAGGCGGTTGGTAAAATGGGGAGTTTATTCAATCAATATGATGTGTTAAGTTATTCAAAACAGGAAGTTACTATTGCAGATCGTTTTCCGGCAATATATATATCTGATAACGATGAGGTATTTTGTTATACTGGGATATTATTTAAGAATGAACAACGCGAACCAAATATACGAAATAGTTCATTTAGAGTGCAAGGAAAACACTCTACAGATAAAACTATTGTAAACAGCATTAAAGGATTCTATCGAATTATTAATGGCTGTATTGTGATTGATGATTATATCGACAAACAATTTGGGGAGCACAAATATAAGCATATCAATGACGCAATAGTGCGTTTTCCTGTCAGTGCAGAAACTGATTATGGGGTTGCCCATGTTGGTGATTTTACTGAGGATAAGGAACTAACTAGAAAGATATTTGGGCTAACATGCTCAGAATTACGAAAACTACTAGTAGTTTATGCAAAAATTTTTGGGATACACAATAATTATATGCAATATCCACGTTTAACAAGATCAACTCGTTCATATAATTTTTGTGATATGACGGGATTATTTATACCCAAACAATTTCCCTATATCGCTTTTGATGAAAGCTCATACGAATATTCACATGTGTCATTGTGGGGATTCTATAATCATCTTGGGCTATTATTACATGGTCGTGAACATTCAATAATATATCGTGAATTTATTAAGGCAGGTATTCATAAAGAAACGTTAGATATTCTATTTCAAGTCAACAATTATTTCCTTTTTGATCATCCTAAAGTAGATTCAGCAATCTTTGAAGATATGTAGACTAATCAGATAGTTGACAGACGACTTTGTTTTGGAATATTCGATCTTAGATGTGCATGTATACCGGGAGTAATATTGGGAGGTACAGGTAGTATCAAACCTTATCGTCATAATCCGTAAATAAATCGTTTTTTTATCCATCCCATTCTGGTAATATTATTTTCCAGATGAGTTAGAGGTCTTATCTTGAAAATAAATAGGGTGGGTTATTTTTATGGACTATATTGATGCTTATGCCAACTGACGCATAAGTTCATGCAGCACGAACGTTGCGTTTAACCAGTATGATGTTATACTGTACTTACGTTATAACGAATAATGAAAACACCTGAAAGGATGAGCGACATGGACGAAATTACCACAATTCGCAAAGTTGTCCGCGCTGGTAATTCATTAGCGGTCACAATTCCCGCTGCTGATATCAAGAAGTTAAAACTAAAAAAGGGCGATCGAGTCCAGATCACCGTCACAAAACAGGCTGATGCTCCTTTAGATGATGACTTTCAAGCTGCTTTAATACAGGCAACAACACAATATGCTAACACCTTAGAAAAATTGCGGCTTGCGGATCAAAAATGAGATATTTGACCGAAACGGAACTGATCGCCATTAACACGAGTATTTTGGTCAAACATGATCAGCAACCACTCGTTCGTAATCCGGCTGGTTTGCAATCTTTGATTCGACTACCGCAACAAGCATTTTTTGATCAAGAAAATTACAGAGGCTTGGCCCAAAAGATTGGCATTGTATTCATCAAAATCATCAATTTACATCCTTTTCAAGATGGCAATAAGCGCACTGCTGTTATTGCGGCGACGGTGATTGCCAAGCTCAATCGGCATCAATTAACTTTTAGTGAACAAGAAATGTTTGATCTAGCGCTGTTTGTGGCCAAAACTGACGATCCACAACTAAATTATGCGGAAATTTATGGCCGCTTTGAGCAGCATCTCACGCAAGACTTAACTTAACAGCTAGGCCTTTTTACAGCAGTAAAAAAGCTATTCCCTTAAGCTGATAACACTGCACGAGCCAAGCACTTCGCAATCAAAATTATAAACAAGACCTAACAATTAACGCCAAGTCACCACACGCAGATAGCGGTGTGGCTGCTTGGCGTTTAGCAACTATTCGGTAACTGGCTTCGCGGCTTCAACTTCGCTGCCCAAAATTGATGGCACTGTTCGCCCAATTTACTGTACTTTGATCGGTGTTACGTACGAATCGACCGCTGCCAACTCGAACTGCTGCAAAGCAGCGCTGATTTGCATGGCGATTTTGCTCATGTTTTCGCCCTTGAAGGCTACGTCAAGTTATTGCACGCGCGGCAACAAGTGGCCGAATTTACCCAACAATGATCGCGGCCAAGTCAATCATATTAATTTCCAGGCGGCCTTTTTGCTACCCACTAATGCCGGTTGTTTCTTTTTACTGCAGCTTATATTATAATCAGATAATCAAATGTAAAGGAACAATGGGCATGAAAACTGACTTTAATTTTAAAACCGTGTTCAAGCAGCTGTTGTTCGCCAAATGGCAACGCCGTGTGACCGGTATTTTTTTCGGACTTGATCTGGTGCTGACGATTTTACTGCTCAGCTTCGGCACCACCGTCACGCCGCTGACCGCCAGTTACAGCGCACTTGATAGTGTGCAACTGTTGTACGTTGGCGTGCTTTTACCGCTATATTGGTTGACCAAGGTAGCACCACCGTGGCTGACTGCGCGGGGCGTGGCCCAGTATCGGCGTTTGTTTTGGGTGCCGGTGGCGGCGACCTTGTGTACCAGCCTGTTAGTGGCCTTACTGCTGATCGTGCTACCACTAAGCGCGGTGGTGCTGGCCAATGTTACAGGCAGCTTTGGTGGCTACATGACCACGTGGCTCGGGCTATTATTCGGCGGAGTGACCGCGTTTGTCATCGCTTATTTTTTGCTGGTACTCGCGTTAGTGGTCTTTCAGGGGAAAATCGGGCGGAGCGTCCTGCTATTTGCTGGCTTGGCTAGCGGATTTTATGTGTTATTGACTAAGGTCGATGAGTGGCTGTTTGATGCGCTGGTTCTAAACTGGAGTATTTCGTTGCTCGTGCAAACCAGCGTGAGTCAAGGCCTGCGCGTGGTCATCATCCTAGTGCTTAGCGGGTTAAGCTTTGCACTTTTCAGATGGCGTAACGGCGTGGTGGTTAAAGCCACTAAGCGACCGCGGTGGCGTTGGTTAGGGCTAGGACTAGTGCTAGTAGGTCTATTATGGGCCGGCGGGTTAGCTTTAGAACAGGCACAAACGGCGGCACCGGCTAAGTCTAGTCATTCAGCAGCAACCAAGCAGCGTGGCTCTGCCACTGCAAGCCATAAAACGGCTACCGGTCAGATCACGCCTTATAGCAGTTTTAGTGACGCTATGAAAACAACGCGGCAAAGTTCGGTGGTCAGCAACCGCTTTGTGCCGACTTCTGGTCAGATCCCGTTGACCGATTCAACGAAAGGCCGACTGCTTGCCGTGCGACCGCTGGTGCTCAGTCGGGAGAGCTCTAAATGGATGGATTCCCAGCTTTCGTTGGATCAGGCCTGGGTGGCTAAATTTCAACCGACGCAAATCGATATGGGTAATGAGCAGGTGAAAGTCGACGGGGCGGTTATTTTTAAAATTACGATCAAAACCGGCAAGTACGACAACTTTTATTATCCTAGTCAGGGGCGGCTGGTGACTAATTTAGGAACTAGTTATGAGCCAGTGGCCAGTTTTATTATGGATGGCGGTATGCCGCGACATAAAAATCGTAGTCAATACGTTTATTTTTGCTTCAAACAAAGTTTAGATGATGTGCAGCAGGTGACGTATTTCCGCTATTCGTTCCAGGCGGCAGTGGGCGATGAAGAAACGGAAAAATTAGCCGATCATTCGGTCACCGTTGAATTTGATAACAATAAGCAGCCGCTTAAATACGGCGCACCGATCGCGTTTTAGGAGGATTGGGATGATTAAATTACGCCGACTTTTTTTATTGGTCAGTTTCTTATTGGTGGGGCTTTTCGGGGCGGTAACGGTGCACGGGCAAAGCGAACACGCCGCGGCGGAAAAGGTGCGCACGGCGTTGATCACTGACTATTGTCAAACTAATTTTCAGCTGGCACCGCAGGCGATCACTTACGATTATCAGCAGTTACCACTTGGTGCCACCGGTCAAGCAATGGTTAAGTTTGCGCCGGCAGCGGTGGCGTATAATCCTTTTTTGCACGACTATGCGCCTAAAGCGGTGGTGCAGTTAACTTTTTATCCGGCTGCAGAAGCTAAACAGAAACCGTGGGTCAATTCGACCCGGCAGGCGTTGGCTAATTGGGTCAACAGGGCGTTTGCCGATGTGATCAGTTATGCTGATGCGACAACTGGCTACTATTTGCGGCAAACTGACGGTAAAGGTCCTTTTCAGGTCACCAATATTGCCTTCACACCAACAGCCACGCAAAGCCAGACGTTCATTCAGCATTATGCGCAACTCCAGGCGCCTGACGCAAGGTCAGAACCGGCAGCATTGCAACAAGCCGTTGATCTAGGATTGGTTGGCCATGAATTCGATCTTTTCTTTAGCGCCCCGCGCTGGCTGGCGTATGGTTATCGCGCTGACGAAACCGATCAGCTGATCCGCGATAATTTAGCCAGCGAATTACAGGTCAAGCATTTAACCGCCGGGACGAAGTTTAACGTTTGGACCACTGATGACGTGGCCTATACTTACGTTTATCAAAACGGCGATTTTAAACAACTTGCTGGTGACCGAGTGACTTCCCGCAGCAGTCGCAAATACTTAAATCAGTTGATCGCGAAAAAGACGGTTTACATGACCACCTTACGCGCGACTTCCGGCGGTGGGTACGGTCCAGTACCTGGCGAAGTCAGCGTACTCAACTTTTTTCCTGGTCAGTGGGTGACCTATTATGATGACGACCACGGTAAATATAGCCTACACAAAGGCAGCTTGGCGCTGGGGTCAACCGATCACGTGACGGGCACCACGATCGAGCACGTTTGGCGCGTTGGCCCCAACGATTATCGGGCTTGGATGACGACCGCTGCTGACGATGGAAGTGGCGGCAGCTTTGTGGTTAAGCTCACCGGGGCAGCAAAAAGATGGGACTGAAACCCTTAACCATTGCGTCACGGCTATTATTTGCGGTCAAAAGGCCTTGCTTATCCCGCGTTATTTAAACGAATTGGCAATGAATCAGGCGGTAATTTTTCTACAACTTTAACCGTCGTATTGAAAGTGTAATTGGTTTGAGCGGGAGATTAAACCGGCGCGTTATTAAATTCTGCTGAATCGTTAATTTTACAGCATTAGAAGTTTCACAACTTCTAATGCTGTTTTTTTATTATTGTTTTTAGATCCAATTGATTACGCGCAATGTGCGCAATAAAAATATTATTACAACGCTTTCCAGTGAGCTAACTTTAGGCACTGGTGACCTAATCACACTTCAACTTGAGCTAATATCAAAGTCGACTTGAATTAACATCAGGCTAAACTGATCTAACCGCAGGTCAACTTGAGCTAATATCAGGTCTAGCCGATTTAATAGCAAGCAGATCTGATTTAACATCAGGCCAAATTGATCTAACTGCATATCAACGTGATCTAATATCAGGTCTAGCCGATTTAATAGCAGACACACTTGATTTAACATCAGGCTAAATTGATCTAACCACAGGTCAACGTGATCTAACGTCATTACCTGTGATCTGATCACAAAGTTTCAGCGGCTAAAGACGAAAAAAATAAGTTAAACTAACGCCGCCAAATCGGTATTTAGGCTTTAACTTTATTTTTTTTGCAAAAAAAGCGGGACAAAAACGGTTGCTCAAACGTATATATAAGTGAAGACATAAATTAGAGGTGATTGTTTTGGAAACCATGATTAAAATCCCAACGAAATTATTTACTTTACCTGAATTTTACCAACTTGAACAATTGGCTAGTAGTAATCGGCAGGCGCGTACGGCACAGCTTCTGTGGTTAAATTTAGTCTGTGTTGCGGGGCAAGCTCAGGCCGCAGGCGACGTCACGGCCAGTGATGGCAAAGCACTGACTGATATTGATTACGCACGTTTGGCCAAGGTGTCACGCAGCGATTATGCGCGGCAATTGTTGACTTTGTTGGTCCAAGCTGATCTGTTGCGGTGTCATCGCGATGGACGCTATCAGATCAGCCACTGGGAGCGTTACGTGGTGACACCGACTGTGACTAATGGTGCCAGCAGCCCGGTAACGTCACAGCAGCCGGCCGGACCAACCGTGCCCACGGCGCCTGCAACGTTACAACAATACACACCGGAACAGCGCACTCAATTAGTAGCGGTTACGGACGAAATTTTGGCTTATCTGCAGCAGCAGTCGGGTAAGCAATTTAGCAATGAGCCGCCAACGCAACAGTTACTGGCGAATTTATTTGCCCAAAAGGTGACCGTCAAACAGATCAAGC
Source organism: Loigolactobacillus binensis (assembly GCF_005405165.1). Taxonomy (GTDB): domain Bacteria; phylum Bacillota; class Bacilli; order Lactobacillales; family Lactobacillaceae; genus Loigolactobacillus; species Loigolactobacillus binensis. The sequence continues at coordinate 150,069 of NZ_BJDN01000002.1, forward strand.
GGGTGATCGATTGGAAGTGTAAGGATTGGTATGGCGGTGATTTTTGGAAGTTTGTGCGGCCGCAGACGTTGTTCGGGCCGAAGTTTACGCAGTATTTGTTGGAGGCGCCACCGGAACCAACTGCGCGGCCGGCGGCGGGACCGACGCGGCACCAGTATTTGCGGGATCTGTTTGAAATGAGTTGCGGGGATATCGAAACGATTTTGTGGCGGGCGGCTGACGAAAAGGTGGCGGTGACCCGTGCCGAAGTGGAGGCGATCGGCCGTGAGCTGGGACACTAGGTTGTGTTGAGCCCACCAGTTTACGATTTTTCTGGTGCCAGTACGGTTTTAACGCTGGTAAAATAATATTGTTAATGATCAAGAAAAAAGCAGGTGAAGTCGTAGTTTAGCCAAATGGGCGTGGGTTAATGGCGGTTTTAGGTTATAATCGGCGTGAAGGTGCCAGCGGTTAGTTTAGCACCTACTGTTATAGCTTGCATTGGCAAATTAAGATCACGAATTGGCCATCAGTGGTAGCTTTTGGCGCGGGGTCGGTATAAGCTAAGGTAGCAGTTACAGCCGGGTTAAAAAAGCGAGGTGCGTTATTATGTATAGTATTCGTGATGTCAGCCAGATTATGGACATTAGTATTTACACGCTACGGTATTATGAAAAAATTGGGTTGTTGTCCTTTGTGCAGCGGAATGAAAACGGCATTCGTGAGTTCAGCAAGGCGGATATTGTGACGTTGAACACCGTTTATCGGCTAAAGCAAACCGATATGTCCTTAAAAGATATCAAGCATTATCTTGAATTAGTGGCTGCGGGAATGGCATCGGTTCCTGAAAGAAAGGCAATGTTTCAAGCACAAAAAGACAAGGTTCAACACAAGATTGCCGCCTTACAAAACGCGTTACAAACCATTGATGGTAAACTACATTATTATGAAGAGGCCGACAAGCAAGGATCATTGGCCGTTTGTCATGATGAACGAGAAGCTTTTATGCAGAAAATTTTAAATGGGGCAGCGAATAATTGATTTGAACGGCAGCGGACATGATCAAATGTCCGCTGTTTTTTTAGCGGCTAAAACGCCAGTTAGCAACATTTTTAGCGCGCAACAAGGCAATGTTCAAAAAAATAGCAAAAAGGACTTGCGCTGGAGTATGCTCTAGCGGATAGACTAGTATTTGTTCAAAGGGGGAATCGGCTTGAAACTTGTTAAAACAGAAGTAAAGCAAAATTTCAATGGTCAAATCTTGTTTATCAACGCCAGTGAGCATGCGGACGGTAACACCAGCCAGTTAGGGCATAAGTTGCTTGCCGGGCAAGCTTTTTCGCAGCTTGATCTAGTGAACTATAAGCTTTATCAATTAGGCCAAAAATTTGAAGATGATCAATTTGCTACTGTGCTTGCGCAGATCGAACAGGCTACAACCATTATTTTAGGCACACCAGTTTATTGGCACATGCTGAGTGGTTATTTGAAGACATTGTTAGAAAGATTATCCCAAGCGGCAGCTCCAGATAGCCTGGGCGGTAAAGAAATTGGCGTCTTTGTTCAGGGCGCCGATCCAAGCGATACGATCGGGCCAACCAATAGGATGATTCAAAGATTCGCTAGTGTAGCAGGAATGACGTACATTGAAATGAGGTATTAGCAATGAAAAATCAATTTGGTTTAGTTTATAATGGCGCGTTAACTGAGAACCTGGTTGGGCAAGTTAATTTGCGCACCGTGGAATATGAGGCAAATGGGGTCAAAGTCGCCGCTAATGTGTATACACCGGCTAACTATGACGCTAATAGTGAGCAGTTATATTCAGCCGTTACGGTGGCCCATCCCAATGGGGGCGTAAAGGAACAAGTGGCCGGATTATTTGCCCAAAAGTTGGCCGAAAATGGCTATATTGCTATCGCGGCCGACGCGGCTTATCAAGGTGCCAGTGATGGTCTGCCGCGCAACACTGATAATCCGGCTTATCGTACCGAAGATATTCGGGCGATGGCCGATTTTTTAGAGAGTTTTCCTGGTGTTGCTGGAACAAGAATCGGCGCGTTAGGTATTTGTGGTGGCGGGGGCTACACCATTGCGGCCGCTAAAACCGATAAGCGGTTAAAGGCGATCGCAACGATCAGTATGTTTAACAGCGGCCGTGTGCGCCGTAATGGCTTTCAAGATACCCAACTTGATTCGGTTCAAGCGCGTCTGCACAGTGCGGCGCAGGCCCGAACTAAGGAGCAAATGGGCGATGAAGTGGCCTATATTGGCGAGTTATACACCAAACCCGTAACTTTCACGGCTGCCCAATTGGCCAAGATCCCGGCCGGACTTTATCGTGATGGCATGGTTTATTATGGCAGCACGCATTTTCACCCGAATGCTACTGGCCGCTACACTGAAAGCAGCTTGATCAACTTAATGGCCTTTGACGCCGAAGACCGTGTTGCGTTAATTGATCAACCTTTACTGATGATGGCCGGCACAGCCGCAGATACCCGCTACATGACCGATGCCGTTTATCAAAAGGTAACGGGAACTAACGATAAAGAACTGTTCTTGATCGAAGGCGCCTCTCACATTGAAACTTATTGGAAAGAACCTTACGTCACCCAAGAAGCAACTAAATTAATTTCGTTTTTTGCGCAAAAGTTATAGGCCAAGTGTGGCGTCATTTTAAAGTCACCGCCGCAACAATCGTTGGGCGCCGCTGTAAAATTATTCAAATAAGGAGTGTTTATTTTATGACTAAGAAAGTTATCGTGATCACTGGTGCTTCCAGTGGGATTGGTGAAGCAACCGCAAAATTATTAGCCGCACAAGGCAATCAATTGGTTTTAGGCGCCCGGCGCGCGGAACGGCTACAAGCCATCAGCCAGGCGATCCAAGCTGCTGGTGGTGAGGCCACTTATGCGGTGACCGATGTGACCGATCCCGCAGCCGTCAACCGCTTGGCGCAACAAGCGCTGGCGACGTATGGCCGCATTGATGTTTGGATGAACAATGCCGGCCTGATGCCCCAATCAGAGCTGATCAAAGGCAAAGTTGCCGATTGGAACCGCATGATCGACGTGAATATCAAAGGTGTTTTGTACGGTATCAACGCTTCGCTAGCGATTATGCGGAAGCAGAAATCCGGTCAGTATATTAATACCTCGTCAATTGCGGGCCACATTGCCGGACCAGGAAGTGCCGTTTATAGTGGCACTAAGCACGCGGTTTTGGCCATCAGTGAATCGCTGCGGCAAGAAGAGGCCGCTGCTGGTAGTAGTATTCGGGTGACCGTGCTTTCACCAGGCGCCATCGCAACGGAACTGACTAACTCAATTACCGATGCAGCAACTAAAAAAGGCACTGAGCAATTTTATGATCAGTTCGCTATTCAACCAGAGCGGGTGGCCAAGGCCGTTGCGTTTGCAATTGCTGAACCAGCGGATACGGCCGTTAACGAAATCATTATTCGGCCGACGCGGCAGGTTATGTAGGCTTGTTTAATTTGGTGATATGGCCACAACATTTAATTGATAGCTAGATCAGAATCAATCAACTGCAACTATAAACGTTTGCGGTTGGTTGATTTTCTTGAATATTTTTACAGCTTTACAATTGTCAATTCAGGCCCGGCCAGCCCAGACACTAGCCAACACAGGCACTGCAAATTACCAGTAAAATCGGCGGCAAGATGCCGGTCGCGCAACTTAAAATTAAAGGGCGACCTAACTGTCATGGAGAAGTTAGGTGGCCCTTTTTGCTAGCCAGTATTTATTGTTAGACCACGTGCTAAATGTCATCCCCAGCTGATCAGCTTAAGCAAAAATTTAAAACTGAGAATTTCTCAGTTTGGGCCTTAGCGTCATCGTTTTACTAACTAAGCGATGGGTAATTATGAGATTTTTTCAGAATTATCTTCGCAAATTGTCCTTTTTGACGTTGGGCAAACCCAGTACACTGAAGGCACTTGAGCTGAAAGCCGGCTAGTTCAGGGGGGCTTACGCACAATTAACCAGGTCGGCCAAGGCACACTGATCATGGTAACAAAAACAAGCAAAATTTGATAAGGAAGTGGGCGTAATGCTCTTAGACCAAACGCAGTATTTTAAAAATATTATTGCCGCACAGATCGTTAAGGTGTTCTATCCCTTTGTGATTGCCAAAACGGAATGTGGGCAATTGGTCAAACTAAATTTATCGCTTAATGAGCGGCATGATCCTTTGTTTTGGGCGGCCGTGCAGCGTATTTTACAGGCCGCTTTATGGGTGCCGATCGGGCGCTACCGCAACCAATTATTGGATAATGGCTGGTTGGCCGGTACGACGTTAGCGTAACGCAAGTTATTTTTAAGCGACTGGAAACGGCTTGTTTCCGGAGATATTCTAGGTGGGTTCAAATGCAGATAACAAAGTTACTACGCGGGGCGGCCGTGTTCGGCTTCAGCGGTTTGGCGCTGATCAGCACACTTTTTGCCCTTGGGGTTACGGCTAAGGTCACACAATTAACGGCCGGCCTGACGTTGGTCGGTGCCGTATTATTGTTTTTGCTTTTAAAATTAGGACTCAATTGGTTGCTGACCTGTCGTGCCATTGTTCAACGCTATCTATTAGCGGATCTTTTGGTCCTCATCGGCTTAATCCAGGTTTTAGTGGCGACTAATTTTGTTGATTATGGCCGGGCCGATTCTTTCTTTGTTCGCAATCAAGCCGTGAGTTTAGCCGCTCACGGGACGACTTGGGCGCATTATTTTTATGTGTACAGTAACAATGTTAATTTAGCGTTATTTGAAAGCCGCTTGGTTGAGTTAGCTCATTGGCTGCATTTTACCGACCCGTGGATCCTGATCAATCTTTTGCAATTTTTGTGGATCGACGTTGCCTTATTTGCCGGGCTGAAAATTCTTAGTTTTTGGCGGTTGCCGCAGTTAAAAATTCCCTTTGCGTTACTTTGGTTATTTGCGGTGCCGTTATATGCTTACGGGGTTTACATTTATTCAAATTCGCTGGTTTTACCTTTACCGCTACTGATCGTTGCCTTGTGGCTGTGGTGGCAACGCAGTCAGGTGCGCATCATCCCTGCGGCCTTGTTAGTGAGCAGTTTAGTTTTTGGGGTTTTGATCAAACCCAATATGATCGTTGCGGTCATTGCCTTTTTACTGCTGCTGCTTGGCGCGGCCATGCAGCGGCGACTAACCAAGCGGACGCTACTAGCCTGGGTTTGCGGGCTACTGCTTACCTTAGGCGTGGCGCTAAGTTTGATGACAACGGCGGCCCGTTTAAGTGGGTATAAAAGTGAACCTGATCAGGCGTTACCTTTTACAAGCTGGATCGCCATGGGTCTAAATCAGAAAACCAACGGGGAATATAACTACCGTGACGCCCACCGGCAAATGCAGCTGCCGATCAAAAGACAAAAGGTGGTTTCGGAAAGTAAATTGATTCAAAAGCGCTTGCGGCGTATGGGCTTTAAAGGCTTAACCCAACATTTAGGGGCCAAAGCCATGATCTTTTTGACGGACGGCACGTTTGGCAGCTTTCATTTGACTAGTCAATGGCAAAGGGAACCGCAATGGTATTTTCAACATCAAGCCAAAATTAAGTTAGCACTGACACTGTGGACACAAACCATGTATGGCACGGCTTTATTGAGCTGCGCGCGGTTATTTATTCGGAAAAAACGCCTGGCCGCTAACCCCTTTTTGCTTTTATTTATGCTCGGACTGGCTTGCTTTCATATTGTTTTTTGGGAAGTCGAAACGCGCTATGCCTTGCCTTTGCTGCCGATATTTTTATTATGGGCCACGGTCGGGCAAACGCAGACCGCGCCGCTGGGCCAAAAAATAGCGCGTTCCTTTAGTTTACGTTCACTGATCGTCATCAGTGCTAGTTTGTTGGCCTTAGGGTTAGCCGATCAAGTTTTACGCACTAAAACCAAGGTGCAATTGGTCAGTGAACAAGGTAACGGCAAATACTTTGACAATTTGCAGCAGGTGATCCCGCCGCACGGGCAGTTACAAACCAAGATCTTGACGGCCACTGCCAATTCAGTGTTGGTGCTACAACCATCTGGTCAACTAGGCGGTCGGGTACACATTATTCTTAAAAACGAAGCGCACGTTTTAAGCAATATAACGGGGGATGCAAAGTTGCTAAGTAAAATACATTATCCAACGCAGGAACCGGGTACCCTGGAATTGAGCATTCAAAATATTAGTGAACAGGCGGTGGGGTACGGCGATGCGCAGTCGAGTTACCCGATCGCCCGGTATCATATTGCCGGTTCCCAAAATACCTATTTACGTTATTACATCAAACAAACTTAAAGGGCAGCGATTGACAGCATAATTATTTCAAGCCGGCAGTTAAGTTTATCACTAGGAGTAATTAATCATGACATTAAAGACAAATTTTCACGTGGCGGTACCGACAGCATTTTATCCAGATGAAACGCTTAATGCTGCGGTCACCTTAGACCACATTCACCGGTTACAACATTTAGGGATCAATTCGGTTTTGGTTTGCGGCGCCACCGGTGAGCAACATAGTTTAACCTTGGCCGAAAAATTGGCCTTGTTGCAGGCCCTTGACCACGACCAAGAATTAAGGGCCGCACCGACCTTTGAATTATTTTTCGGCGTTGCCAGTATTCGGCAAAAAGCGGCCGTTACTTTAATGCATCAGGTCAACGAAAGCCACGTGGTTAAAGGAATATTGCTCGGGTTTCCCCCTTATATTTTACCTACCCAAGCGGAAGCGGCACATTATATCGTGCAGCTATGTGGGTTGACCACGAAACCGATCATTATTGATAACGATCCCCAACGAACGGGTTTTGCTTTAGATTTAGCCCATCTAACGCTGCTCATTAAAAATTTACCGCAGATCTGTGGTTTAAAAACCACTGGCACCGCACCGCTCATTCAACCGCTACAAAAACAATTCGGCCGCTCCCTGGCACTGTACGCCGCAGGGGAACTTGCGCTGAACACCGCCCTTGATTACGATCATCTATTCTCGATCGCAGGCAACTTACACCCGCAGGCTTGCCAACACTGGTTTAATGATCTAGTAACCAAGCAAGTCACCGCAACGGAACAAAAACAAATCGCAATCTACACCCGCCTTTTATTTCAAGGCAGCCCGTTGCCGTTTCTTAAGCAGCAAATTTTGCGCCAAAGTGGGCTGGATATGGGGAGTTGCCGCTTACCACTAGGGCAGCATTAAGCTACGGCTTCAGTGAGCAAAATCGCAAAGCCGGCCTTGAGCACGTGCTTTTTAATGCCGTGGTCGCCAGGGTTAGACAAAATGATTTTTAAGCCAGATTAATTAAGTGACCATGGGTAAGAAGGGTGAAAATTGATTGAAAATAAGAAAATAAGTTGGCTGGAGCTAGTTGATTGCTTTAAACGCCGTCTGGGGATCGAATTGATCGTGTTGGTCGTTGTTTTAGGTGGCGGTCTTTTCAGCTTTCAGATTAAAAATACTGCCGCAACGGCCCCACCTAAGTACACGGTCAGCAGCCAGATCTTATTGACCTTGCCGGCAGCTAAACAGCAAGTTGTTTTGGCGCAGGTCGTTAATCCCCAATATGTTGCTAGTTTTGCGGCGGCGTTGTCCAGTGATCTTGTCGCCAAGCCAGTTCAAGCAAAATTAGCCAGCCAAGGGATCAACCGCTCGCTAAGTTATTTAGAAAAGCGGATCAATGTTCAAACCAACATGACTAATTCGTTGGTGACACTTACGCTGCCGACGAATGATCCGGCGCAGGCTAAGCAAATTATGCAGCTTGACGCGCAAGTTGCCAGTCAACAAGTTAAGCGGATCATGGGTTTAGGGCGTGGGCAAGTTGTTGCGGCGCCCCAAGTGGTGGCGCGCCAAGCTAAACCAACCTACTCCTTATCCAAAATAGTGGGATTGTTTGCGGCAGCAATCGTGGCGGCATTGTTAGCTGCGCTTTTGGCTGAGTTATTGGATCAACGTATCCGCAGTCACTACTTTGTTCGGTCAACTTTAGAGACGGCACCGATTATTTTGGATCCGTTGCCGACGCTCACGCAGATCGCCGCCGTGCGTAATGCGATTGATATCGCATTACCGCAAGCACCGACGATCGTGGCACAATTACCGACTGGGAGTTCAGAATTACAGGCGATGGTAACCGCCTTGGCCACACAATACGCCACCAGCGGCGAGCGGGTTTTGTTGGTGGAGCTTAACGCAGATGCTTTTTGGCTACAGCAATTAGCAACGACCACTACCCAAATTGACTACCAAGGCACAATGATCCGGCGCTTTCCCCAACCTGCTACCACCGCGCCGGTATTATTGACCTTACCGGAACTGACGGCTAGTTTACAGCATTTAAAAACGGATTTTGACCGGATCATTCTGACAACAACCGGGGCTCAACTAACCGATAATGCGCAATTAGCTTTACATTTAGCCGCTGTGCGGTTGCTATTGCTACAACAGGATGTGACCCGTAAAAAGTCGGCCTTTCAGGTGCAACAAGCAGCCCAGCAGCTGCCAACGTTGGCACTGACCGTTTATTTAGGACATTGAGGTGACCGCGTTGCGACAAGCAAGTAGGACTTTATCACAGTTTCTGCGGTTAGTTCGCGGGCTGATCATTATGGGCTTTATCGGCGGGATATTAGGGTTATTGGTCAGCGGACTGCTGCCCACCACGCCGGCTTATCAAAGTCAAGTTTTGATCAGTTTGGCGACGGTTCAACGGGATAAATATGGTGCACGTCAATATCTAAATTACGTGAGTGGGACGACATTGGTTGCCCCGTTTTGCCGGAATTTTAATACACCGACCACGACACAGGCACTACAACAGACCGTGCAAAAGGCGGGCCTGGCCACTAATGCAGCCGCGGATGCTACCAAAATAACGGTGACCCCGCGTGGCAATTTAGTTCAGGTGAGTGTCACCAGTCGTACCGCAAATTCCGCCGTTAAACTGACTAACCTTGCGGCCCGATTAGCCGTACGCACATTTCGGCAACAGGCCCATGTGCAAGGCCGTTTATTGGGTTCAGCGACTAACGCGCAGCGGCAGGCCACAACGACTTCAAGAGGTGAAAACATATTGAAATTTATTTTTGCCGGGATCTTGCTAGGCTTCTTGTGGCTCTTTCTGCAGGAACTATGGCAACGACACGGAATATCAAAGTAAGGGCGGGATCACGTGTATTTATTAGCGGCAACAATAGTGACTTATTTGCTGAATTTAAGGGCCAGTTTACGCCCAATTAAAAGGCGCCTATATGAAGGGTTATTTGGCTTATGTTTAATTATTTTAATGGGGGCCAATGATAAAAATGCTGACTTTTTCACTTATCAATGGTTGTATAACGCGCATATTGCCTATGGTGAACCGGGGTACCGGCTGTTAAGCTATTTTGGGCAAATAAGTGGGCTTGATTACGAACAGTTTCGGTTGCTCCTAGTTGCTATTTTTATGGTGATTTTATATGTTGGCGTCAGTTATTTAACCGTGCATACTGCCGGTTTTATGGCGCTTTATTTTTGTTATCCCTTTTTCTTAGATCTGATCCAACTACGTAACTTTATGATGATGGCGCTGTTGGTTTATGCCAGCCATTTTTTGTTAGGAAAAAGCACCCGTAATTTGCTTTTGTTCATCGCTTTTGTCTTGCTAGGCGCCAGTTTTCAAGTATTAGGGGCCTTGTACCTGTTAGTCGTTCCGCTATATTATTTTGATGCGCGTCATTTAGGCAAGATCAGTTTGCTCGGGGGCACTTTTTTGCTTGCGCTGATTGTATTGTTCCCGGCCGGCGCGCAATTTTTATTGCGGATCCTTAATCAACTGCCAATGGGCCATGTGTCCCTGTACTTCGTTCAAAAAGTGCGGTTAGGGTACTTACCGTTTTGGTTGTTCAGCCTATTTGATTTGAGCCTAACTTATTTTAGTTATCAGTATTTAACTGAACGGCGCCTATTGACGGCCAAACAACGGCAGGTGATCTGGATCGCGTTCACTTTTGCAGTGGTCGGTGTGTTGACCATGCCGCTGTATACTTATGAATTCTCTTTTGCGCGGGCTTTACGGGATGTGGTGCCCTTTATGGTGATCACTTATTTGGTGACTTTAGAGGCGTTACCACAGGAAAATTATTTGCATTGGCTCTACTGTGGCGGCTTTGGCCTTTATGGTGCCGGGCTAATTTATTTTGAAATGGTGCCGCTGTTACACAATACTATCATTCCCGCGTTTAGCAATAATTGGCTGATCAAATAACCGCTACCGGCTACCAGTATTCGGTGACCGCAAAGTTTAGTGTTATTTTTGCGCCCAATTTGCTGTAAACTAGAGGTTAGCAGGAAATCTATTAAAGCGTAACGGAGGCAGTTTGATGGGTAAGACAGTGCTTTTAGTCGAGGATGAGCAAGGTTTAGTTGATTCATTAAAAATGGAATTTCAATTTGAACAATACACCGTGTTGACGGCCACGGATGGTGTGGCGGCGCTTGAAACGTTTACGGCTCAGGCCGCTAAAATTGATTTGATCATTTTGGATTGGATGTTACCGAAATTGGATGGTCTAGGGGTTTTGCGCCGGATTCGGCGAACAAGCGATGTGCCGATCATTATGTTGACCGCCCGCGATTATACCGGGGACAAAGTGGCTGGCTTGTTAGGTGGTGCCGATGATTATGTGACTAAGCCGTTTGACACCGAAGAATTATTGGCCCGCATGGAAGTTGTTTTGCGGCGGCCCCGGCATTTTGCGGCTGATCAAAGTGAGCCGACTTATCAATTAGACGACCTAGTTTTTGATACGAAAAAACGCCGGGTCACCCGTGGCGAGAACAGTATTCAACTAACCCAACGGGAATATAAATTATTATTGGAACTATTTAAGGCGGTGGATAAGGTCTTTACCCGCGATGAATTATTGAATGCAGTTTGGGGCACCGATTTTGAAGGGGATCCGAATATTGTGGACGTTTATATTCGTTATCTCCGCAACAAAATTGATAAATTTCCGCACCATAAGAAATTGATCCAAACGGTGCGTGGTGTCGGCTACACGTTATCCGCCGATTTTTAAGTCATTGGGCCGCAATTGATCAGAAAAGAGGAGCGTGGTATCGTGAAAAAATTTTTTTCGCGCTCGCAAGATAGTGCCGCCATTATGTTGCGCAGCTTTTTGTTTATGATAACCGTTGTGATGATGGTTTTCAGCGCAACCATGATCTTGGCAGTGGGCCACCAGTTATTGGAAACGAGCCAAAGCAATTCCGATAATATTATTAAGAACTTAAAAACCACGGTGATCGACGGCGACCATGACTGGAAGGCTTGGCGGTTCAATAGCACTTTGAATACCAGTACTAGCTATGTTCATGTGCACAATATGCGCCAAGACGCGGCGGAAACCAATTATTATTCACCGGGCACCCAGAACTTATTACGCGTTAAATTCACAAAGATTCCGCTGGTTAAAAATTTGTATTACCGGCCGCATACTGGCTTTTTATTATTTAATACGGGGCACGCCAAAGGGATCGATTATCAACTCTGGACAAAATTAAATGCACAATTTGCAGTTTTAGAGCGCGTTTTATTAGTGGTGGTCATCATTCTTATTTTAACGTTGCTGATCAGTCCGCTCTATATTCGGCTGATCGCCGTGCGGTTAACTGGAGCCCTTAAGCAATTGACTACGTCGGCGGAACAGATCTCAACCCGTAATCAAGCCGCCGATCCGTTACCGGTACCAACTAGTCCAACGGAGGTCGCTAATCTAGCCAATAGTTTCAATCGGCTATTGAATCGGCTGTTTCAGCAAACCGAAAAGGAAAAGCTATTTGTGGCTAACGCGGCGCATGAATTGCGGACGCCGATCGCAACGATCCAAAGTCACGCCCAATTGATTCAGCGCCGGGGCAAAGCCCATCCAGAGATCATCGCGCGTTCGATCGACTATATAAACGATGAATCGCACCAAATGGCGACCTTGATCGAAGAGTTACTGACTTTGTCGCGGGCCGATCGCACGCAATTAGATTTTCAACCCTATGATCTCAGTCAGTCGCTGCAAACTCTGATCAGTAAAATGACGCCGGTCATACCGCAAAAAATAAAGGTGACCGTTCCGACTCAAATCAAAGTGACGGCGCATCAGGCCAGCATTGAACAGATTTTAACTAATTTGATCAACAATGCTAGCAAATATTCACCGGCTACCAGCGAAATCACAGTTAGCCTGCAGCAAGAAAAGCACCAGGTCAGCGTTTATATTGCGGATCAAGGGCGGGGCATCAGTGCTGCTGACAAGCCCCATATTTTTGAACGCTTCTACCGAGCCAGTGATGTGCGGGGATCGACCCAAGGAACGGGCTTAGGGTTGGCGATTGCTTGGCAGCTGGCCGAATTAAATCAAGCTACTTTGACTGTGGCGGATAATCAGCCGCAGGGAACTATTTTTAAGTTAGAATTTTAAAATAGCGGTCTAAATCAAATCAACTTTCTCGTCATTTGCGAGAAAGTTTTTTTATTTTGAAATTCTTTTTCTGAAAGATTCTCATTTTAAAGTGGCCGCTCATGGGACTTTTACGCGCTACGTTTATTTTCTGAAAGAATCTCAGTGGCGCCTTAGCGAAGTTACCTTTTGGACTGTCAGTTAATTGACTATGCTAGGCCTTGTTCTTAAGTCATATCAAGGTTCGAGTTGTGGGAGGTGGGCCGGATCAATGTTAGGCAGCGTATACAGAAAAATAATTTAAAACGTGTGTATTTTAGAGCGCCCTTTGCCAGTTTAGCCAAATGGGGGCTGACGTTATTAGCACTTGTTCTCGGCGATTTATTGGCCAATGGCTTAGCGCTACTTATTTCACGACCAGCTATGATGCTGATCGGAATCACGGCCTTTATCAGCGTTATCAGTAGTTACCGGCAGGAAAAGGCACACCGCTTATTCAGCTATTTTGTGGATCCCTTGATCATGATGAGTATGAGTACAGCGTTAGTGGCTACTTGGTCAGTTACGTTTGACTATTCAAGTTGGGCTTTATTCATGCTAAGCAGTAGTGGGTTGCTTTTACTTGGCTTAAATCAGGATAGTCATTTACTGCCAGTTGCCTATCCGCTGCACTTGACGGTTAGTTTACTGCTGATCTATTCATTGACGCTGACGCAACTCACTGGGGCCAATGTGGTCGCGCTGGCTGGATTGTTGGGCCTGATCACCGTTATTTTAGGCTATTGTTTAAGGCCGGTGATCAGGTTATCAACGACCTTGCTTTTAGTCAGCTGTGTGGGCAGTGTGGGCTGGTTTTGCACTCAATATATTGTACCGGGGCTGACCCAGGCCATACCGTTTAAGTGAGCTAGAGCCATGTTTCAACTCGGCGTTTTGCGCCGTAGTAGAATGGCCATCGCCGCGAACAACAGATGTTTATCAGCGGTTTTTGCTGAGAAACAAACATTTTTAAGTGAGCTAGAGCCATGTTTCAACTAGGCGTTTTGCGCCGTAGTAGAATGGCCATCGCCGCGAACAACAGATGTTTAGGGAGTGTACAATATCTTGTGTAAATAGTAATTGAAAAGGGAAGACCTTCCCCGTATGATTAAATCGCCAAACATAATCAACGGAGGTCTTCCCCATGGATCAGTTTA
>NZ_BJDN01000003.1 GCF_005405165.1 Loigolactobacillus binensis
GGTTTATTGAGCATAAAAACACCTCACCATTTCTTATGATGAGGCTATCATACCGCGGCCGATACGCTATTTATAGTCGGTCTGTTATTGGGTGCTTACCTTAAGACTATTCTTCTTCCTGATAATGATACGAGCGTGAGCCAACCTTCCAACTTCCAACATTCTGTCTCCCAGCTTGCTGGCAAACTATAATTGAGCTGCAATCGGTTAGTTACGCTTTGACGATAGGCGATAGTCCAGTAGCTAATTGTTGTTATTAAGACGGAATCTATTTTTGACTGGTCTTTACTATAAAGATCAGTCAAAATAAAGTTAGTTCAAAATAGAAAATAGTTTTGGCACAACAATTAAAAAGAATTCGACAAAAGCGTTGTCTCAGAATACGATGTTGATTTCTTACCAGAGAGTTACTTGTTGGGAGAATGTTACCAGGTTAACTGAATCAAATTTGTGGCTGGCTTAGCTGGTTTTGCTAATAAACTATGCGCAGGCTTCCTTAAGTTGAATAGCAATCTCGAATTATGAGCAACAAAAAAGTCCACCAAGCGGTGGACTTTTCTTGTTACACTCAATTTTTCAGGTAACCTATTACTTAATTACGTTCTCTTTTCTTGAAGCCGAATAGTGAACCACCTAATAATAAGGTACCTAACATAGCCAGAACACCAGCTTGGGCAGTGTCATCACCAGTTTGTGGTAAAGCAGTTGCCTTGAAGGCACCAGTTGCTTTCAATTGTGATGCGCTGGTTGTCGCTTTGTCAGCAGCATCTAAGGCAACGTTGATTGCTTTAGCAGTAGCGGTTTTAGTGCTTTGTGCCTTTTTAGCAGCTGCGGCATTGTCAGCCTTAGTTGCAGCTGCTAAAGTTTCTTCAGCTTTGTCCAAATCAGCTTTAGCAGTAGTTAAAGCGGTTTGGGTTGTTTTAACCTTAACATTAGCTATAGCTAGAGCAGTTTGAGCTTCTAACAAGGCCTTACGAGCAGCGGCTAAATTAGCGTCAGCATTCTGTAATGCATCTAATTTAGCTGTGTCGGTAGCCAAAGTTGATTTAGCAGTAGCCAAAGCTTTTTGAGCAGCCGTTAAAGCCTTTTGAGCTGTAGTTAGAGCAGCATTAGCTTTGTCTAAAGCAGCTTCCTTAGTTGTGGCAACGGCTTGAGCAGCAGTTAAGGTAGCTTGTGCATCAGCTAACGTTGCTTTAGCAGCCGCAATAGCAGCAGGTAAGTCAGCTAGCTGGCCTTGATAAGTGGCTAATGCAGCCTGATCAGTGGCTAATTTATCTTTAGCAGCAGTTTGAACGTCTTCGGCAGCGCTTAAGATAACTTGTTTAGCATCTTCATCTGCAGTAGCAGCGTCTAAGGCTTTTTGAGCAGTATCTAAAGCTTTGGCAGCAGTATCAGCAGCGGCTTGTTTGTCTTTAGCTGTTGCCGTAACGGAAACCAAGGCAGTCTTAGCGGCAGTTAATGCGTCCTGAGCGTTTGCTAAGGCGTCTGGGTCGGCTTGTTTAGCTTGTAGATCAGCTAAGGAAGCTTCGTCGGCCGCTAATTTATCTTTAGCAGCAGTTTGAACAGCTTCAGCAGCACTTAAGACAGCTTGCTTAGCATCTTCGTCTGCTGTTGCGGCATCTAAGGCAGTTTGGGCATCGTCTAATGCTTTGCTGGTCTTGTCAGCTGCAGTTTGTTTTTCAGTGGCAACTGCTTGCGCCGCGGTCAAAACTTGATTGGCGTTATTAAGTGCCGTCTCGGCTGCAGCTAAATCATCAGCTTCTGCAGCTTGCTGGGCCTTTAGCGTATCGAGTGTGGCCTGATCTTTAGCCTGTTTGGCCTTCGCCGCAGTTTGAACTTCCTCAGCAGCGCTTAAGATTGCTTGCTTGGTATTTTCATCAGCAGTAGCAGCATCAAGGGCTTGTTGCGCCTTAACAATTGCGGACTGATCGCCTGATTTTGTTGCTTCATCTAAGGCATCTTGTGCAGCAGCAGTAGTAGCCTCAGTGGCTTGCTTGTCTTTCAAAGCAGCTTGAGTTGCGCTGCTAGCAGCATCAACGTCGGCTTGGTCGCTAACTAAAGTTGCTTCAGCAGCATCAATGGCCGTTTGTGTTTTATTGAAATCATCAACTGATTTTTGTGCGCTGTCGGCTTTTCCTTGAGCGGACGTAACGGCAGCATTAGCAGTGGTCAATTCGCTTTGAGCACTGTTATTAGCCTCAGTAGCAGTATCAACATCAGTTTGAGCTGCAGCCGTTGCTTTTTCAGTTTCTTGTTTATCAGTTAAAGCTGCTTGGGTTGCGCTGCTGGCAGCATCAACTGCTTCATTATCATCGGAAACTTGTGTGGTCAGTTTATCAATGTTATTTTGCAAAGTTGTTGGATCTAATTCAGTAACAGCGGCTTGAGCGTTGTCAACGTCAGTTTGAACACCAGCGAGAATTTCGTTAGCGGTATCAGAAGCATTCTGAGCGTCGTTGTTGGTCTTTGTTGCGTTATCAACATCAGTTTGAGCTGCAGCTGTTGCTTTTTCAGTTTCTTGTTTATCGGCTAAAGCAGCTTGAGTTGCGCTGCTGGCAGCATCAACATCGGCTTGATCATTCACAATGTCAGCTTGTGTATCTTTGATTTTATCTTGTAATTTATCAACTGTCAGATCATCCAAAGCTTGTTGATCGTTGTCAACATCAGTTTGGGCTGCATCGACTGCTTTTTGTGCAGTTGTTGCGGCCGCGTTAGCATTGTCAGCGTTAGTTTTGGCTGTGTTAGCCGCAGTTTGGGCCGCGTCCGTTGTGCTTTGAGCTTTATCGACGTTGGTTTGATCAGTTGCAACTTGTGTTTTTGCAGCACCAATCGCTTCATCAGTTGCAGCTGCTTTATTAGCAACGGCTTCATTAACGGCTTGGCTGGCGTCACTAACTTGTTGTTGTGCGTTAGCCTGGTCAGTTTTGGCTGTATTAGCCGCAGTTTGCGCAGTATTAACATTAGTTTTAGCTGTGCTGACTGAATTTTGTGCAGTTGCTTTAGCTGCTGTTGTGTCAGTAGCTTTAGCAGTAGTGGTTGCTGCTGTAGCAGTTGTCTTAGCTGCAGTAGTGGTATCCGTCTTAGCTGAGGTATCAGTTGTGGTTGCAGTATTATTAGTTGTTTGCGCTTGATTTTCGGTTGTTGGTGTATTTTCTGTAGTAGTAGTCGACGATGAGCCGGTTGAAGCAGCAGGTACAGTAGCACTGGTTGCAGCGTCTGCATTTTGAGTATTAACTGTGAAAAGTGCCCCAGCAGCGACAAGTGTGCCTGCTGCTAAAACGGTGTGACGTAATTTGGTTGTTGTTGACATATGATGTTCCCCCATATCCATTTTTTTAATTTTGATACACAGATGAACTTGGAACCCGACCGGCAAGCACCATAACAGCGATTGCCCTAAAATTTGTGATGAAAAAAACTACCAAACAATTAATAAGCATAGTCTACCATTAATTCGCTTACATTTACATTCTTTTTTGAACATTATGTGAATTTTTTTTGAAATCATGTGCATTAACGTGTGTTTGTGAAGCTATCCGCAATTTTTAACCGAAAAATAGGCACAAAAAACAGTTCACAAAAGAAGTGATATAGACCATTACAATAGGAAATAAGTTGCTGATCAAGTTGTCGGCGTTTGCGGTGATTTTAGTTTAAACGTTTGCTTGAAAACGAAGAACATTATCTTTCTATAATCAGACTAATAAAATAAATAAGCGCAAATAGATTACTTGTCTGGACACTGATCGGCCGATCCCATTAAAATAATTATCAAAAGCTAATTAAAACAAAAACTCTGGTCGTTAATTTAAGTGAAAAGACAATGGTCTAATCGGGCTGAATGGCGGCAAACTAGTACAGCTGACTGGCCTTTTTAAAATTGATTTTGCTACCACTATGTCTAGAAAAACATTGTTAATGATCACTATTATGCAGATAATGATCATTTACCGAACAGGAGAAAATGATCAATATGACCAAACAGATAAGCTATTTTACCATGCCATTAAGCTGATCTTTTAATAAAAAGTAATCAAGCACTTTTGTGAATTAATGAATATTTGAATATCTTTTAATTCTATTCATAATAACTTAAATAGAATTTCACAGGTGATGATGTCACGATTAAGCGACAGCTGACCAGCGTGTTGATGAGATATTTTTAATCCTAAATGGCTTTACAAAATGCTAGAATCCTGTATAATTATTTATGTTGTTATGGCCCGTTGGTCAAGTGGTTAAGACACCGCCCTTTCACGGCGGTAACATGAGTTCAAATCTCGTACGGGTCATGTCTAATGCCGTCTTAGCTCAGTTGGTAGAGCATCGGTATCGTAAACCGAGGGTCACAGGTTCGACTCCTGCAGACGGCATAATTGAAGAAGCACGCTAAGTCCTTGATACAAAGACTTAGCGTGCTTCTTTTGTTTTCAGAGCTGAAAAATTGATCACAGCAGATTTAGTGCCGCGTTTTGAGATAGAAGGGATCCAAATAACATTGTTGACATCATTTGGATTTAAACATTCCATTCAGTTGTTTAAACATTTGCCGATCAAACATTTTATACGATAATTTACGGGCGGCAATAACTAACATTGTCATTGCGAAATTAGGCTGATATCTGGTTTTTGGTTTTCTTGCGTTAATTGACTTTAGAATCAACGCCGCGATTTGTTCCGGTGTAGTGGAGAAGTTAGCAAAGCTACCGTTGGCGTAGTTAGTGACCCAGTCACGATAAGCAGAGGCTGGCGGTGTTTGTTCCAGTAAATTCTTCATTGCGATGTTACCCCACTCGGTTTTTGTGCCCCCTGGTTCAATGATGATCACATCGATTCCAAATTGTTTGACTTCCATTCGCAGCGTATCACTTAGTGCTTCTAGTGCATGTTTCGAGGCGTAATACCAACCGGCGAGTGGGGCGTACATTTGACCACCGACAGATGAAATATTGACAACTTTACCGAAATGCTGCTGGCGCATGAGCGGTAACACCAGCTGGGTCAGGTTCATCAGGCCAAATACATTAACCGCAAATTGATTTTTTGCTTCTTCTGGGGACACATCTTCTAAGGCACCTTGTGAGCCATAGCCAGCTGAATTCACGATCACGTCAATTGATGAACACTGTTTTTTTACGGCGTCTATAAATGCTTGGTTTGATGCTGGTTTCGTAACATCAAGTGCGTGGATGGTAATATTTTGAGCGGCGAGGTCTTGCATATGATCAACTCTACGAGCACCGGCAAAGACTTGGTAACCTTGATTGTGTAAAAGGATTGCAGTGGCCTTGCCAATACCTGCAGAAGCACCAGTAACGATGGCGGTTTTTTTATTCATTTTTTAGTTGCTCCTTTTTATAAGTGATCGGTCAGTTATAAAACAATCAAAAAATTAAAGCTGATCACTGATCAGCTTTAATGACCTTCCAACATAAATTAGTTGCTTTTTCAATTTGTTCGCGAGTTAAATTTAAATTACGTGTGTAGGTGACTTCAAGTAAGGAGTTAAGCGCATTAAACGTGAAAGCAACGATCACATCTAAAGTTAAATTTTCAATTTGACCTATTTGTTGCCCATACTTGATCAAATCGATAATATCATGATTGCGGTTCGTTAGCGCTTGATAAACATTGGTTTCGATAAGCTCAGGGGTGTTATTAATGATATTCATAAACAGTGCCTGTTTAGGATTATCCCACAGCGCTTGACAGTAATTTGTAAATAATCGTTTAATTTCTTTTTCAACATTTGGTGGTTTCGCGACAACTTTTGTATGACTAGCGAGCATGTCCCTTGTCTCAACGTAAATTGAAGTCAGCATTTTTTCTTTACTTTCGTAATTAAGGTAAATAGTAGCTTGTGGGACGTTGGCCTGCTTAGCAATTTTGGACATACTAAGATTTTGATAACCATCGTTGATCGTAATGTCATAAACTGCATTTTTGATTGCAATTAGATTTTGAGGATTTTTTTTTCGCATGAGGCTAATATAACTGATCGCTCAGTTATTGTCAATAAATATGGTGTTGTCAGGCCAGAATCAATTGGGTAAGTGAGCATAAAGTTGTACTTTTGGTCGTGTCAGGGGGCTTAGGTTTTGTCTGTTGTTTCTTTCGATAAACTTAAATTTAATTACTTTTACTGTGATAATAATTGTGTATTCTTGAATACTTATCAAATAAGGAACCGTAACATTGGCGTTTAAATTGGCCGCCATACAAGCGACTAGTTTATTCAAAACCCAGCTGGATACTAACCACTAGCGGTTTTGCACTACTATTTTTGTGCTATAGTTGAGCATAAATAACGCTGTTAGTTGCTGAAAGCCATCATACTTGGCCTGGCAGCTTTTTTAGAACAAGTATCAGAAAGGGCGGGTACAGGATGATTATATAAATTGTCGTGGACTGCTGATTTAAAGGGATGAGCAAAATAGTAGACAGTAGAAATTTACGCTTACGCGGTATTGGCTTGGCAATTGCTGGGCCACTATTATGGGGATTTTCTGGGATCGCCGCACAAGCATTATTCACTTCCTATCAGGTGGCGCCACAGTGGTTAGTATGTGTACGTATGATCGGTGCGGGCATATTACTGTTATTATTTGGTTTTGTTACTAGGCCTAAAGTAATGCGCACATTATGGCAGCAACCGCGGGCAATCGGTGCGTTGGTCATTTTCAGCTTTAGCGGCATGTTGCCAGCACAACTGACTTATTTCATGGCGATCAAGTACAGCAATGCGGCTACAGCGACAATTTTACAGTTTCTTAGTCCGGTATTGATCATTATTTATTTAGCTTTACGGCATTGGCGGATGCCGCGCAAGGTGGATATATTCTCATTGGTGTTGGCCTTAGTGGGAACTAGCTTATTGGTCACACATGGTCAGCTTGATCGGCTCAGCATTTCCCATGTTGGTTTTTTCTGGGGGTTATTAACGGCACTGAGTACAGCAGTTTATACGATTTTTCCTAGGCAGCTATTACGTGAATTTGGTGCAATTGCCGTTGTTGGTTGGGCAATGTTACTTGGTGGCTGCGGTTTATTACCTTTTTTACACGGTACGCCAACGCCAGTGCTGAATTTTCAAAGTATTCTGTTGCTCGTTTTTGTGCTCGTATTTGGCACTTTATTTGCTTACTTATTTGTTCTACAGAGCTTGCGCTTTATTGCACCAACCATGACCAGTTTGTTAGGCGCCTTCGAGCCGCTTACAGCAACGATTTTGGCGGTTTTGATTTTTCAGATTCGCTTTGGTTGGCCGGAATTGCTGGGCACCTTATTGATCCTTGGTACTACTGGTCTACAGGCATTGGCTACTTCAAAAAGTAGTATGTAAGAAAAATAAGCAGACGTGACCGTCACAACGGCTTCTGATATTGAAAGTTAGTTTGATAATTTAAGAAAAGTAAAAAAGATAATAGATGTTGATGCGGCGGGCTTAGCTTCGTTTTTTTGTTGCTGACTGGACCTGATTGTTCAAGTTATTTTGGTTCATTGATTTGTTGGCTAGTTTTACAAAGTGAAGAGGTTCAGGTATGAAGAAAGCGACTAAATTAACGCTTTATTGTGTGAGCACGATTATTGTTTTGCTGCTGATCGGTTATCTGTACATCGATTTTCATACTGATGTGACCACTTTTCTTAATGCTTTTGAACATAATCATGAATTGCGACATGATATCCAACGGCATCAAAATGACCCATTGATCATGGCCCTACTTGTTATCTCGATCGGTTTGATGGCCGCAATTCCATTTCTGCCAATTTCAGTTTTTTGTATTATTATTGGCGGGGTTTATGGTGTTTACTTTGGCGGCCTGATCAATTTGTTAGGCATTGCGCTTGGTAATAGCTTAGTTTTAGTGAGTCTACGCTACACGCATTTATCACATAAACTGCAAACTCATCCCATGCGCTTTATTGATAAGATAGCCCAACGCGGTCATCCGCTGATCGGATTAACGATCGGTTATGGTGTACCAGCACTGCCAACTATTTTTGTAAATCTAATGGCGATCCATTTGCAGTATAAGCCGAAACAATTAATCGGACCAATATTAATTGGCAGCGCACCGGTGGCTTTTGTCTATGCTTTTGGCGGCGATCTTTTCAGTAATGGTAATATTATGATCGGAATTTTAGTGTTACTGTTGCTCACTTTAAGCCTGATCGTATTTTTTAAACGAACGGCGGCTACTAAGTGATTTTAGCCTTCACGACATGGAAGCATAATTGTGGTGGCTGCCTTTTAGTCACGCAGTGCTTGTACGATTGATTTTGTTAGTAATTTATTAGTTAGGCAGCCTTTCCCACAACTGACATTTTCACTTACAAATGATAAGATACAGCTGAAACTAACTAAGCTAAGGAGACTCAGATGAAAACTTATTCGATCGGCGAAGTAGCCAAAATGATGAAGCTGTCGGTAGAGGCCATTCGCTATTATGACCATGCTGGGCTGTTGCCATTTGTTAAACGTGATTCAGGTGGTCGACGGCGTTTTACTGAAGATAATGTGCAGTTGATGCGTATGATTCTTGATCTTAAAAAGGCAGGCGTACCGATCAAGGAGATTGCTTATTTTGTTTCTTGGCGGCTGGATGGAGATGACTCGTTAGCTACACGATATGATTTTTTGAGTCAGCATGAGCAAGTACTGGAGGATCAGATCGCACAATTGGAATCTTCACTAGCTTATTTGCGCTTCAAGAAATGGTACTACAAAACCGCCGCTGCCGCCGGTACTGAGGCAATTCATTTGTTACCTAATTCCAAACAAGTCGATCCAAATACTTATAAGAAATACGATCACCTACTGGCTTCAGGTCACACGGCACGGGAACTTGGCGATAAATAGTTAAACAAAGTGCTTGACCTATAGTTAACTACAGCTTGTAAGATACACTCATTGACTTATCAATAATAAGTATTAAGGAGTGATCTTATGTTTTTACTTGCGTTAGTTCCAGTACTGATGGGTGGTGGCCTAGCAATGCAGACGGCCGTTAATTCGAAGTTACGGCAATATGTTGGTTCACCATATTTGGCTTCGGCGGTGTCGTTTACCGTCGGTGCGTTATTCTTGCTTATTTTGACCGTATTTTCAGGTGTCGCGCCGTTTATTTCGTTAAATATTTTTACGAGTAATCCTTGGTGGATCTGGCTTGGTGGCCTGCTAGGTGTTTTGGGGATGACAGTTAATTTATTGTTATTTCCGCGTTTAGGCAGTATTCAAACGGCAGTGTTACCCTTATTTGGTCAGATCATCATGGGAATTCTGATCGATCAGTTTGGCTTGTTTGGTTCACTACGATCTGGGCTTACCGTGGCGAAGATGATCGGTGTCTTGTTAGTTACGGTGGGAATGGTCGTTGCAACTGGGATGCTTGGTGGATCAACGAAGTCAACTACAGCTAAAGCGCCTAATCATTTTCTATTACAGTTATTGGGCATCGGTTCTGGTTTTTTGATGGCTAGTCAAACTGCGATCAATGGGCATCTGGGCGTTGTACTTGGTTCTTCTGTTCACGCAGCCTTAATTTCCTTTTTTGTCGGTGCAGTCCTATTGCTATTTTTATTATTGGGATTACATTTACCGTTGCGTGAATTGGGTAAAGCCGTTCAGGCCGGCGGTTCGTACTGGTGGATCTGGCTCGGTGGCTTCCTTGGTGCGCTGTATGTGTTTGGCAGCGCATGGCTGGTGCCGCAGATCGGCACCGGCCAAGTCGTGGTCATTGCCTTATTTGGTCAATTATTTTTTAGCGCGTTGATCGATCATTTTGGATTATTCGAATCGATCGTCAATAAAGTAGCGCTGGCGCGGATCTGCGGTCTAGTGACGATGTTTCTAGGCGTTGCCGGAATTCATTTTCTATAATGCTAGTGTTGATCATCTTCCTTGGAGGATGATTTTTTTGTCCCCAATAATACGGATACACACTGATTTACTTTTATCGGTATCCAATAATAATAAATACTAAATACAATATAAAATGTTTGGTATACCTAAAAAAGTATTCAAATTATCTAATTTACGTTGTATAATGGTGTTGGTCGAATGAATCGATGGCCAGAAAGGTGTGTAGTAGTATGGGAAAAAACGAAACAACACCGCGTAAGCATAAATTGATTCAATACGCGAATGGGCCTTCATTAGAGGAGATCAATGGCTCGGTCGAGGTGCCTAAAGGCAAAGGGTTTCTAAAGACTTTGTTTATGTATTCTGGACCGGGGGCGTTGGTGGCGGTTGGTTATATGGATCCTGGGAATTGGTCGACGTCGATCACCGGCGGGCAAAATTTTCAGTACTTATTGATGTCTGTTATCTTGATGTCAAGTTTGATCGCGATGTTACTGCAATACATGGCGGCTAAACTTGGCATCGTGAGTCAGATGGATCTTGCCCAGGCGATTCGTGCGCGTACTAGTAAGGCATTGGGAATCGTGCTGTGGTTACTGACGGAGTTAGCGATCATGGCGACCGATATTGCCGAGGTCATTGGCGCTGCGATCGCCTTGTACTTACTTTTTCACATTCCGCTAGTGATCGCCGTTTTTGTCACAGTGTTAGATGTTTTGTTATTGCTATTATTGACCAAAATTGGTTTCCGCAAAATTGAAGCGATCGTGGTTTGCTTGATTTTAGTTATTTTACTGGTATTCGTTTATCAAGTGGCGTTATCGCATCCTGATTGGGGCGGGGTTTTTGCTGGTTTGATGCCCCGAGCAGAAACTTTTTCCAGTGCAACTAAGATCGGTGGCCAAACGCCTTTGACTGGGGCTTTAGGGATCATCGGGGCCACGGTGATGCCGCATAATTTGTACTTGCATTCGGCTATTTCACAAACGCGGAAGATCGACCACAATGATGAAGCCGATGTGGCGCGGACGGTGCGGTTTGCTAGCTGGGATTCCAATATTCAGTTGACGGCGGCTTTCTTCGCCAACGCATTATTGTTGATCATGGGCGTGGCCGTATTCAAAACTGGTGCGGTCAAAGATCCGTCATTCTTCGGTTTATTCCAAGCTTTGTCAGATACGTCAACGTTAAGTAATGGTTTATTGATCAGCGTGGCGCGGTCAGGTATTTTATCAACGTTGTTTGCGGTCGCTTTGTTGGCCTCCGGGCAAAATTCAACGATCACCGGAACGTTAACGGGTCAGGTGATCATGGAAGGCTTCGTTCATATGCGGATGCCACTATGGTTACGGCGGTTAGTCACGCGCTTGATCTCTGTGATCCCAGTTTTGATCTGCGTTATGATGACCAGCGGTAAAAGTGCGATCGACGAGCATACGGCGCTAAATACATTGATGAACAACTCGCAAGTCTTTTTGGCCTTTGCCTTGCCGTTTTCAATGTTGCCGTTATTAATGATGACTGACAGTGCTGTGGAAATGGGTCAACGATTTAAAAATTCACTTTGGGTCAAGATATTAGGCTGGATCTCAGTTATCGGGTTGACTTATTTGAACTTGATCGGCTTGCCTGGTCAGATCGAAGGGTTCTTTGGCACGAATGCAACCAAAGGTGAGTTACATTTAGCGGATAATATTGCTTATTTGCTGATCGTTGCTGTGTTGGCATTATTAGTATGGACGGTTTATGATCTGTACCGCGGCAATAAAAAATACGTTGCCAAACTGGCAGCAAATATTGGTTAGGAGGCGTGTTGATCAATGAAATTTTCCCGAATTTTAGTTGGTGTTGATGATTCTGATGATGCTTTATTAGCGTTTAAATATGCGATTGATCGGGCTAAAACCGATCGGGCCGAATTGATCATTGTTTCGATCTTAGAAAATGAAGAAATGAATGTCTATGAAGCGCTTAGTAAAGACTACGTTCATGGGCAACGGGCTGATCTAGAAAAGCACATTCTAGACTATCAACGGCAAGCTCGGACAGCGGGTGTCGAAATTGTGCGCACCATCGTTTCTGAAGGTGAACCAGGTGAAGTGATCGTTAAGGATATTATTCCGCACGTTAAGCCTGATTTATTAGTTATTGGCTCTGAATCGAAGAAGGGCTTAGCCCAACATTTTGGTAGCCAAGCCGCCTATATGGCTAAATACGCACCGATCTCAGTGTTGGTGATCCGGTGAATTAATTTGTGACGGCCTTAAGTGAAACGCGATTGCGGCGTAGCTTAAGGCTTTTTTATTTTGGCTAAGTTAATTCAGTGCATTTTCCAGCTAATTCAGTAATAATACAGTTAAAATCTTGGCGCAGTGAAAGGAGCACCGGTGATGAATGCTGAACAAACTGACCGGCTAAACGACATCTACAACTTGATCCTCAATCCAGCAACCCGTGATTGGGAACGGCAACAATTAGTTGTTCTGAAAAGCGCGGTTGAAAACGGTGCTAACTTTAAGGCGGAATTAGCGCGTTTAGAGGCTAGTTTGCGGCCGTTAGCGGTGCGCAACAATCTGACCCCTGATCTGACTGATTTTTATCAACGGATCACAGGAAACACAGTGGCGACGTTTGACTTAACGCGGCACTATGCTGTTGATGGGCCAAATGAAGAACGCGCCATTTTTGCTGGCGGTTGTTTTTGGTGTATGGTCGAGCCGTTTGATACGCGACCAGGGATCATCGCGGTGATCTCTGGTTATACTGGTGGGCACACAAAAAATCCCACTTATGAGCAGGTGGTCGGCCAATACACCGGTCACGTGGAGGCGGTGGAAATTATTTTTGATCAGCGGATTGTCAAATACGTCGATTTAGTCAGTTTATTTTGGCAGATCACTGATCCCACCGATGACCAAGGCCAAATGGATGACCGCGGTAACCATTATCGACCGGTGATTTTCGTGCGTAATGCCCAACAACGCCAGATCGCCACTGCTTCTAAGGCAGCGTTGGCAGCCTCCGGTAAATATAAAAAGCCGATCGTTACTGCGATTGAGCCGGCACAAAAGTTTTGGCCAGCGGAAAATTTTCATCAGGAATTTTATAAGAAGAATCGCCAGCGGTATAAGCGGTTGGAACACACGCGCCAACAGTATTTGGCGCTGCAACATCTGCGTAGTAAGATTCGGGTAAGATTACAAAAGTTTAAGCAGAAATTTTAGGGCAAAAATTGTGGTCAATTTGGTTGCTAAATGTAATTAAAAGTATTACAGTTAAAAACGTAGAGCCATGTTTCTTGCGGCGCGATTCTTGCCACAAGAATGGTCACCGTCCGTAACATCAGGAAGTTATTAGCGTCTTTTGCTAATAACTTATCACTTTTTGTGGAGTAGAGCCATGTTTCTTGCGGCATGATTTTTGCCACAAGAATGGCCACTGTTGCCGGTTTTCGACAACCCTGTTTAGCAAGTATCGGCTAGACCATTTATTCGCCAAATAGAACTTGCTTCCCGTTGTCGATTAGACTAAGCCGAAAACCGGCAAGTCTAAGTCGCATCGTCCGTAACATCAGGAAGTTATTAGCGTTTTTTGCTGATAACTTATCACTTTTTGTGGAGTAGAGCCATGTTTCTTGCGGCATGGTCTTGGCCACAAGAATGGCCATCGTCCGTAACATCAGGAAGTTATTAGCGTTTTTTTGCTAATAACTTATCACTTTTTGTGGAGTAGAAAGGAAGGATATCATGAGTAATGTATTGATTCTAGGGGCAGCCGGCAAGATCGCTCGGTTGGCTGAACAGCAGTTGTTAGCCGAAACCAAGGCCAAATTAACTTTATTTTTGCGCCAGTCGCAGCGTTTGGGAACCGTTGATGCTAGTCGGGTGCAGGTGATCGATGGGGACGCCACAAATCAGGCTCAGTTGGTCAGCGCTATGGACGGTCAAGATATTGTTTACGCCAACTTGGCCGGTGCTAATATTGAAGAGCAGGCAACTAAAGTCGTGGCCGCCATGCAACAAACTGATGTTAAGCGTCTGCTTTGGATCTCCACATTAGGTATTTATGATGAGGTTCCCGGCGCGTTTGGTAAATGGAATCATCAGATGTTAGATGGTGGTTATTTGCAGACATATGCCGCTGCGGCTAAAGTGATCGAAGCCTCTGATCTGGATTATACGATCATTCGGCCTGCATGGTTATCCAATAAGGATGAAGTTAAGTTTGAAACAACGGAAAAGGGCGAGCATTTTAAAGGGACAGAAGTTTCCCGTAAAAGTGTTGCTGACTTAGTCACTAAATTGATTCAAAAGCCAGATCAAGAAATTCGCCACTCAATTGGGGTCAATAAACCGAATACTGCCGGTGATAAACCTGAATGGTATTAAAAATAACAAAAAATGAAAGCTGTTTTAGAATTTACTGATTTAGTCGGTAAATTCTTTTTTTTGCGCGGAATTATGCGGATAGGCTGCATTAATATGAGAAAAAGTCAGCCCATAATTGACGGTGTTTACTACTTTGCATTATAATACTAATTATGTGACAACTCTAAGAAGAGGATGTGAAGCGCCGGTTAAATTGATCATCGGTTTTAATACAACTAGATACATATTAGTAAATTTAGTTGGGTGACTATGAGTAGTGTGTATTTACAGTTAAGAAATTAATGAGATAAGTAAATGGTGAAAGGAAGTTAAAATTGAATAACAAAGAGGAAAAAACCTTCTTGGGCCAACCACGTGGCTTGATGACACTGTTCTTCACTGAATTCTGGGAGCGGTTCAGTTATTATGGGATGCGTGCGTTATTGGTCTTCTACTTGATCGACACAGTCAAACGTGGTGGGTTAGGTTTTGATGAGGCAACGGGTGCCTCGATCATGTCGATTTACGGTTCGTTAGTGTATATGTCTAGTGTGATCGGTGGCTTTATCGCTGACCGTTTACTAGGTAGTCGCCGGACGGTTTTTTGGGGTGGCGTACTGATCATGTTTGGGCATATTGTTTTGGCCATGCCATTTGGCCAGGGTGCACTGTATGGTTCCATCGCCCTGATCGTATTAGGGACCGGCTTACTGAAGCCTAACGTTTCTGAAATGGTCGGTACTTTGTACACCAAAGACGATGTTCGCCGTGATTCTGGCTTTACGATCTTCGTCATGGGGATCAACGCCGGTTCACTTTTGGCACCTTATGTTGTCGGTTCAATTGGTCAGCAAGTTAACTATCATTTAGGTTTCTCACTCGCTGCGATCGGGATGTTCTTCGGTTTGATCCAATACTGGCGTGGCGGTAAAAACTTAAGTGAAGCCAGCATGCGGCCTGGCGATCCAGTTTCAGAAGATGAAAAGGCTGGCTTGATCCGTAAAATTGCTGCGATCGTGATCGTCGCGTTGGTGATCTTCGGTTTGATGGCTGTTGCCGGTAAGTTTAACGTGACTAACGTTATCTTAGTCTTCAGTATTTTAGGTGTCTTACTACCGATCAGTTACTTTGTCATGATGCTTTCCAGTCGTAAAACGACTAAGGTTGAACGTTCACGGGTTTGGGCTTACGTGCCATTGTTCATTGCCAGTGTTCTTTTCTGGTCAATTGAAGAACAAGGTTCGGTTGTTTTAGCTTTATTCGCTAAAAACCAAACTATTTTAAACCTTGGGTTCGTTAATCTGTTACCATCTTGGTTCCAGTCATTGAATCCATTATTCATTATTTTGTATGGACCAATTTTTGCTTGGTTCTGGGTTAAATTAGGTAAACATCAGCCATCAACACCGGCTAAATTTGCCTATGGTTTACTTTTTGCTGGGGCTTCATTCTTAGTAATGATCATCCCAGTTTCATTGTTCGGTCAGCAACGGGTCAGCGCTTTGTGGTTGGTTCTCAGCTGGGCGATCGTCGAAATTGGTGAAATGTTGATCTCACCAGTCGGCTTGTCCGCAACCACTAAGTTGGCGCCAAAAGCGTTCCAGTCGCAGATGATGAGTATGTGGTTCTTAGGTGATGCTGCTGCCCAAGCAATCAACGCGCAGATCGTGCGCTTGTACACACCAGCTAACCAGATCATGTACTTCGCAGTGATCGGGATCATTACCGTTGCTTTCGGGATCATCCTAGGATTCATGGTACCGAAGATCAAAGGTTTAATGGAAGGAATCAACTAGCAGGTTAAAAAAGTATTGTTGCGAGCAAGCGACAATACTTTTTTTACATGTTTCCGCAAAATCAGTTTAAAGCATAAATCTAATCAAAAATGTGTTAGGCTTAGCCTGACACATTTTTAGTGCCTTGAGAAAGTAGGTGGGTGAAATGCGTAAAGTGGCGATGACCAGTGACAATCATTTTGATATCAATCGAGTAGATATTGCTGCAGTAGTGGCGCAACAAGTGACCTATTTACTGACACAACAGGTCACCGATTATTTGATCGCCGGTGATCTCTTTAATGATTTTCGTGAAACGGTGGCTTACGTTGAGCAAATGGCGCAGCAATTGCAGCCGCATTGTCGGGTTTTCTTTATTGCTGGTAATCATGATATGGTGCGCGGCACTGATTTTAGCGAATTACAAAGTCGCGTTAATACGCATTATGCCCATCAGAAGTTAATTACTTTTCCCGGCACCGATTATGTTTTGATCGGTAATAATGGTTGGTACGATTATCAATTTGCCCAGCTACCAGGTAAAACGATGACCGATTTTGCCCACTGGAAAAAAGCGTTTTGGATCGACGGGGTGATCGAACAGCCGCTTAGTGACCCAGAAAGAATGGACCTGGTATTGGCGACCACAGAAAAGCAATTACGGCAAGCAAAGGCGCAGCATAAAAAAGTATTATTTATGACGCATTTTGTTCCCCAAGATGCTTATATCATTCACCAACAACGTGCACTGCTGGAAACAGGGAATGCGTATATGGGTTCGCCACGGTTAGGTGCCTTGTTGCAGCAATATCAGGTGGCATACGTGTTGTTTGGGCATACGCATTTTAAATATCCGCCGCATCAAATTGCCGGCACCACTTATTTGTGTCGCCCAGTGGGCTACGGAACAAAGCGGCGGCATGAGTGGCGCTTTGGCCGTGACTTTATCAGTGAATGGCGCGCATGTTTGCAAATTTTAGATTTGACTTAGGGTCTGGCTGGCTAGATAGAAAAAGCTTGCATTTTGTAGAAAAATTAGATAAACTATTTAGTGTTGAAAAACTTATGGAGGAGTAGCGAAGTGGCTAAACGCGGCGGACTGTAAATCCGCTCCTTCGGGTTCGGTGGTTCGAATCCACTCTCCTCCATTGATTGGGATATAGCCAAGCGGTAAGGCAACAGACTTTGACTCTGTCATGCGCTGGTTCGAATCCAGCTATCCCAGTAAAATAGCGGCGCTTTGAGAAGTAACGGTAAACTTTGCCGTTACTTCTTTTTTTGTTGACAGTCGCGCAAATTTTCGCTAGGCTCAAATCAACGCCTAACTTTTTAGTTGGTGCAGTAGGTTAATGAAGTTAGTTAAATAGTTATTATTTGCCAATGAATTTGGCGTAAAGGTGGCGCGAAATAACCGCCTTTTGAGTGTCATGTATTATTAGCTTAGGAGGCTTAGTATGAAAATTGGTTTTATCGGCGCTGGGCATATGGCGCAAGCAATCATGATCGGTTTGTGTCAACAAAAGTACGTTCCCGCGGCGGATATTTTGGTTCATAGTGCGCATGAAAGTACTTATCAACCTTTTGCTGACGAATATGGGTTGACCGCCGTTGCCAGTAATGCTGAGGTGGTCAAGCAGGCGGAGATCGTGATCTTAGCAGTACCAGCGGCCCAAACGCTGGAGATTGTGGCGGTTTTACAGGAAGAATTAGCGACTAACCGGCCAATTTTAGTTTCAGTTGCTGGCGGGATATCGCTGGCGCAGTTGCAGGAAAACGCTGATAGCACTGGCCTGAGTATTATTCGAGCAATGCCGAACGTTAATGTAGCCATCGGTCAAGGCATGACCGCTTTAGTAACTGGTCAGGCAACGCCAGCCGCGGATCTAACCCAGATCGAACAATTATTTAAGGCCTTAGGTGATACCACACCATTAGCGGAAAAGGATTTTGCCACTTTCAGTGCTTTGGCCGGTAGTGCGCCTGCCTACGCTTATCTCTTTATTGACGCATTAGCGCGCGCGGGGGTCAAATACGGTTTGAACAAACAGATCGCGACTAAAATTGCGGCGCAAACGGTGTTAGGTAGTGCGGCTAACGTAGCGGAAAGTGCCACTAATCCGTGGAATTTGATCGATCAAGTTTCTTCACCTGGGGGCACGACCGTTGCTGGTTTGTTGGCCATGGAAGAAGCAGGGTTAATGACGGCGGTGGTCAAGGGAATTGATGCCACCATTGCCAAAGAAAATAAGGCCTAGTGGTGTTGTGTCACCGCTACCAATAGTGGTTAAGCTTCAGAAAAAAAGCAAAGCGTTTCTAGATGCGGCTTGCCAGGTAAAGTTAAGTTGGCTTGAAATTTTGGTCTATACCGATTATAATGTGATTGTTGATTAAAACAGTTGGCAAAAGGTGCTATTAAAATTGGAATTGAAATGAAAAGGTGGAAGATAAGTAATGACTGTAAAAGTGTTAAAGCACGCGACGATCTATACCGGTGACGATATCATCGACGATGGTTTTGTACGGTTTGACGACAAAATTTTGGCGGTTGGCGCAATGGAAGATTTCAAAAATTATCCTGGCGATGAAGTTATTTTAGCAACCGGTAAGACGATCATCCCTGGTTTCATTGATGTCCACAGTCATGGTGGCTATGGCTTTGATGCCATGGACGGTAACGCTGACGAGATCGACGCTATGGTTCAAAAAATGACTAAAAACGAAGGTATCACCACTTATTTTGCTACAACCATGACCCAATCTAATGCTAACATCGAAAAAGCGATGCGCGGTGTTAAAACTGCTGCCGATCGCAACCCAGTTATCAAAGGGGTTCATTTGGAAGGCCCATTCATTTCTGCTAAGTTTAAGGGTGCACAGCCTGAACAATATATTAAAGATCCTGATCCTGAATTACTCGATCACTGGAACGAATTGGCGGGCGGTTTGGTCAAATTGATCACTTACGCCCCAGAAGATGATCACGCTAAGGAATTTGAAGATTATTGCTTAGCCCATAATATCGTGCCGGCCGTTGGTCACAGTAATGCAACCCGGGAACAATTATTGACCAGTAAAGCTAGCCACGCAACCCATTTGTACAACGCTCAGCGTGAATTCAAGCATCGTGAACCTGGTGTTACCGGCCACGTGATGTTGGAAAATAACATGTACGCCGAATTGATCATGGATGGTTTCCACATTGTGCCAGACATGCTTGAACTAGCTTTCGATCAAAAAGGCCCAGAACGGATCGAATTAGTGACTGATTCCATGCGTTCAAAAGGGATGCCTGAAGGCGAAAGTGAACTGGGTGGACAAAAAGTCTTCGTTAAAGATAAACAAGCCCGCTTAGCTGATGGGACCTTAGCTGGTTCCGTTTTGGAATTCCCGGACGCGTTTAAGAATGCCATGAAATTTACTGAAGCTGATTTGTACGATGCTGTTTTGATGAGCTCGGTCAACCAAGCTAACGAGTTTGGTTTGACCAGCAAAGGCGGCATTGCTGTTGGCAAAGATGCGGATATGAATATTATTGATAATGCAGCTAATTTATTAGAAACATACAGCTACGGCCGGCATTTTGTTCGTGATGCTGACTAAAATTTTAAAAAAACAACGACAGAGTTCGCCGATCATTGCCGAACTCTGTTTTTGTTAGGTGTGCCCTAAAAGCAGTTAGATTTTAAGCTATGGTGCTACTAAGTTAATTGGTCAACCTTGTTTTCCAGCATACTTTAAGTTAATAGTTGCCTTTTTGCGCTAAATTGGACTATATTATTCTTAATTAAGCGATTGTTGGGGGAACCAGGTTTCTTGCGGCGTGGTCTTGGCTACAAGAATGGTTAGCGACCGTAACAGCCATGCTCATTCGCCTGTTCGGCCAATGAGCAACTTATGATGTGAAGTAGAGAGGAGGTAAGCTCATGGAATCACCGGTTTATATCAAGATTCATAATTCAATCAAACGCGATATCGAAGGCGGTAAATGGGCGGTTGGTGACCGCATTCCGGCGGAACGTGAACTAGCCGTGACTTTTGGCGTCAGTCGGATGACTTTACGCCAAGCCATTCAGACTTTGGTGGATGAGGGGATTTTAGAACGACGCGTAGGTGCCGGTACTTATGTGGCTAATCAGAAAGTTCAGGAAAAAATGTCGGGCGTCACTAGTTTTACTGATATTATGTTGGCGCAGGGTAAAACGCCGTCTAGCAAAACGGTTTCCTACCACGTGGCCAATCCATCCTTATCAGAAAAAGAGAAATTGAAGTTAGCTGAAGATGCTCAGGTTTTGCGAATGGAACGTATTCGCTATGCGGATGGGGTACCGATCAGTTTTGAAGTGGCGACGGTACCGGAAGCTTTAGTTCGGCAATTCAGCAAGCCAGAAGTTACTAGTTCGCTGTACCGAACTTTAGAGCGTAAAGCTGGCTTAACGCTAGGTGGTGCGCAACAAACGGTGACCGCGCAGACCGCGTCAGAACGTATTGCAGAATTATTGGACATTAAGCGCGGCGATCCTATTTTGCGTTTGCGGCAGCTATCCTTTTTAAAGGGCGGCGAACCTTTTGAGTACGTACGCACACAATATGTAGGTAGTCGTTTTGAGTTTTATCTAGAACGCTAAATAAACCGCTTACCGGTCAGTCTACTGGTAAGCGGTTATTTTTTAACAGATTAAGGGCGCTTAAATTTTGCGTTTAAGTTAAATTTAGCGGAAATTAGTGCTATTTTTGGCGTAAATTATATACAATAGGATAAATGGCTGTCGTGCTTGGTGCGCGCAGCAAACTCGGTACCCGAAAGGTAGAATTTTAATGAATACTCAAGTAACGGCAGTGATCGTCACCTATAATCGCTTAGCATTGCTCAAAGAAAGCATCGCTGCGGTATTGGCGCAGACTTATGCGGTGACCAAATTACTGGTGATCAACAATCATAGCACTGATGAAACGCAGGCCTATTTAGCAACACTTGATGATCCACGGCTACAAGTGTTTAATCTCAGTGAAAATTTAGGTGGTGCCGGTGGGTTTACCTTAGGCTTACAACGGAGCTTCAACGAAACGCCAAGCGATCTAGTCTGGTTGATGGATGATGATACGATTCCAGAAACTGATACTTTGTTGGAGTTGGTTAAAGCGGCGCAGCAATTAAACGGTCAGTTTAGTTTCTTAAGCTCAAATATTCGCTTACTTGATGGTCGCCCGAATAATGTACCAGAAACCACTAAAAATTGGTCGGCCAAGTCAGCGGCTGGTTTGATCCAACTGCAGTCAGGGTCCTTTGTATCCTTACTAGTTGCCCGTTCGGCGGTAATGGCTGTCGGTCTGTCGATCCCTGAGTTCTTTATCTGGTTTGATGACATTGAATTTACGCGGCGCTTATCCCGTTACGCACCGGCTTATATGGTGTTAGCGGCTAATGTGTTACATAAAACAAAAGGTGGCCGGGAGCCAGATATTTTGACCGATAGCCCGCAGCGGCTACCATTGTATTTCTACTATTTCCGTAACAAATATTATTTAGAGCGCGTGACTGCTGGTCGCAAAGGCGCGTTTAAAGAGTCTTATCGGAATTTCGGTAAGTTGCTGCACGTGTTATTTGGTAAGCAACCACAGCGCTTCCGTAAAGCACGGATTATTTTACGTGGTTGGCATGCAGGCAAACAATTTCGGCCGAAAATTCGCCGGATCAAAGTAGAGTAGGTGACCGAGATGCAATTAACGGCGGTGGTCGTTTTCTACCAAACTGAATTAGCAGCTGCGCCAACACTACAGTCGCTGCAACAGGCAATAACGCCGGCATTGCAGCCTTTTTTGGCGCATATCCATTTTGTACTTTATGATAATTCACCTCACGCGCATACGACCGCAGCGTTGACTTGGTTACCGGATTTTGAATATCAACATGATCCCCGTAATTTGGGCATCGCTACTGCCTACAATGCTGGATTACAGGTGGCTAAGCAAAAGCAAAGTCAGTATTTATGGCTGTTAGATCAGGATACCCAGTTAACCGCTGCGTTTTTAACTGAATTACAACAACAATTGCCGACAACGACGGCGCAGGCAATTGTACCTCAGATCGAAGCCAGCGGCGTGCGAATGTCACCGCGCGATATTCGCTCACCTTTCAAGGTGGTTCCGCTGGCATCTGGCCTGCAGCGTCATGTTTTAGCAATCAATTCGGCGGCTTTGCTCCAAGTTGCTTTTTTACATCAGCTTGGCGGTTTTAGTGCGGCCTTTCAATTGGATTTTTTGGATAACTGGTTATTTTATCAATTAGACCAACAACAAGGAACGGTTCAAGTTTTGCCAAGTGTTTTACACCATCAATTGTCGGTGATGAATACTCAGCAGATCAAAATGCCCCGCTACCGCAGTATTATCACCGCAGAGTGGCGCTATTATCATCAATACCAGAAAATCAGTGAGTGGCATTATCGTGGTCATTTGCTATTGCGTTTTGCTAGCCAGTTATTACTAAAGCGCGATTTTACTAAGGCCAGTTATTTATTGAAATTTATCTTCGGGCGGCGGCCGGAGTAGTTTTTTACCCCTTGTGGTTTTGTGGTAAACTATTGGAGGTTAGACCGAGTTACACTTGGTCAGAAAAACGATTAAAGTGATTTAGGAGGAACGTTCAAATGAAAGGTATCATTTTAGCTGGCGGCTCGGGAACCCGCTTGTATCCCGTTACGCGGGCTATTTCAAAGCAATTGATCCCGGTCTATGATAAACCGATGATTTATTACCCCTTATCCAGTTTAATGCTGGCGGGAATTCAGGATATTTGTATCATTTCTACACCCAAGGACACCCCGCGGTTTGAAGAATTATTCCAAGATGGGCATGAATTAGGGTTGAACATTTCCTACAAAGTCCAAGCTAAGCCTAATGGATTGGCCGAAGCCTTTCTATTGGCGGAAGACTTTATTGCCGGTGATTCCGTTTGTTTGATCCTTGGTGACAATATTTTCTATGGCGGCGGGCTCTCCAAAATGTTGCAACAAGCAGCGGCTAAGCAAGTTGGCGCTACGGTTTTTGGCTACCATGTTAATGATCCAGAACGGTTTGGGGTGGTTGATTTTGATGAAAATCATCACGCTATTTCCATCGTCGAAAAGCCAGCGCACCCAACTAGTAATTACGCGGTCACTGGCTTGTATTTCTACGATAACCAAGTGGTGGATATCGCTAAGCAGATCAAGCCGTCACCGCGCGGCGAGTTAGAGATCACGGACGTCAATCAAGAATATTTGCGTCGGGGTCAGTTGGATGTCCAATTAATGGGCCGCGGTTTTGCTTGGTTGGACACCGGTACCCACGCGTCATTGCAACAAGCATCCAGTTTTATCGAAACCATCCAAACGCGCCAAAATTTGGAAGTTGCTTGTTTGGAGGAGATTGCCTACCGGATGGGCTACATCGGTAAGGATAAATTGCTGGAGTTAGCGCAACCATTGAAGAAAACTGAATATGGTCAGTATATGATCCGTTTGGCAACGGATCAATTGGATTATTTAGGCTAGTACGGCCCAAAAACACTTAGTTTTTACGCACCAGCCGACTATTTCACGATAATGGCCGTTTTATTTTATGTCATTAAGAAGGAGAAACTCATGAACGTACTAAAAACAAGCTTACAAGATGTCCGTATCGTTGAAACCGACGTATTCGGCGATCACCGCGGCTTTTTCACAGAAACTTATACGAAAAACAAATTCATCGCCGCTGATATTGATAACGACTTTACTCAAGACAACCAATCCTTGTCCGTTGAACCCGGCGTATTGCGCGGGATGCATTACCAATTAGCGCCTTACGCGCAAACCAAGTTATTGCGCGCCATTACCGGCGTGATCTATGACGTGCTAGTTGATGTTCGGAAAGGTTCACCGACATACAGTCAGTGGGAAGGTTATATTCTCAGTGAATATAACCATCGTCAATTATTAGTACCAAAAGGCTTTGCCCATGGCTTTGTCACCTTGACGCCAAACGTGAACGTGGCCTATAAAGTGGATGGCTACTACGAACCTAAAGCTGACCGTGGCATCGCCTATGATGATCCAGCGATTGGCATTAAATGGCCGATGCCGTTGGATCACTTAGTCTTGTCGGAAAAGGATCAACATCATCCATTGTTGAAAGACGCGGAATTAAACTTTACTTGGGAGGCTAAATAATGAATCTGTTAGTTACCGGTGGGGCCGGCTTTATCGGCGCTAATTTTGTCCATTACTTTTTGGCCGCTCATCCCGCAGATACGATCGTCAACTTGGACTTATTGACCTATGCTGGCAATAGCCATAATTTGGACGATCTTAAAGACGAACCGCGTCATCATTTTGTTCATGGCAACATTACGAATCGTGAGTTAGTGACCCATTTGGTTCATGAATTCAACATTGATGGCATCATTAACTTTGCCGCCGAATCCCATGTAGATCGTTCAATTTTACACCCGGAAGTCTTTATCGAAACCAATGTTCAAGGCACGTTGGCCTTATTAGATGTGGCCAAAAAAGAAAACGTGGGTAAATATTTGCAAGTTTCCACCGACGAAGTTTACGGCACACTAGGCGCTGAAGGCTATTTTGAAGAAACCTCACCGCTACAACCAAACTCACCATACTCCGCTAGTAAAGCATCCGCGGATATGATTGTGCGCGCTTACTATGAAACTTACGGGCTGAACGTGAATATTACCCGCTGCTCCAATAACTACGGCCCGTACCAATTTCCGGAAAAGTTGATTCCTTTAATGGTTTCCAACGGTATGGAAGGCAAGGACTTGCCAATTTATGGTGACGGCAAAAATATTCGCGACTGGTTATACGTCACCGATCATTGCCGCGCCATTGACCTCGTTTTCCGTGAAGGTAAAAAAGGCGAAGTCTACAATGTGGGCGGGCATAATGAACGGACCAATAACCAAATTGTCCACCGCATCGTTGAAGCCTTGGACTTACCGGATTCACGGATCAAATACGTGGCGGATCGTTTAGGTCATGACCGGCGTTACGCTATCGACCCGAAGAAGATCGAAACCGAACTGGGTTGGCAGCCGGAATACACGTTTGATACTGGCATCGTCAAGACCATTAAGTGGTTTGAGGATAATGAAGCTTGGTGGCAGCCGCTGAAACAACGGGCAGGGTTAAAATAAGCAGTGAAGTGCATTTTAACTAGCCAGTGTGATTTAAAAAATACCAGCGTTTATGCTTAACCGCGTTTGTGAATAGCGAGTGTTGAATTTGTTTTCTGATGCGGTTTGTTGCGCTACCTGTTATCAAGGTAGCAGCTTACTTTGTGGCGGTGAAGCGGCCGTTTTTTGAGCGATACTTCTAGTAAAAAGATACGAATAGAAACTGGGGGCAAATGACAACGTGCTTGAATAAAGCCGGAGCGTACGTTTGCCTACCTTGCTTTACCACGATCAGACATCATCAAAAAGGCGTTTGTCCGCTTGACTGGGTTTTAAGTCAGTTGGCCGGCAGCGGCTAACTTTATTTTGGAAAAGGAGCAGTGATCATGCGAATTTTAATTACCGGCGCTAACGGCCAATTAGGGACTGAATTGCGCCATTTGTTGGATGGTTGTGAAACGGCCTATCGAGCACCTAGTAGCAGTGAGTTAGATATCACCGATCAGGCGACAGTGACGGCTTATTTCACTGACTTTCAACCGCAGGTGGTTTATCATTGTGCGGCTTATACTGCCGTGGATGCGGCGGAAGAAGCACCTGGAAAAGCAATCAATCAGCGGGTCAATGTTGATGGGACTGCTAATGTTGCGGCGGCAGCTGAGCACGTGGGGGCAACCTTAGTCTATATCAGTACGGACTACGTTTTTGCTGGTGATCAGACCGCGGAGTACACAGTTGACGCGCAGCCAGCACCACGCAATGAATATGGGCGTGCGAAGTATGAAGGTGAACAGGCTATCCAGCGTTTAGTAACAAAATACTATATTATCCGCACATCTTGGGTTTTTGGGGAATACGGTAAAAACTTTGTTTATACCATGTTAAACTTGGCCAAAACCCATGATCAGTTAACGGTAGTAGATGATCAATTTGGCCGGCCTTCTTGGACCCGAACGTTAGCCGAATTCATGACTTTTGCCGTTGACCACCAGTTGGCTTACGGCATTTACCACTTATCTAACCAGAACAGCTGTAACTGGTATGAATTTGCGCAGGCCATTCTTAAGCATCAGCAGGTAACGGTAAGTCCAGTGACTTCAGCTGAATATCCTCAAAAGGCTTGGCGGCCCCGGCATTCACTTCTTGATCTTAGTAAAACAGAAGCGACTGGTTTTAAAATTCCCACTTGGCAGGAAGCATTGGCGGCCTTTATTCAGGATATCAATGCCTAGTCTTTTGAAAAAGGTGAAAACATGTTAGAAGTCAAAAAAATCAGTTGGCGCGAAATCAGCAATATTTTAAAGCGCCGCGCTTTGATTGAAATTTTGGTGACGGTAGTGATCCTAGTCGGTGGTTTTTTTGCACTCCATTTAGGTCGTGCGACGCCAGCTGCCCCAGCAAAATATAATGCCACTAGTCAAATTTTACTTAGCTTGCCAGAAAGTAAGGAACAAGTGGTACTTGATCAAACGGTGAATCCACAATACGTTTCCACATTTGGGCAAGCCATCACCACCGATCTGGTGAGTAAGCCGGCCCAAAAGAAATTAGCAGCTTGGGGCGTGACGCTCTCCCTGCGTAAATTGGAAAAAATGGTCAATGTTCACACCAACAACAATAATTCCATGGTGCAAATTAATGTGGTTGCAGGCAAGCGGACTACGGCTAAAAAAATTGCCACGGTTTACGCCCAAGTTGCTAGTCAAAAAGTTAAAACCGTGATGGGCTTAGGTCGCGGGCAAGTCGCACAGCGGACACAGGTCAACCAAGTTGTTGCCTTACAAAAATTACCGGTCAAGCGAATCATAGTGGTGATCGCTGCTGCCGTTATATTAGGTTTAGCCAGCGGGTGCGGTGTTGAAATTTTGGATCGCCGTATCCGCAGTCCTTATTTTGCGAATACAACTTTAGGGACTACACCATTGGTAATGGCGGCCCAACCGACAACAACTCAACTGGCGGCGGTGCGTAATACCTTGGATATCGCACTGACGCGGTCGCAAGTTATTCTGGCGCAATTACCAGTTGCCAGTTCACAACAGCGCGCCGCGATCCAGGCGCTGGCACAGCAATATGCTGCGACCGGCGAGCGTGTTTTGCTAGTGGATCTAGCGGCTGATGCAGCAATGTTGAAACAATTGGCGTTGCCCACCACGCCTGCAGATTATCAAGGGGATTCTGTGGCGACGTTACCGCAATTGGCTACTGCTGCGCCGGTGTTATTGACGCTCACCGAATTAAAACGTAGTTTGGCGCGTTTACAGGCTGATTTTCAGCGGGTGATTTTTGTTGCTACTGGGGCACAAACTGCTGGTAATCAGCAATTATTGCTTCACGTGGTCGACGCACGCTTGCTGGTTTTGGAACAAGGTGTGACCACTAAACAGGCGGCTTATCAGTTACAGCAGCAGGCACCAGCACCGTTTAGTGTCGTGCTTTACTTAGGTAATTGAGGTGGGTAGATGACACAACCAAGTGTAGCGTTAAAGCGATTATTTCATCTATTCAAAGTAATGGCGCTCAGTACCCTGATCGGTAGTGTGATCGGGGGCGGTTTTAGCCTGATCTGGCGCCCGCAGGCAACGCCGCTGTATCACAGTCAAGTACTGATCAGTTTAACTAAAGTTCGCCGGCAAAAAATTAACGGGACCACGTATATTAATTATGATAATGGGGCCCAGTTAACTGGTTTGTTTCAGAACAACTTTAAAAGCCCAACCACTGAACGAGCATTACGTCAGGCTTTTAAGCAGGCTAAATTAAGTACTGCTTTGACGCAGCCTAGTGAGCTTAACTTAACCACGGCGCATAATTCAAGTCTGATTCGGGTGGACGTTACGGACCACAAACAACAGACTGCGGTTAAAGGCGCTAATGTGGCCGCCAAAGTGGCGGTTACACAATTTGAAAAGCAGTATCAATTACGTAATAGCCGGGTACTAGCCTGGGCTACCAGTGCAGACCGCCAGGTGATGACGATCTCAAGGAGTGAAATTATGTTGAAATTTATGATTGCCGGTATGTTACTAGGCTTTCTCTGGGTTTTTGTTCGTGAGTTATGGCAGCGCCGCGTTGCCTCAAAGTAAGGTTGGGATACCGTGTATTTATTAACTGCAACATCAATAACTTACCTGCTAAACCTTGTCGCCAGCTGCCGCCGCCAAAAAATGCGTTGGGCAGAGTGGCTATTTGTGTTGTGCTTAATCGTTTTACTCGGTGGTAACAATAAAAACGCTGATTTTTTCACCTATCAATGGTTGTATAGCGCACATATTCCGTATGGTGAGCCTGGCTATCAGGTGCTTACGCGGCTTGGACCCATGCTGGGGTTGAATTACCAGCAGTTTCGATTGATACTGACGGCGATCTTTATGATTGTTTTATATCGTGGGGTTCAGAAATTAACGCCGCACACGGCTGGATTTATGGCTTTTTATTTTTGCTATCCATTTTTCTTAGATTTGATCCAGTTACGTAATTTCATGATGATGGCGTTATTGGTGTATGCTAGCCACTTTTTACTGGAAAAAACTTACCGTAATTTGGCACTGTTCACCTTATTTGTGTTATTAGGCGCTAGCCTGCAGGTTTTAGGGTTGCTCTACTTACTGGTAATTCCACTGTATTATTTTGATGCGCATAATTTATGGAAAATTGGATTGCTAACCGTTGTTTTCCTACTTTCGGTTGTTGTCATGGTACCTGTCTTTTCACAAATGATGTTGGCTGTGTTAAGCAGCCTGCACTTGAATCATTTATCCTTGTATTTTGTTCAAAAGGTGCGTCTAGGCTACATTCCGTTTTGGATCTTTAGTATGTTTGATCTAGCATTTATGTACTATAGTTACCAATATTTAGCTGAGCGCCAATTGTTGACTGCCCGAAAACGGCGCATTATTTGGTTAGTTTTTACCTTCACCGTGGTGGGTGTTTTAACGATGCCGTTGTACACATTTGAGTTTTCTTTTGCCCGGGCTTTGCGTGATGTGTTGCCCTTTATGGTGATCGGTTACTTAGTAACGTTGGATGCGTTGCCGCGGCGCCACTACCTGCGTTGGCTGTACATTGGTTTATTTATAACCTATATGTTGGCCTTAGTTTATTTTGAAATGGTTCCGTTACTGCAGGACACGATCATTCCGGCGTTTAGCCATAACTGGCTCTTGGGTAGCTAAAGTTAGGCACATTATGCTAAAATACTTGTTGTCTGCGTTGCGCGATCAGGCGCACGCAATTCTAGCGGCTACGTTCTAACTTTGAAAGGAAGAAACCATGAAAAATTATGACTATTTAGTTGTTGGCGCCGGGCTATTCGGAGCAACTTTTGCTTATGAAGCGGCTAAACGCGGCAAGCGGGTCAAAGTGATCGAAAAAGATGATCATATTTCTGGCCA
The DNA here is from genome assembly GCF_005405165.1 of Loigolactobacillus binensis. Taxonomy (GTDB): domain Bacteria; phylum Bacillota; class Bacilli; order Lactobacillales; family Lactobacillaceae; genus Loigolactobacillus; species Loigolactobacillus binensis. Next base: position 29,556 of record NZ_BJDN01000003.1, read on the forward strand.
TATTTATACCGAAGAAAAAGATGGCATTCAAGTGCATAAATTTGGGGCCCATATTTTCCATACTAGTATTAAGAAGACTTGGGATTTTGTGCAGCAATTTGCTGAATTTAATCGGTATACCAATGAACCAGTAGCTAATTATAAGGGTGAATTGTATAACTTGCCTTTTAACATGAACACATTTAATAAAATGTGGGGCGTTGTGACCCCAGCTGAGGCTAAGGCTAAGATTGAAGAACAGCGCAAGGTTTTAGGCGACAAACGGCCGGAAAACTTAGAAGAACAAGCCATTTCTTTGATCGGTACGGATATTTACGAAAAGTTGATCAAAGGCTATACAGAGAAGCAATGGGGGCGTAAAGCCACTGAGTTACCGGCATTTATTATTCGGCGCTTACCTGTACGTTACATTTACGATAATAATTACTTTAACGATACGTACCAAGGCATTCCGATCGGTGGCTATACGCAGATCGTTGAAAAAATGTTAGCTGATCCCTTGATCGATGTTGAGTTGAACCAAGATTTCTTTGCCAAGAAGGCTGATTATTTAGCAACCTACCCGCGGATCGTTTTCACGGGGATGATCGATCAATTCTTTGACTATCAATTAGGTGAATTGGAATATCGGGGTTTGCGTTTTGAAGAAGAAGCACTGGACGTTGATAATTATCAAGGCAATGCCGTGATCAACTATACTGACGCGGAAACACCTTACACCCGGATCATTGAGCATAAACACTTTGAATTTGGTAAAGGTGATAAAAATAAGACGATCATTACCCGTGAATACCCAGAAAACTGGCAGCGCGGTGACGAACCCTACTACCCAGTTAATGATAAGCGCAACAATGGTTTATTTAAGCAATACCGGGAATTAGCTAGCAGCCAACCTAATGTGATTTTTGGGGGACGCTTAGGCCAATACAAGTATTACAATATGGATCAAGTCATTGAAGCGGCACAAAAAATCGTGACCCGCGAATTTGGTGACACAGAGGCATAATTTTCAGTTAATTAAACAAGGGCTAAAGGGCAGCGGTGCTTTTTAGCCCTTATTTGTTGGATCAAGGCGTGTTTTACCAACGAAGTGAGAACCGTTTTTTGAATGAGATTTTAAGCACAGGAGGTGAAAAAATGGAACCAGTAACAGTCAGCATTGTGACCTATAATAGTGAGCATGTTTTTGAAGCAATCGCACGTTTTAAAAAAGAGATCTTGCCCTATTATCCGGTAACACTACGGCTTTTTGACAACCATTCGACGCCTGCTTATGTCGAAAAATTACGGGCATTAGCGAGTAAGCAGATCTTGATCACTGCTGCTAAACATAATCATGGTTTTGGTTTTGGCCACAATGTGAACTTGGCGCAAACACGTGATCCGTATTTTGTTTGTTGTAATCCGGATATTCTGATCAATCGCGCCAGTTTTGTGACGATGTATGAGTTCCTAGCGGCTGATGCAACGATCAGTATGATCACGCCGAAAATCACCGCTCCTGATGGGCAAGTGCAATATTTGATTCGGGATAAACTTGATGTGTTTGATTATATGCTACGCTTTACACATTCGCCTTGGGTCAAGCGGTTATTTGCTAAGCGCCTGGCACGCTATGAATGTCGGGATCTAAGCGAAGAGCGGCAGCAGATTCGTTTCGGTTCCGGTGCGTTTATGTTTTTACAGGCGGAGTTATTGCGGCAGATCGGCGGTTTTGATGAACGCTTCTTCATGTATTTTGAAGACAACGATCTGTGCATGCGGATCAACCAAGCCGGGGGTAAAATATTCTACTTACCAGATGCGCCAGTGATCCATTACTACGCTCGCGATTCACATAAAAGTACTAGTGGCTTTAAAATGTTCCTAACTTCAATGTACCGTTACTTCCACAAGTGGGGCTGGCGCCTTTTCTAAATCAAGCCGCCACAGTTTTCTTTGAATCTAGATCGTAGGATAGATAATGAAAGGCGGTTCACAATGCTTTCTGTTTGTATGGCAACTTATAATGGTGCCGCTACGGTGGCGCGACAATTAACTTCAATTTTGGCGCAATTGACCGCTGCGGATGAAGTTGTGATCGTGGATGATCGCTCTCAGGATGAAACGGTGGCGGTGATCAAAAAAGTGGCGGCGGCGAGCCCAGTGCGCGTGCAAATTTTAGTGAATGCGCATAATCAAGGACCGGTTAAAAGTTTTGCTCGTGCGTTGGAACAGGCTCAAGGCGAGCTTGTTTTTCTCGCTGATCAAGATGATTATTGGTATGCCAATAAGGTGGCACAGGTGGTGGCAGCATTTAAGCAACAAAAAGCCGACCTGATCGTCCACGATGCGCGGGTTGTTGATGGGCAAATGCAGTTGCTCGCGGCTTCTTGGAATGCGTACAATCATAATCGTTTGCCGCAGTCGCTTGTCGGTAATTTATTGAAAAATGGGTATACTGGTGCGATGATGGCGATCAGTCAACGTCTCTTGCGGGCGGCATTACCGTTTCCGGAGCAAATTGAAATGCACGATCAGTGGTTATTTTTAGTGGCACAGCGGTACCATTTAACTACGGTCGTGTTGCGGCAGCCGTTGATGGATTACGTCCGCCACGGTAATAATGTGACGGGAATGCACAGCCGCAGTTGGGGTACTATGGCGGCAGGTCGTTGGCAAATGTGGCGGCTTTATCACCAATTACCGCAGAAATAGTCGCAACTCAGGTTTAAAAATGCTAAAATGACTGTAAAACTAAAAGTGGAGAATGATGATGACAAAATTATATCCGGATGACAGTTATACACTGCATACTGATTTATACCAAATCAATATGATGTCGACTTATTGGCAAGAAGGCATTCATAATCGCCGGGCGGTTTTTGAATGTTTCTTCCGTAAGATGCCTTTTGGTAATGGGTACGCAATTTTTGCTGGTTTGGAACATGTCGTTCGTTATATTCAACAACTTACTTTTACGGATACCGATATTGCGTATTTACGCGAAGCGGGGGACTATCCGGAAGCGTTTTTAACGTATTTAAAGAATTTTAAATTCACTGGTACGATTCGTTCGGCGGTTGAAGGCGATCTTGTTTTCAGCAACGAGCCAATTCTGCAGGTGGAAGGAACCTTGTCTGATTGTCAATTGGTAGAAACGGCGATTTTGAATATGGTTAACTATCAGACTTTGATCGCGACTAAGGCGGCGCGGATTCGTTCCGTTGTCGGGACTGATGGCATTATGGAGTTTGGCACGCGGCGGGCGCAGGAAATGGACGCCGCTATTTGGGGGACACGGGCAGCCTATATTGGTGGCTTTGATGCAACAAGTAATGTTCGTGCGGCTAAGATTTTTGGCATTCCGGTCAGCGGCACCCACGCGCATTCCTTAGTTCAAGCTTACCGTAGTGATTATCGCGGGTTTAAAGCCTACGCCGAAACGCATAAGGACTGCGTTTTTCTAGTCGATACTTATGATACGCTGAAAAGCGGGGTACCGAATGCGATCCGGGTGGCCAACGAAATGGGTGACAAGATCAATTTTCAAGGGGTGCGCATTGATTCTGGTGACATGGCGTATATTTCCAAACGAGTACGGCAAAAATTAGATGAAGCTGGCTATACTGAAGCTAAAATTTATGCTTCCAACGATCTAGATGAAAAAACGATCCAGAATTTAAAAATGCAGCACGCTAAGATCGACGTCTGGGGTGTCGGCACTCATCTGATCACAGCCTATGATCAGCCGGCTTTAGGGGCGGTTTACAAGTTAGTTTCGATCGAGGATGAAAATGGTGACATGCAGGACACGGTCAAGTTGTCCAGTAACGCCATCAAGGTTTCGACACCAGGTCGCAAACAAGTTTGGCGTATTACGAAACAAGAAGACGGTAAATCAGAAGGCGATTATATTACGTTGTGGGATGAAGAACCACTGAAAGAACCGTCGTTGTATATGTTCCATCCGCACTATACGTATATTAACAAAACAATCTCTAACTTTGACGCGCGGCCGCTATTGAAAACGATCTTCAAAGAGGGTCAATTAGTCTACGACTTACCTGAATTGTCAGAAATTCGCCGTTATTCTGCTGCGATGCTGGAATCCTTGTGGGACGAATACAAACGTGATCTGAATCCACAGAACTATCCAGTTGATCTGTCACAAAAGTTGTACGACCATAAAATGAAAATTATTAGTCAGTTGCACAATCAGGTCAGTGACAAGCAGGAATAGTGCCTTAGGTTAGGTTGAAAAAAACTGCCAAAATGGTTTTTACGATATAAAATTCGCCACCTGCAGTGTGATCAATTTTGATTTCACTGCAGGTGTTTTTTGTTAGTTTTTACGGTCATTATGAGCGTCCGTTTCGCGCATAAATGAAGCTGAAAATTTTGGACCACACCCTTTTTAATGTGACATTCGGTGTCAGTTTACCGGCCGTTGGCGTTGCCGCGACGTGGTATAATAAAAAAATAGTCGGTTAAAGCCATTTTACGAAGTGGACTTGCGCCGGCAATAGTCGTAAAAAAACGGTTGCGCTGTAGATTCCGCAGCCAGAGATTGAAGGAGTTGAGCCTATGCGCCCGTTACAAAAAGAAATTATTGCGGCCATGAAAACACAAGCTGTTATTGATCCGCAAGCAGAAATTCGTAGAAGTGTAGATTTTTTGAAAGCTTACATGAAAAAGTATTCGTTTGTAAAAACGTTAGTCCTTGGCATTTCTGGCGGTCAGGATTCGACTTTAGCTGGTCGTCTAGGGCAAATGGCGGCTGAAGAGATGCGCACGGAAACCGGCGATGCGGCCTATCGTTTTATCGCCGTCCGCTTACCTTATGGCGAACAGGCCGATGAAAGTGACGCCATGGCGGCAATTGATTTTATCCAGGCCGATGAAACGCTACGTGTTAATATTAAGCCCGCAGTAGACGCAACGTTGGCAGCTTTGACGGCCAATCAGTTAACGATCAATGATTTCAATAAGGGAAATATCAAGGCACGGCAGCGGATGATCGCCCAATACGGAATTGCCGGTGCGCGCCAAGGTGTGGTATTAGGGACTGATCATTCTGCTGAATCGATCACAGGCTTTTATACCAAATTTGGTGACGGCGGGGCGGATCTAGTACCGTTATACCGGCTTGATAAACGGCAAGGTAAGCAAATGCTAAAAGTGTTAGGCGCACCAGAACATCTTTACCTTAAGGTCCCAACTGCGGATCTTGAAGAAGAACGGCCAGCCTTACCGGATGAAGTCGCTTTAGGCGTGCGTTACGATGATATCGACGATTATTTGGAAGGTAAGGCAGTCACTGCTGCTGCGGCTGAAAAAATTGAGGCTTGGTATTTAAAGACTGCGCATAAGCGACATTTACCGATCACGGTTTTTGATCAATTTTGGCGGTAGAACGTTTTTTCTTGTCAAACAGATAAACAATCAGTTATACTATGCTTAATTCATAGGGGAGTAACTTGCGACCACACATGGCCGTGATAACGTCGTCAACAAGAAAGTCTACCCGACTTTTCTGGTGTTATCTTAAAAAGTGAGACTTATGTGTGTTTCTGCAACATACATGGGCCTCACTTTTTGTATGCTGCGAATCAACTAAAAGGGGGAATCATCTTTGGCCCAAGCAAAGAAGTTTTACAGCACAACAACAGCAGAAACTCAAGCACAGTTGCATACTGCCAAGCAAGGCTTGAGTAAAACGGAAGCCCATAAACGGCTGACGGAAGGTGACGCCAATAGCCTAGTGGCGAAGCGGCGAAAAACGATCATTGAGCGCTTTATTGATCAGTTTAAAGATTTCATGATCGCCGTCTTATTAGTTGCGGCGATCGTGGCGGCCTTTAGCGGTGAAATGGCGGATGCCGTGATCATTTTACTGGTAGTGGTTTTAAATGCCGTTTTCGGTGTTTTCCAAGAGGTTCAGGCTGAGGCGGCGATTGATGCACTGAAAGAAATGTCGGCCCCGATGGCGCACGTTCGGCGCGATGGTGAACTGATCACGATCAAAAGTGAAGACGTGGTGCCTGGCGATATTGTTCTGTTGGAGGCCGGTGATGTGGTCCCAGCCGATCTGCGCCTGATCGCAGCACAAACGTTGCGGGTGGAAGAGGCGGCCTTGACGGGGGAATCGGTTCCGGTGGAAAAACAAACGGCCGCGTTACAAGTCAAACCAGATGAAAAAATTAGTTTAGGTGACCAAACCAACATGGCCTTTATGAATAGTAATATCACCAACGGTCGGGGCACGGGGATCGTGGTGGCGACAGGGATGCAAACCGAAGTGGGGCGGATCGCCGGCATGTTGAATCAAGCCGATGAAACCAAAACACCTTTGCAGGAGAATTTAAATTCATTAGGTAAAACACTGACTTGGTTGATTTTGTTCCTATCCGTTTTGATTTTTGCCCTAGGATTATTAAATCAGCGCGAAACGATCTTGAATATGCTGCTGACGGCGATCTCCTTGGCCGTTGCGGCGATTCCTGAAGGTTTACCAGCAATTGTAACGATCACCTTAGCATTAGGTACCAAGCGAATGGCGAAGCGTAATGCCATTGTCCGTAAATTACCGGCAGTAGAAACCTTAGGCAGCACTGATATTATTGCTTCTGATAAAACCGGAACATTGACCCAAAATAAAATGACCGTGGAACGATTATTCACTAATAATCGTTTAGAAGTTGCTAGTGAGAGTAAGGTAACTTTTGACAACATGACGGTCCAGATCATGACGTTGGCCAATGATACCAAAATCGACAAAGCTGGCAAGCTGCTCGGTGATCCCACCGAAACAGCGTTGGTCCAATTTGGCTTGACCCATAAGTTGGACGTGTCAGCGTTGCTAGATCGTTTGCCGCGGGTCAACGAAGTACCGTTTGATTCAGAACGTAAATTGATGACCACGATCCATGAACTGGCAGATGGGCGTTATCTGGTAGCGACTAAAGGCGCGCCAGATCAATTATTGCAACGAACAACTAGCTATGAAATTGACGGTACTGAAGCGACTATGGATGACACCGAGCGGGAGCTGATTTTAAGTACTAATACGCAATTGGCGCGCCAGGCCTTGCGTGTTCTGGGAATGGCGTATAAAATTGTGGATGAGATCCCTGCACAGGTCAATACAGATACTGTGGAACAAGACTTAATTTTTAGTGGCTTGATCGGGATGATCGATCCCGAACGGCCAGAAGTTGAAGAAGCCGTGCGGGAAGCCAAAGAAGCCGGTATTCGCCCAATGATGATCACCGGTGATCACCGTGATACTGCCGAAGCGATCGCTAAACGCTTAGGTATTATTAGTGATCATGATGAAAAGGCGATCATCAGCGGTAACGAACTCGACGACATGAGCGATGAAGAATTTGCTAAGCGCGTGGATGATTACGCGGTGTACGCGCGGGTCGCACCGGAACATAAGGTGCGGATCGTCAACGCTTGGCAAAAGCGCGGCAAAGTCGTTGCCATGACTGGTGACGGGATCAATGATGCCCCAGCGCTGAAGGCAGCCGATATTGGTATCGGTATGGGGATCACGGGAACTGAAGTGTCCAAGAATGCTTCCGACATGGTTTTAGCCGATGATAATTTTTCGACGATCGTTGTGGCCGTTGAAGAAGGGCGTAAAGTTTTTGCCAACATTCAAAAAGCGATCCAGTACCTGTTATCGGCCAACTTAGGTGAAGTATTGACTTTGTTTATGATGACGCTATTGGGCTGGCAAATTTTGGCGCCAGTTCAGATTTTGTGGATCAATTTAGTGACTGATACTTTTCCGGCGATCGCCTTAGGCATTGAACCAATGGAGCGGGATATTATGAAGCGTCAACCCCGCGGGCGGCAGTCAAACTTCCTTTCCGGCGGCTTAAGTCATTCGATCATTTATCAAGGCTTGTTGGAGGGAATCATCACGTTAACCGTTTATTGGATCGGGATCACTTATCCGGTGCATGCTAACGGTGCTCTGGCCCACGCTGATGCGCTGACTATGGCTTTTGCGACCTTAGGTTTGATTCAGTTATTCCACGCTTTTAACGTTAAATCAATTTATGGTTCGATCTTCCATCGTGGTATTCTTGCTAATCATGCCTTTAACTGGGCAGTGCTTGCATCCACGATTTTGATGGCGGCCACGATCTTAGTTCCTGGATTCAACCAATTATTCCACGTCACGCCACTTGACTGGCATCAATGGCTGACCGTATTAGGCGCTTCCTTCTCGATCGTCATTATCGTTGAGATCGTGAAGTTTGTGCAACGCCGTCTAGGTATGAACAAATAATTCTATAGATAGGTCGGGTAAAAATGGTAAAAGTACAACAGGTTATGGCACACTATGCCCAAGTGATCGATGCGCTGATCACCACTACGGAGCGTTTAACCGGTGAGTTAAATGGTGATTACGAATTACTAAAAAATGCTTTGGCAACTGATACAACGGCTGATATTAGCAATGATCAATGGACCAGCATCAAAGCTAATTTTGATCAAGGCGTGGCGAGTTACCAGGCCAGCCTTGCCACTGTTAAAGCAGTACGACCACCCGCAAAAGCATTGGGGATCCATCACTTATTGTTGGCGGCGTACGCAGATTATGTGGCCGGCTGTGCCCAAATGGCAGCTAGCGTTGACGCAACGGCACATAGGATCGATGCGGCGGCCTTTACAGCAGCGGAAAAACAGCAAGATGATAGTTCGCTGGCGTTAAACAAACAAATTGCACGGATCGCACAGATTTTGCGCTAATATTATTGAAAAAGCTTCTGACTTTACCGATTGGTAAGCCAGAAGCTTTTTATTAGTTTATTTTAGGGCGGCGCCAAATGGACAGCAGTAAACTACCAACAACGATAATATAGAGAATACTTAGTTGTGTCAGTGACAGTAGTGGTGCCCACCATTGATGAACAACTTTTAATAATAAGTAGCGCTGCTGTGGCTTTGAGGTTAGGGGCTTTAGCTGCGGAACAGCATGATATTGCCAGCTTCTTAAAATGGCTACTTTAACCACTTTTGTTTGCGGGTTATGGATCACTAACTGGTACGTGCCTGGCTTTAGGTTAAGCCGACGCTGCCAGGTTTGGTGGTCTTTTTGTTGGTGCAAGGTCCAGGTTTTCTTAGTTGTAACTTGGTGCACCGTGACTTGAAGGCCAGATTTTCGCTGGCTACGAGGATTGAGCCAGGTGATCTGATTAGCCGCGTGTTTTAATTTAAATTGTTGTACCAACTTTTTTTGACTAGTTAATTTGATGGTACCGTAATCCTTAGTTTGCATGATCCGCGGTTGTTGCTGTACCTGTGGCTTAGTTAACCAATGTGATTGCCAGAAACCTAGCACAGCACCGATTAAAATAACGGTACTTAAACCTAAACGCCACCAATTAGACCGATGCGCTAACCATTGCTGTGCTGGTTGAATTTCAGTACTGGTCAGACCGCCACTAGCAAGGATCAACAAAAACGGTAGTAACAAGTAAACGTAACGTGCCTCGGCTTCCCAGAATAATAAGTGAAAGGCACCGACGCCTAGAATCGTTAGTATGATAAAGCTCGTTGTTGGTGCTAATTTGCGCCGGTGAATAAAGAGTTGGCCGACTAACAACAAATTGCTAAATAAAATAGTCAAATATAAAATTTGATTCCAAGTGCTTAATAGGGGTTTCTTAGAACCATAAAGGTAACGAAAAACGGCCGGATAATGCTGGGCTTGATTGATAGTTTCTAGTGCATCCATGTCGCCATAAGCCCACATCAAACTTAATTTACGGACTAGATGATAGCCAATACCAACCGACCCCATATTTTTCAAGCGCTGTTTAATTTCGTATTTTGCCAATGCTTGTTTTTTAGTATAGGTAGGCTGGTTTTGAATCATACCAGTATCAGCATGACTGCTGGAGCCTTTAGTACTTTTGTTCCAGCCCATCATTGTCCAGGTCAAAGCCGGCATTTTTTTACTGAGCGGTTGTTGGTAACCGTAGGCACTTTTAATTTGTGGCGCTAGAAGTTGCTGCCCACTAAAGAAAATAATGCCGATCACGGCGATGCTGACCACCGTTTGCCGCCAACCGAAATGATGCTCGATCAGTAAAACTAAAATCAAAGCAATTAATAAAATGGCATTGTTGCCTTTGATCCAGAAGCCTAACCACAGTTCGCAGCCCAAAAGAACGACAAGCACCCACCGACTGCTCCTGCGTTGCGTACCAAAATAACGATCAAGTAACCACAAAGTGAGCACCGGAAAAAGAACCGCCAAGCCGTCAGTGTAGAAGAAAAGTGCGTAGCCATAAAAAGGAAAATAGACGGTAGCAATTAAAATTGCCAAAAAGCCAGCTTGTAGGCTGAAATGCCGACGCAACCAATCCCAACTTAAGGCTAGGGTTAAGTCGACAATAGCAAACAAAAATAAGTTCAACCCGATAAATCCATTGATATGTAGCACTTTAAAGCCTTGCAATAGCCAAAATTCGATCAAGGTCAGCGGCACATTATTTTCAGCTAATTGGTGAAAATATGGAAGCCACTGCCGCGAGCCTTTCAATAAATTGATCACTTGGAAGCGCGTATCCATGCCGTCAAAAATATTATCACCAATAATTTGAAAGGCTAGCCAAAGCTGAAAACCAAGACTAAGTAACACGATCGCCCCAGTTAAAAGACTGATCAAGCGGTTAGATTGTCGGTTTAGCCAGCGCTTCAAAGCAAATAATAGTAAAAGCACCACAGCTGCAGCCATAAGGATCAAAAATCGATCTAAGCGCACCGTGCCATGATGATAGGAATCAGGAAAGGCTGCCGCTGCTAGACCAAAAATTGCTAAGAGAATTAAACCGTATAACCCTAAATAACTTTGTTGCCACCAAGAACCAATTGTCTTTTTTTTAAGCATAAGATCACCGTCCCAAAAATAACCAGCGTTTCAGCACTGGAATTAAGCTTAGTACCCCAACGACTAGATAACTAAGCACGAATAAAACGAACCAAACGACAAAAGTTTGCCGGGTCACCGACAAGGTCGTGAACCAATTTAATTTAATAAAAACTAAGCTAAAACCACGATGGATCAGAAAAACACCAAAGGATAACTGTGCTAACCGGTAAAAGATAAAGCGACCAGCTGAATTGTGAAGTTGCCAATGTTGAGCTAAGTTCATCAGTCCCCATGCACAGGGTAGCAGTAATAAGTAGCCGTACGGCATGTTAAGTTGACCGCCAGTGTACTGCTTATATTGTGTGAATTGGAAGTAATACTGCGTAGTAACGATCAAAGCAGTTAAGATAAGTGTACCTAGACCCACCAACCATAAAGGCGGCTGATGACGTTGTGTTCGCAATAAATAACCGGCAAAAAAGTAGGTTGCACTTAAACCGCCAAAGTAAGATAGATCTAGTTGGGAGACCGAAATTCCTGGTAGGCCTTGCGCGTTAAAAAATAAAGTTATTGTTGGTACTAGCATTGTTTGACTGACGACCAAAGCGTAAATTGCCAACAAATAGCGGCGCGGAAAGTGCTGAACCGCGCGGGCTACAAATGGTACCGCCAGATAAAGGCCTAAAATTGCTGGAATAAACCAGTAATTAAAGAAATAATTGCCGACGCCGATACGCCCAGTTCGCGAAATAAAAGTCATATCCAAAAACACTTGGAACAAATCGGTTGGTCGGTGGAGCCATAATTTTAAGAATAGGGTATAGGCCAGCACCCATAATTCTAAAGTGATCAGCAGGGGCCAAAAATGGGTACGATAAAATTGCCGAATTTTTGTTGCATCCGAATAATCACGTTTCAGTAAAAAATAGCCAGATAACATGAAAAAAATGGGAACGCCTAAATGTCCGATTGCGATCACAGCGGCATTTAACCATTGATCCACAGGACTAAGCTGTTGAAAATTGATTTTTTGCGGTAGGGCATGGCTAAAAACGACACAGCCAATAGCGAAAACGCGTAAAATGTCAAAGCCAGTTTGGCGTTGTTTTAATTTATTTTGCATAATCAACCTCCTGTGGTCGGTGCCAAATTAGTTCACCAACTAAAAGTAAAAAGAGCAGCGTATTGATAATGCCTCCCAAACGCAAAGCCAGTGCAAATCCTTGTAAGGAACTGATCTTCAAATAAACAGATAAATAAAAGACCGCCTGATTCAGGAAGGTCATCAAGGTCACACTGCTATACCACAATAACGGTCGTACTAAGTCATTTTTTTCTGTTTGACTGAGTAATAATAAAATGACGAAGGCGAGCATGCTTAATTGGTAGCGTTCATGTTGGCCCATGGTGAACATGAAAATCAGACCACTATAAATTGCTCCGGTGTAGGCCAGTGGTAACGCCGCTACTTTTTTCTTAGCTACGCACCAAAACCAAATACAGCTGCTGATAATGATCAGCACTAAGATGACGGTATTCAGATGGTTATAAGTTAGCCAGGACGTAATGTGATCAGTGTTTCTAAGTTGCTTACTCCAGATTCGTGCTTTTAAAGCGCCCGCCCAAAAATTAAAACCATTGGCGATGATCTCGGTATACTGGGTGACGCCGCTGGTGAAAACTTTAAGTGGTAGTAGCGGCTGGCGCATGGCCAACATAAAAGGTAACCAGCCGAGTAAATTAAGGCCAATGATTCCACTAACGCAAGCTAATACTTGGGGCCAACGGGCTTTTAATAATAAGTACAGGCCAAATAAAGGGGCCAAGTACATGAATTGCAGCTTAGTCAGGCAACCTAAGGCAAACCAAAAACTAGCCCAACCAAAGCGTTGTTGTTGTAGATAGTAAAAACTAACAACGATGAAGAAAATTAAAAGTGCGTCTGCCTGGCCCCAAAAACTTGCGTTAAACCAAATGCTGGGATTAAGTAAAACCAGTGTACCTAGTACTAAACTTAAACGCCGCGAATTGGCCTTCCAGTAAATAAAGCCGGCAGTGAGCCACTGAAAGAGCATGCCTAATAATTTGATCGTTAGAAATGCTGCCGCTTTGTGGGCACCAGAACCAGTAGTTATGCTTAGCCCAAAATGATTGATTATTTGACCAAACGGCCACAGTAGCGTCGGTACCAATGGTGGATAATTAACTTGGTAAGTGCCAGCATATTGCGGCCGATAAAGGCCTAGCCAGTGTTGAGCAGAAATCTGTGCCCACGGAAAATTATAAGTCAGTAGATCGATGTTGCCCCAAAAGGTTGCGGCGATCACGCATTCGCTGATCGCTGCGCTAAGTAATAATAACCAAAATAAAATGTGACTTTTTTTAAGCACAACTATTGTCCTCGCTTCATATGTAATCTTTAATCAGAATAGCACAAGTCTAACAATAATTGCGGTAAATTTTTTACAGATTGAAAATAGACTTTTGAACGAGTATGATAATTAAGATTTAACAGTTAGACAGCAAAAATAGTATAATTAAGTTTACCTTTTTAAAAAAATATAATCTCTGCTTAAGCGATATTTACATAGGGGAGGCTAGCTATGCAGCTTTTTTTACGCCGCAGTATCGCCATGATCACTTTGCTGGTTTTAAGTATGGTCACGGTGCTTGCTTTATTAGTCCCAGTGGATCGGCAAGTGACTATCCACTGGCTGGCTGCGCCACTATTATTGATCTTAGCGTTAACCGGACTGTTCTTTCTCGTTCATGGCTATCATTGGCTAATGCGGCGTCCGCACAGCCAAAACAAATTAAGTTGGTTGTTGGTTGTGTTGGTGCTGGCGATACAAGGCTGGCTGGCTTGGCAGATCGTCGGGATGGGTTCACTGGATCCCGCTGCGGTTCGAATGCAGGCCGCTGCCTTAGCACGTGGTCAGCAACATTGGTTCCGTTATTTTTCTTGGTATCCTAACAATGTTAATATTACGGTGATCTTGGCTGGAATTATGCATCTTACAGGTCAGATCCAAGGCGTCGCTTTTGGGCGTTTCCTGAATGTTTTATTATTTTTACATATTGATTTAGCAATAGGTCTAGTATGGCACTGGTTATACCGCCATTATAGTCAAACTGCGGCAACTTTTTCATTAGTTCTATTACCACTATTTTTACCCTTTTTTGGGTATGCGCTAGACTTTTATACGGATGGGTTAGTGTTACCTTATCCGTTACTATTATTGACTTGTGTGGACTTGGCCTACCAGCAAAAAAAGTCATTAAGTCGTTATTGTTGGCTAGGCGGTGCTATTCTGGCCTTTATGCTCGGTTATTTGATCAAAGGTAATACGATCGTTTTTGGCATTGCCGCCTTATTGGGTTGGTGGTTGTTACGACCATTAAATTGGCGTCGTTGCGGCCAAATTGTTTTAGTTGCTGGATTAGCCTTAGTGCTGCTGTGGGCAGGCAATGCTGGTAGTAAGCAACTTGCAAGATCTACCGGCTATCAACCGCAGGCGGCCAGCGTTTTTCCTACGCGTTCTTGGATGTTAATGGGGTTGAATCCAACTAGCTTTGGTACTTATTCACAAAGTGATATTGATGCTACGACACGCTTAGGTTCGGTTCAGGCCAATAAAACAGCAGTTGATCAAGCGCTTTGGCGACGCTTGAAACACTTAGGACCATTTGGTTTACTGCGGCAATTTTATCGTAAAACAGTGACGATGTGGTCAACCGGCACAATGGGCATGTTATTATGGCCGGATAGTTTTACGAAAATTCCGCAAGTCTTATTGCAGCGGCAAACCCAGCTTCGGACTGTGATTGCTAATTTTAGCCAAGTTATTTATTTGATCTTGTTAAGTTTAGCTTGGTGGACGGTTTGGAAAAGTTGGCGCGAACCGACTTTTGGACAACTCTTTTTTGAATTAGGGTTATTGGGGATCTTCTTGCTACATGTTTTGTTCTGGGAAGTCGAAGCCCGTTATGCCTTTTTAGCGGCGCCGTTTCTATTTGGCCTTGCTAGTGGTAGTCCGCTTGATCAAATCCATTTGTGGCGGCAAAACCGACTTTATTATGCTGGTTTAATTGGGTTAATGGTCGCAAATTTATATGGTTATCTAAAAACAGCTAGTTGGTCGCAGGCTACATCACAAACTAACCCGGTGACGATGCAGCCAGTGCGAAGTTATTTTCAAATGAGTCAGTTGCAGGTGCAGCCTGGTCAGCAATTGGTTCAGACAATAAAAATTCCGCAGGCCTTTAATCAGATTCAAACGGCGGATATTGCGACTAGTGGAAAGGCGTTACGCTTGACCTTACAGCAAAAGCAGCATCATTGGGTAGCGCAGCAACCAGGTCAATGGATGCAAAAAACGCTGCTGCCTGCTGGCAAATATCAGCTTAAATTAAAAAATACTAGTAGGCATACAGTTGCAGTGTCGGTGACCCATAGTCCCTTGCTTAAACTGGCCACCACTCCAGCAGCCACAAATGGCTATTACTTCAGGTATACAGTTAATGTGCAAACAACGGCCGCTTTAGTACCAGCAAGTGGGCGGATAGCTTTATTAGGTGTTAATCTAAGTGGTTTATTAGGCCTAGCAATTAAACGTAAAAATTCCTAGTTGACAATTTCTGTTGGACTGACTTATACTCTAAGTAACTTAAATCGAGAAAAGAGGAACTACAATGCAAGTTAGTCGTCTACAATTAAACAATGCCTGGTGGCAAAGCCAACTGTAGACAGACGACTATCTTAGACAAGATAGATACGATCTGTCAGAGGATCGTATCTATGTTGGCCTTGTTGTTTTTCATGCCCGCATAGATAATCTATGCGGGTTTTTGTTTACTTTTAAGCAATCACCCCAAATTGGTGATTGCTTTTTTTCTTGAAAAGATTAGGGGGAGTTTGATATGAAACGTATGTTGTCGTTCATCGGTTTGTTACTGGTTTTTCTGGGCTTTGCGTTTTTCCAGGAAGGCGGCGTCAAATCTAATAAACCACAGGCGGTGAAAAAGCCGACCATTGGGATCTTGCAGACCATGTCCCATCCGGCCTTAGATGATATTCGCCGGGGGACCATTGATCAATTACGTAAGCGGGGTTTTGTTAATGGTAAAACCGCCACGATTGATTTTAAAAACGCTGAAGGTGATCAGAGTAATTTGAAGTCGATCGCTGAACGTTTTCAAAATGAAGGCACTGATCTTAATATTGGGATCGCTACGCCAGCTGCGCAGGCGATCGCCAATACAGATAAAACTACGCCGTTGATTTTAGGTGCTATTTCCAATCCTAAGTCGGCCGGGTTAGTGGCAAATAACGCGCATCCTGGTCACAATATTACTGGGGTCTCCAACCGGACACCAACTGCCGATCAATTAAAATTGATCCGCGAGATCATGCCGGATGTGAAGGTGCTAGGGGTCATGTATACATCCAGTGATCCATCTGCTCAGGCTGAAGTTAAAGTGGTACGTAAAATTGCACCTAAGTACGGTTTTACCATCAAAGAATTCACCGTTTCTAATTCTAATGATGTTGATCAAGTTGCCCAAACAATGGCGCGCCAAGTTAAGGCCGTTTATGTACCGACGGATAATACGATTGCCAGTGCCATGCAAACATTAGTTAAAAACACGAATGCGGCGAAGATCCCTGTTTTCCCACCGGCTGGCACCATGGTTGAAGATGGTGGCTTAGCGACCTACGGGATCAACCAATATAAATTAGGCGTGGTCACTGGGAATATGGCGGCAGACGTATTGGAAGGTAAATCCAAACCAGCTACTACGCCGATCAAAATCGTGGCCAAAGGTGATTTGATTTTGAATCAAAAGGAAGCGGACTTGCTGGGGATCAAGATCCCGGCTAAGTTGCAAAAAGAAGCACAGCAGAAGGGAGAGGTTTATAAATGAGTCTAATTACATCAGCGATCGGTCAAGGTTTAATGTGGGGGATTCTCGGTGTCGGCTTGTTTCTGACTTTCCGGGTGCTGAATTTTCCTGATATGACGGTTGAAGGCACTTTTCCGTTTGGTGCGGCGGTGGCCGTTACGGCGATCACCCACGGGATGTCACCATTATTGGCAACGTTGTTGGCGTTTGTTGCCGGGATGTTAGCCGGTTTAGCCACAGGGCTGCTTTACACCAAAGGCAAAATTCCAATCTTATTAGCCGGTATTTTAGTGATGACCGCCTTGTATTCAGTCAATTTGCGGGTCATGGGTAAGGCCAATGTTTCCCTATTAAACGAGAACACCTTGTTTAAGGCCAAATTTTTAACACGATTACCACAATACTTTGACGGTGTAGTGGTCGGCTTCTTGTTTGTACTTGTGACCTTGATCATTTTAAGTTATTTCTTGCAAACCGAATTAGGGCAGGCCTTTATTGCCACTGGTGATAACGTTACGATGGCGCGTTCTTTAGGTATTAAAACTGATGGCATGACGATCATGGGCTTGATGGTTTCCAATGGCTTTATCGGGATTTCCGGTGCCTTAATGGCGCAAAGTAACGGTTATGCCGACGTCAGCATGGGGATCGGCGTCATCGTTATCGGCCTAGCTTCGATCATCATCGGCGAAGTTGCTTTTGGTGAATTGACCTTGAATCAGCGTTTAGTAGCGGTAGTTTTAGGCAGTATTTTATACCGTTTCGTTTTGTTAATTGTCTTACAATTAGGTTTCAATACCGACGATTTAAAACTGATCTCGGCCATTGTTTTAGCCTTAGCGTTAATGTTACCAACTTTGCAGCAAAAATTTCACGTCCAAAAAATAATTCGGAACGGGGTGGCACGGCATGAGTGAGCCAATTTTACAATTAAAAAATATTGTGGTCAGTGTTAATACTGGTAATGAACAGCGTGACATTCTGAAACAATTGAATTTAACCATTAATCGTGGTGATTTTGTGACTGTGTTAGGCACTAACGGGGCTGGTAAAACAACGTTATTCAATACCATTGCCGGTAATTTACAGCCTGCTGCTGGCCAAGTCATTTTACGTGATCGCGATATCAGCCGGGATAACGAAGAAAAGCGGGCGCAGCACCTTAGTCGGGTTTTTCAGGATCCTAAAATGGGAACTGCACCGCGAATGACCGTTGCGGAGAATTTATTGTTAGCCCAACAGCGCGGCCAACGGCGAACTTTGAAGTTGCGTAAGTTACGCCAAAATCGTGATAAATTTCATGAAATGGCCGCTGAGATCGGTAATGGCTTAGAGGAACATTTGGATACACCCACCGGTAACTTATCTGGTGGGCAACGTCAGGCATTAAGCCTACTGATGGCTACGATGACGACGCCAGATATTCTACTATTAGATGAGCATACGGCAGCGCTAGATCCGAAAACTAGTGAGCAGTTAATGCATTATACGCAACAGCGGATCACGCAAAGCAATCAGACTTGTCTAATGATCACGCATCATTTGGAGGATGCTTTGGCCTATGGCAATCGCTTGATCGTTATTGACGATGGTCGAATTGAAGCAGATTTTAATACTGCGGAAAAGAAAAAGTTAAGCCGGGAACAGTTGTATGAGTTCTTCGATGAGACTTTAAGCTAGGCCGCAAGGTCGCTTAAACAAATAGTTAAAGATTATCGCACCCGCAAACGCTGATGAAAACGTGGATTTTTCACTACTTTCATCAGCGTTTTTGCGTGGGGGCTCTGATACGATTTTAAGTTTAGAAAATAAAACAGTATGCTAACAAAATAATTCACTTAGTCAGTAGGCAAGGTTCTGTATAGCGGCGACGGAATGGGGGCTAACTAGTGATTTAATAACCCGATCTGAGCAGGATGATTATTTTGTTGCAGCATTTTTTTGTTCAATTACCTGATTTTAATCCATGTTATACTACAACTAAACTAATTGTGAGGTGGTTGACTTGGAAATTTCGCGGCGAACGACGGGCCTATTTTTATACGGGATTTTGTTGAGCATGTTCATTGGTTTACTGGCGTTTACATTTTTATTTCTAGAAAATAAGTTAAGCGCATTGCTGTGGACCCATTTGCCAACTGACCCGCTGGTGAGCAGTGGGTATAAGTTACTTTTGGTGGCTGGTGGCACGTTTTTATTGCTTAAATGTCAGCGCCGTTGGGGGACGTTACCGCAAAAGCTAAATGTCACGTTGGCAGCATTGCGCACACCGCAAGGAATTAGTGGCCAGCGGGTCATTCCGGCACTAATCAGTGCCTTGGTGATTTTGCTGACCGGCGCCGGGGTCGGCCCAGAGGCTGCCTTACTGAGTGCCGTTGTTTTATCATCAGTGTGGGAAAGTGAGAAGTTGCGCTTTTACTATTTTAATTTCCAACAACTACAGCAACAAACCTGGTCGCAAAGGGCTGCGGTGTTGTTGGCGCCGCACCGTTATTTAGCGCCTTCTCGGCCGACGCCTTTAACTAATGTTCAAGCATTGCAACGGCAAAAAAAGTTTTTTTACGGTCTTTTTATCGTGAATGGGCTGGCCACCTTTAGCGCTTTGATGCGCGCTACCGATCAACCGGCGTTTATCACTAAAATTGGACTGACCCATTGGGTGGCGGCCGATTTATTATGGGTGCCGCTTTTAGTCGCCCTAGGTGTTGGTTACGGGCGCCTACTCGGTTTTTGTGGTTATCAGTTGACCCAATTTATTCCCCGTGTGTTTAAAACCGTGCGGCAACGGATCTTGGTTGGTAGCCTAGTCATTATTGTAGTAGCGCTTTGGTTGCCGGACTTACTTTTCTCGGGGCAACACGCGTTTCATTTATTGACCGGCGCTTGGTTGACGCGCTCAAGCGTATTTTTAACGTTAATGGCGTTGAGCAAGTTGCTGTTTATGCTACTCTGCGTGGCAACTGGCTGGATCGGCGGTGATATTTTTCCAATTATTTTTGCCGCGATCACCCAAGGCTTGGCGGTCACTTCCTTGCTGCCTCAGGTCGATCATTTATTAGTGATCGCCGTGATCAGTGCCAGTATGGCGGCGACTTTGTTGCAACGACCTGTGTTGGCTAGCATTCTGCTGGCGTTATTTTTCCCGGTTCAATTGTGGCCGGTGATTTTAGTCACGTTATGCTTGTTATTAGGACTTAAAAAACTAACTGGAGGCTTTTTATTTGGCAATCACAACTAAAAAAATATTAGCATTATTAGAAGAACAAGCCGATAGTGCCCATCCTGGAGTTGAAGTGCTCACCGATTATATGCAGTTAAACGTTAGTTATCAGTCGGCACTGGATGAAGTCACCACTAAGTTGAAAATTATTGATCGAGAATTAAGTAGTGGCACTACGATCGGCCGCAAAAACGCGATCCATCAAATTCAGACCCGCATTAAATCATTAAAAAGTATTGTTAAGAAGTTAGATAAAAAAGGTTTAGCTTATTCACCAGCGATCATTGAACAAAACTTGGCGGATATTGCCGGTGTGCGCGTTATCTGTTCCTACACGGATGATATTTATTTGATTTTACATTCCTTAATGCAACAAACTGACGTTAACGTTTTGCAGATCAAAGATTATATTAAGCAACCGAAACCATCTGGTTATCGTAGTTTACATGTGATCGTACAAATTCCGGTTTTCTTTTTAGAGCAAACGCGGCAGTTAAAGGTTGAGATTCAGTTTAGAACGATTGCCATGGATTATTGGGCTAGCCTTGAGCACGGTTTGCGTTATAAAAATAACTTAGCACACAGCGAATTAACAACGCGTTTGGAAAAAGCAGCGGTGCAGATCAATGATTTAGAAACAGAAATGCTGGCGATTCGACAACAATTAGAACACGATCACCCAGTTGACATGTAGGTGACGATTGCGAAAAAGGGTTAACTTTGACTGGATAGGTCGGTTAACCCTTTTTTGTGTGCTGGTATTTCACGAACGGGCTACGTATAATAGTAGGTAAGTAAATTAATAGAATGAGGTCGTTATGGACAACGAAATTTTACAGCGGACAATTGACCGTTTACCGGAGTATCACGCTAAACAAATTAAAAGCACCCTTGGCTTATTAACGGATGGCAACACCGTTCCCTTTGTGGCGCGTTACCGCAAGGAAGTTACGGGTAACTTAGATGAAGTGCAAATTCGTGCGATCGAAAGTACCTACAACTATCAACTTAGTTTAGTCGAACGCCAGAATGAAGTTTTAAATAGTATTCAAGAACAAGGCAAATTAACACCTAAGCTGCAACAACAGATTCAAAAAGCCACTAAATTACAGCAGGTTGAGGATCTTTATTTACCCTATAAGCAGAAGCGCCGGACTAAGGCTACCATTGCTCGGGAAAATGGGTTAGCGCCATTGGCTGCTTGGTTATTAACGTTTCCGCAAACCGCAATCAATACAAAAGCACAGGCGTTTATTGATCCGGCCAAGAAGCTGGCGACAACCGCTGATGTTTTGGCCGGTGTGCATGAGATCTTAGCCGAAGAATTCAGCGACAATGCGACTTATCGTGAATGGGTCCGGCAATATACGACTAAGCACGCTAAGTTCACTGCGCAGGTCAAAGATAAAAGTTTAGACGAAAAACAAGTCTATTCAATTTATTACGATTTTGCCGAACCATTAGCTAAAATGGTATCGCACCGCGTTTTAGCGGTTAATCGTGGTGAAAAAGCTGGTATTTTAAAGGCCAGCTTAGCGGTGGAAACGCGGCCGATCCAGTGGCATTTAGAGCAGGTGGTTATTCGCGGTCAGCAAGGGCCGGCGGTAGATGTGGTTAAGGCGGCGATCGCTGATGCGTATAAACGGTTTATTGGGCCAGCCATTGAGCGGGAGATCCGCAGTAATTTGACTGATCAGGCCGCAGATCAAGCGATCGCGGTGTTCGGTGCTAATTTACGTAACTTATTATTGCAGGCACCTCTGAAAGGGCGCGTCGTAATGGGCTTTGACCCGGCTTACCGAACAGGTTGTAAGCTGGCGGTCGTCGATGCAACCGGTAAATTTCTCGACAAATTAGTGATCTACCCGCATAAACCAGCGCCGCAAAGTAAACGGCAAGCGGCAGCAGGAATCTTTAAAACCTTTATTGAAAAAAATCAGGTAGAAATGATCGCCATTGGTAACGGCACGGCTAGTCGGGAATCAGAACAGTTTGTGGCTGAAGTGCTGAAAACTTTGGATCGTAAAGTTTATTATGTGATCGTCAATGAAGCGGGTGCCAGTGTTTATTCCGCTAGTGACGTGGCGCGGGCAGAATTCCCTGCTTTTAATGTTGAAGAACGTAGTGCCGTCAGTATTGCACGCCGGTTACAGGATCCACTGGCAGAACTGATCAAAATTGACCCGAAAGCAGTGGGCGTCGGTCAGTACCAGCATGATGTTCCGCAGAAAAAATTAAGCGGCCAACTCGACATTGTTATTGAAGACGTGGTCAATAGCGTTGGCGTTAATCTGAATACAGCTAGTCCAGAATTACTAGAACATATTTCGGGTTTAAGTAAGACAACTGCGCATAACATCGTCACTTACCGGAATGAACAAGGTAATTTTACCAAGCGCCAAGAATTGAAGAAGGTACCCCGGTTAGGGCCAAAAGCCTTTGAACAGGCAGTTGGGTTCTTACGAATCATTGCCGGAAAAAACGTGTTGGATAACACTGATATTCATCCTGAAAGTTACGCAGTCGCTAAGCAAGTTTTAGCTAAATTTGACTTAACTTTGGCGGCGGTTGGTACCACTAAGATCGAAAAGATCACGGCAACGGCCGCGTTGGCAGCAGAGCTAGGGGTTGGCCTAGTGACTTTGCAGGATATTGTCAGCGGCTTACGTAAGCCAGGTCGCGATCTACGTGATGATTATGCGCAACCACTTCTGCGCACCGATGTTTTGGCGATCACGGATTTAAAACCGGGGATGGCATTGGAAGGGACAGTGCGCAATGTCATTGATTTTGGTGCTTTTGTTGATATTGGCGTGAAGCATGATGGCTTAGTCCATATTTCGCAGTTAGCTGATCACTTTGTCAAAAATCCAAGTGAGGTGGTTGCGGTTGGCGATATTGTTCACGTTTGGGTGCTGGCAGTTGAACAGCAGCGCGAGCGGGTCCAATTGACGATGATCCCACCGCATAAAAATGACTGATTTAGAATTAACGCATTATATTCAGCAAGTTTCGCAAAAATATTTCCAACGGCCTTTTAAACACCGGGCAAATTTTAATCGACGCTTAAAAACAACGGGTGGTCGTTATCATTTAGAGGATCATCATATTGACATTAACCCGCGTTTCGCGGAAGATAGTGATAAATCTATTTTGCTGGGCATTGTTAAACATGAATTGTGCCACTATCATCTTCATTTGGCGGGCGGGGGCTACCGGCATCGTGATCATGACTTTAAACAATGGTTAGCAGCAGTGGGTGGTAGTCGCTACGCACCAGCATTGACCGTTGCTAAAAAGGTTCAGTGGCATTACCAATGTCGGCGGTGTGGGCAAAACTATGCACGCCAGCGGCGGTTAAATACGCAACGTTATGTTTGTGGTAAATGCGGCGGCCGGCTAAAGTTACTGTAACACCAACGCTTAGGCTTGGTAGGTTAATTCTCAATTGATAGCGGCATGTTTCAGCTAAATAACTTTAATGATGAAATGGGAGGATACAAAATGCGACAAATAGGTATTGGTTTACTTGGTTTAGGAACGGTTGGCAGTGGGGTCGTTCGCTTGTTGCAATCGCATAAAGACAAGATTTCCGCGATCACTGGCCGCGAGTTAGTGATCAAACGTGTCGTGGTGCATAATCCAGCCAAAAAGCGGGCAGTTGAATTACCTGATGTGCCGGTGACTGCGAATATTGCGGATATGGTCCAGGATCCAACGGTTCAGATTGTGGTTGAAGTTATGGGGACGGTTGATCCTGCTGAAGGGTATATTGAGCAATTATTACGGGCCGGCAAGCATGTTGTTACCGCTAATAAGGACCTGATCGCGCAAAAAGGCGCACGCTTAGTCGATATTGCGCAAGAAAAACAGCGCGATCTCATGTATGAGGCAAGTGTTGCCGGCGGGATCCCGATTCTACGAACGATCGTCAATAGTTTTGCGGCGGATCAGATTCTGGAAGTCAGCGGGATCGTTAACGGCACAACTAATTATATTTTGACGCAAATGAATCAGAAAAAAGTCAGCTACGCGGCGGCTTTAAAGTCAGCTCAGGAGCTGGGCTTTGCCGAAAGTGACCCTACCAATGATGTAAAGGGGATCGACGCTGCCTATAAAATGATCATTTTGACGCAATTTGCCTTCGGGATGAATTTGACTTTGGATGATATTGCGGTTGAAGGGATCGACAAAATTCGTTTAGAGGATATCCAGCAGGCACAGAGTCTGGGCTACACGATCAAATTGATCGGCACCGCCAAACAAATTGCGGGGCAGATCAACGTTGCCGTTGGGCCAGCATTAGTACCGTTAGGCAATCCTTTGGCTGCTGTGCAAAATGAAAATAACGCAGTGGTTGTCAAAGGGGCTGCCGTTGGCGAAACCATGTTTTATGGCCCTGGTGCTGGTGAATTGCCAACTGCTAATAGTGTGCTCAGTGATATTATTTCGGTTACCAAAGATATCGGTATCGGCATTACCGGTAATACGTTTAACAACTACCGGCAAGGTGCGTCCTTAGCGCCGGCTAAAGTGGTGAAATCGGCTTATTACTTTGCGCTGAAAATGCGCGATATTCCGGGGCAAATGTTGACCTTAACGAAGATCATGGCGGAAGTGCAGGCCAGCTTTAAACAGTTGACGCAAACTTCCAGTGATGGTGATTTTGCGCATGTGGTGATGATCACACATGAGATCGATTTAGACCAATTGCAAAAAATCACGGCGGCAGTGGCTGAATTAGATAATATCAACTTATTGTCCACATATAAGGTTCTATAAGCGTGTGGTCAATTGAGTTATCCGCTGCACAGACATAAACTGCAATAAAATTTGCGGCGGTAGGGTCATTGAATATGGCCGTTTAATTTTTATTAGGGGGGAACAACAGTTATGACAACAATTCGAGTACCGGCAACTAGTGCTAATCTTGGCCCTGGTTTTGATTCGATTGGTTTAGCGCTGAATTTATATTTGACCATCACCATCGGCGAAGCACGATCAGATTGGTTTATTGATCATGAGATGGGGGCTGACGTTCCCACCGATGAGCATAATTTGATCATAAAAACAGCGCTGGCCTTGATTCCTGATTTAGAGCCGCATCGGCTAGTTATGCGTTCAGAAATACCTTTGGCGCGCGGCCTTGGCAGTAGTTCTTCAGCGATCATTGCTGGTATCGAATTAGCGAATCAGCTGGGCAACTTGGATCTAACGGATTATGATCTATTGCAGATCGCGGTTAAGTTGGAAGGGCATCCCGATAATGTGGCGCCAGCGATCTATGGTGGTTTTGTGACCGCAACTTATGATGAAGTCGAGGCCGACGCGGTTAGTGCACCATTTCCGGCGGCGCGGGCGCTGACTTTTATTCCCGACGCTGAGCTGTTGACCAGCGCTAGTCGGGCGGTTTTACCGGCTAAGCTTCCGCTACGAGCGGCGGTGACCACCAGCTCAGCGGCCAACGTGTTAGTTGCGGCAGTATTACGTGGCGATCTAGAGCTAGCCGGTCGGATGATGGAACGCGATCAATTTCACGAAACCTATCGTGGAAAATTAGTGCCGCATCTAGAACAGATTCGTGAACGTGCCCGTGAATGCGGGGCGTGTGGGACTTACCTAAGTGGTGCTGGGCCAACGGTTATCAGCATGGTGCCCACCCAAAACGCCGCTGCGATCCTTGACGAATTAGAAACGTTGCCGTTAAAGGGCCGCTGGCTGAATTTAGCGATCGCACCAGCTGGATTAGCAATCGAAAAATAAGGTGAAAAACACGCTGCTGTAGGGCATGTTTCTTGCTAACATTAGAAATTAGTAAAAAGCGTTGCGTCACTATCTTTTTTTTGCTAGAATAAAACAGTTGGCTATTTGCGGCTGTGGCGGAATGGCAGACGCGCTAGATTAAGGATCTAGTGAGAAATTTTTCTCATGCTGGTTCAAGTCCAGTCAGCCGCATCAAGATAGTTTCAAAGCGTAAAAAAACGTTGCTCGAGCAGGCTTATTATTAGCCCGCTTTGGCAACGTTTTTTACTATTGTTTTTTAAAAAAGGTTCGGTAAAAAGCAATAAATAGAACTTAGCTTTGATCATTTTGGCAGTAATTGACTGCCCAACGAGAGCGCCTTTGTATAGGGCTTTAAATACCGAAACAGCAGCGACTGCGAACAAAGCCGGACATCTAAAAATAGGCGCAAACAAAAAATCAACTGAATAGGGATTTAATTATTTGAAGTGGTTTCTTAAGTCGATGTTACGCAAATTTCATCTGCCAAGGAAATATTGAGTTGCTTCTAATTGTGATGTCTTAAAAACCAGCCTTGGCGTTATAATAAAGTTACTCACAAATAGAAAGTAGGTCAACAATATGACAGATAACGAAACGATCCAGCAGCAACTCGATCACCGCACGATTCGGGCATTCACCGAGCAACCAATCGCACCGGCTTTGATCAGTCAGCTAGTTGCTGTAGCGCAGCATACGGCAACTTCACATTTTCAACAGGCATTTAGTGTGATCAGTGTAACTGATCCGGCCGAGAAAAAGCAGATTGCCGCAATTTCTGGGCAAAATTACGTGGCGGATAATGGTCATTTGTTTATCTTTATTGCGGATCAACACCGTAACCAACAGATTGGTGTCGAAATGGGGCAACCCAAGAATCATTTAGGCAGCGCCGATCGTTTTTTGGCGGCGTGGTCAGATGCTAGTTTAGCGGTACAAAATACAGTTGTTGCCGCTGAAAGCTTAGGCTTGGGCACCGTGATCCTTGGTAGTATTTTAAATGACTGCCAGCAAATGATCGATATTTTAGCCTTACCGCAACTGACTTTTCCGGTATTAGGATTAGCACTTGGCTGGCCCAATCAGCAACCACAACTGAAACCACGTTTGCCCGAACAATTTGTTCATTTTGAAAATAGTTACCAGTTGCCGCTGCCAATTAAAGCGGCATTGACTGACTATGATGCAGCAGTGCATGAATATTATGATCTGCGCGATACTAATCGGCGCGTCGATACCTTTACCAATCAAATTCAGCAAGCCTTGTTACAGCAACCGGCTAAACGGGCAGCAATGTTACACGTTTTACATCAGCAAGGCTTTTTGCTTGAATAGGGTTTGCAGCGGTTTTCTTGTGTATCGGTTTATGATACACTAGTGTATATGAAACGTTACAGATCACGGCAAAAGGGACGGGGTATCATATTTGAAACGAATTGAGCGGGTTTATCAACAAGTTGTTAGAATCTCACGGCAATTGACGCCAGCCGAGATCGGGCAAGGGGCTGGCGCGACAACTAAGCAGTTGGTAACGGATCTGGGTATTGTACGACCGAATGTGTCCAAAGCATTGAATGATCTAGTTCGTACGGGTAAATTAGTCAAACTCGCCGGGCGTCCAGTTCGTTATTTAACGCCAGAATTAGCCCAACAGCCAGTGCCGGCACCACCAGCAGTTGTGCCACCTGCGCCGCCAGTCGCCGCCATGCCCACTGATTTTTTTGACAAAATGATCGGTGCGCACGGGAGTTTGAAAAATCAGGTGGAACAGGCTAAAGCGGCGATGCTTTATCCCCCTAAGGGATTGAATACCTTGATCATTGGGCCAACTGGTTCTGGGAAAACCTTTTTCGTCCACGGTATGTATCAATTTTCCACTGTTCATCAGATCGTGACCACCGATAAACCCTTGATCACCTTTAACTGTGCCGATTACGCCCATAATCCGGAATTATTGATGTCGCATTTATTTGGCTACACCAAGGGGGCCTTTACTGGCGCTAATGAGGACAAAGACGGGCTGATCCAAGAGGCTGAAGGGGGCATGCTGTTCTTAGATGAAGTTCATCGTTTGCCACCAGAAGGTCAGGAAATGATTTTTTATTTCATGGACCATGGAACATACAGTCGCTTGGGAGAAACGGCGAAGACGCATCATGCTAATGTACGCCTCGTTTGTGCAACAACGGAAAATCCAGAAAGTAGTTTATTGGCTACCTTCGTCCGGCGAATCCCGATCACGATCCAGCTACCAGCGTTTAATCAGCGACCAGCTAAGGAACGAATTCAATTGCTACAGTCTTTATTTTCATTGGAAGCTAATCGAATTCATAAACAGGTACAGATCAGCGAAGATGTGGTCAAAGCACTGTTAGGCAGTGTCACTTATGGGAACGTTGGCCAGTTAAAATCGAATATTCAGTTGGTGTGTGCACAGGGTTTTTTACGCCATATGCAGTCCAATGATTCTATCATGATCACGGCGGAGGATCTGCCAGCCAGTATTCAATCTGGGATCGCAACGTTAGCGTCTAACCGAGAAGATCTTGGTGAAGTGACTAAGCTATTGGAGCCGGTGCTGGCCATTGGCCCTGACCAAACATCAGCAACGCTACAACAGGATGCCTATGAATTACCGTATAATTTATATGAAATTATTGGTGATAAGGCGGCGATTCTCAAATCAGAAGGCTTGGATCAAGATCACATCAATAATTTCATTACCACAGATATTAATTTACATCTAAAATCCTTTTATCATGAAACCGCGATTGATGAGCAGGCTGACAACAAGCTAGCCGAAATTGTTGATCGGGATATTATTGACCTCACTAAAGAGATTCAAGGGAAAGTGCAAGAATTATTAGGTTATACCTTTAAGCGGAATTTTGTATACGCGGTCAGTTTACACATCAGTTCCTTTGTTAAACGAATTCAGTCCGGTAAGTTAGTTCGGAACATCAGCGAGGATCTTAAAGGGATGGTGGCGGATTATCCTAAAGAGTTGGAAGCCGCGTCTATGATCAAGCAGGAGCTGGAGAATCATTATGATGCGCCGATCCCTAAATCAGAAGTGTATTACCTAACGATTTTATTGGCATCATTACGTTCAGTATCAGTTGCCGGTAAGGTTGGGGTCGTGGTGGCGGCTCACGGTAGTAGCACTGCATCCTCAATGGCTCAAGTTGTCAATAAGTTACTGTCAGCCGATAATTTGTTGGCCTATGACATGCCGATCGAAATGAGCCCGCAGATCGCTTATCAGGGAATCGTGGAGCGCGTGCGCCAGGCTGATAATGGTAATGGCGTCATTTTATTAGTCGATATGGGTTCGTTATCTACCTTTTCACAGCGCATTTATAAGGAAACCGGCATTCAGGTTAAAACCATTGATATGGTGACCACGGCGATGGTGCTGGAAGCGGTTCGGAAAACGGAATTGATTGACAACGACCTCAATATTATTTATAGCGAGTTAAAAGAGTTCCATGGTTATTCCAAAGTGAACGGTGATACACTACCGTCGGTCAAGGCTTTGGCCAATAAATCAGCGGCCACACAAAGTTTGCCGCGGGCAGTGGTGGCGATTTGTTCTACTGGCGAAGGCACCGCGATGCAGATCAAAAAAATCATTGAGCAACAGCTTAGTGAGCAACTGATTGATGATGTGACGGTGCTCCCGATTTCAGTGGTCAATATGCAGCAAACTCTGTATCAGTTAGGCCAGGAATACCATATCATTGCGGCGGCGGGCATTGTTAAGCCGGATCTACCCGTTCCTTTTGTTGATTTAGAACGATTGTTACAAGATGATGGCCATGACTTTTTTGAACAAGTTAGTGCTGCGATCGATCATGAAGAGCTACAGGCCAGCTCACCTAACTTAACGAAGGAATTGTGCGAGTCTTATATGAAGGATTATTTTTTGTATTTGAATCCCCACAAAATGATCGATATCCTTTGGCGCTATGCGGAAACGCTTAGCGATACACTGAAAACTAGTTTTACTGAAACTTTCCGGATCGGCTTGATTTTACATGTTGCTGGGGCCTTAGAGCGAACATTACTGCAACAAACGATCACTGCCAGCGCTGCTGAACGGGCAACGGTTAAACAATCCCCTTATTATCAGGGAATTCAGAAAAGTAACGCTGTTTTACAAGAACAATTACAGCTAAGGCTAAATGATGATGAAATTTATTATGTGGAACAGCTCTTTGATACACAAGCTCAAAAAAGTGTCTCTTAAAGAAAAATTAAGAAGCGATACACAATTATTACTGTGTATCACTTCTTTTTTATTTAAAATGATCCCCGCCATTTAAGCGTTTGTAAGCGATACACAAAAGTTGGCACGATATTTGCTTAATATATAAGTGTAGGACTTAGGACCTACGACTGAGTTGAAACATGCTGAAAAAAGTAGGTCACTGCGCCTAACTAAGTGACCTGAACGCTTTTTTCAGCACTCTGTGGGAGGTGACAATGTGATTGCAATCGTTGTTGCAAGCCACGGTAAGTTTTCTGAAGGTGTTTTACAATCTTCAAAAATGATTTTTGGCGATCAAGAGAAAGTTCAGGCGGTAACTTTTATGCCTAATGAAGGTCCTGCTGACTTAACGAAAAAGTTTAAGGCGGCGCTGGCGACTTTTGATCCCGACGATCAAGTTCTGTTTTTAGTTGATTTGTTTGGCGGATCACCGTTTAACGCAGCTAGCCGGATCGTTGCTGAAAACTTAGACAAGTATGCACTGATCACAGGCTTAAACTTGCCAATGCTTTTAGAAGCGTATACAGTTAGAGATAAGCCCGTTGCTGAAATCGTTTCCCACCTTGAGGAGACGGCTAAAGCAGGCGTTAAGCATTTGGAATTGACCGCGTTTTAATTAGGAGGCAAATAAGCGATGACGATGGAGATTTGTTTAGCTCGCGTCGATAGTCGCCTGTTACACGGCCAAATTGCTACGGTCTGGGCCAGAAGTGTTAAGCCTAATCGGATCTTGATCGTATCCGATGCAGTTGCGCATGATACCTTGCGCCGGACTTTGATCGTTCAGGCGGCACCGCCAGGTGTACGGGCCAACGTGATCACGTTGGCGAAAATGATTCAGATCTATCACGATCCGCGTTTTGATGTTTTTAAAACGTTATTACTGACGGAAACTGTGGAAGATATGGCCCGCTTGGTCAAAGGCGGTATTGATCTGACCCAGGTGGGTGTTGATGTTGGTAGCCTAGCATTTTTCGGTAATATGAAAATGATCACCGATTCAGTTGCTGTCGGCCCGCAACAAGCGGCCGCGATCCGTTATCTACATGATGACGCGGGACTGGAAGTCTATGCGCAAAAGGTACCCACTGATCGCAAGCAGAATTTAAACGATCTGCTTGGTAAAAATGGTTTTTAGGTAGAAGTAGGCGTGCACCTATTTTTATTTTAAACAATATTGACAGGGCTTTCCTGTCAAAGGGTAGGGGTAATTGCTACTCTAGCACTTATTATATTTTAATTTAGTAGGAGGTAAAAAGATGGTAGGAATTGTTATTGCCAGTCATGGTCAATTCGCCGATGGGATCTTGCAATCCGGAAATATGATTTTTGGAGAACAGGAAGATGTAAAAGCTGTTACATTAATGCCTAGCGAAGGACCAGATGACTTCAAGGCAAAGGCGCAAGCAGCAATTGCAACCTTCAGCGACCAAGATCAAGTTTTGTTCTTAGTCGATCTCTGGGGGGGCACACCGTTCAACCAAACGAACAACTTGTTCGAAGAGCATAAGGACAAGTGGGCGATCGTAGCTGGGTTGAACTTGCCAATGTTGATCGAAGCTTATGCATCACGGCTTTCGATGAACACAGCACATGAAATTGCGGCACATATTATCGAAACAGCTAAAGACGGGGTCAAGGTTAGACCAGAAGAATTAGCGCCTAAGGAAGCACCAAAGGCAGCTGCTAAAACTGGGGCTAGCGCAGGTTCTCCAGGTAGCTTAAAGTATGTTTTAGTGCGGGTCGATTCACGTTTATTGCATGGTCAAATTGCCACGGCTTGGACGAAATCAGTTAACCCAACTCGGATCATTGTTGTTTCCGATTCAGTTGCTAAAGATGACTTACGGAAGAACTTAATTCAACAGGCAGCGCCATCAGGGGTTAAAGCCCATGTGGTTCCCGTTGATCAAATGATCAAATTAGCTAAGGATGACCAGCATTTTGGTGGCCAACGTGCATTATTATTATTCGAAACACCAGAAGATGCATTGCGGGCTGTTGAAGGCGGTGTGCCATTCGATACGTTAAATATTGGCTCAATGGCACATTCAGTTGGGAAAGTTCAGCCCAACAAAGTTCTAGCTTTTGACCAAAAAGATATTGATACTTTTGGTGAATTGAAGGCCAAAGGAATCAAATTTGACGTTCGTAAAGTGCCAGGGGATTCTCCTGAAAACATGGATTCTATCCTGAAAAAAGCACAAGACGAATTACGCAAACAAGCTTAAACAAAAAAAGAAGGAAACGGAGGATTAATAGTCATGGATTTAAACTTTATTCAAGTGATATTAGTCATTATCGTAGCATTCTTTGCTGGTATGGAAGGTATTTTGGATGAATTCCATTTCCATCAGCCAGTTATTGCATGTACGTTAATCGGCTTAGTAACCGGACAGTTAGTACCTTGCATGATTTTAGGTGGTACTTTACAAATGATCGCCTTAGGCTGGTCCAACGTCGGTGCCGCAGTTGCACCTGACGCTGCCTTAGCCGCAGTCGCATCCGCTATTATTTTAGTATTAGGTGGTCAAGGTAAAGATGGTGTTTCATCAGCCATTGCCATTGCCGTACCTTTAGCCGTAGCCGGATTATTATTAACGATTCTTGCTCGGACAATCGCAACTGCTATTGTTCATATCATGGACCGTTATGCTGAAAAAGGTAGCTTCAGAGGAATTGAAACTTGGCATATTATCGCTATCTGTATGCAAGGTGTCCGGATCGCTATCCCTGCAGCATTGATCTTAGCTGTTGGTGCTGGCCCAGTGCGTGATATCTTAAATGCAATGCCTACTTGGTTAACTGATGGCTTATCCATTGGTGGTGGTATGGTCGTTGCCGTAGGTTATGCAATGGTTATCAACATGATGGCTACTGCTGAAGTATGGCCATTCTTCGCTATTGGTTTCGTATTAGCAACTGTTACTGATTTAACTTTAATCGGTCTTGGTGCTATTGGTATCTCCATGGCTTTGATCTACCTTAACCTTTCCGAAAAAGGTGGCTCAAGCAACGGTGGTCCATCTAATTCAGGTGACCCGCTCGGCGATATCATAGATAACTACTAACGAAAGGAGCGTATAAAAAATGGCAGATAATAAAATTGCACCAACAAAAAAAGTAGCCTTAACTAAAAGAGATCGTATCTCCGTTTGGTGGCGTTCAACGTTTATCCAGGGTTCATGGAACTACGAACGTATGCAAAATGGTGGCTGGGCTTACACGTTGATTCCAGCTTTGAAACGCCTCTATACAACTAAAGAAGACCGTGCTGCTGCATTGAAACGGCACATGGAATTCTTTAACACCCATCCATATTTAGCTTCACCGATCATCGGGGTTACGATGGCACTTGAAGAAGAACGTGCCAATGGCGCTCCTATCGATGACGTTGCTATCCAAGGGGTCAAAGTAGGTATGATGGGTCCTTTGGCTGGTGTCGGTGATCCAGTATTCTGGTTCACGGTTAAGCCAATCTTAGGTGCCTTAGCTGCATCATTGGCAATCAGTGGCAATATCATGGGTCCTATCTTGTACTTTGTTTTATGGAATGCAATTCGGATGGCCTTCATGTGGTATACACAAGAATTCGGCTACAAGGCCGGTGCTTCTATTTCTGATGATTTATCTGGTGGTCTGTTACAAAAAGTAACTAAGGGTGCTACTATCCTAGGTATGTTCATCTTAGGATCACTGATCAATCGTTGGGTTGTCGTTAAATTTACACCAGTTGTATCTTCGATCAAACAAGCAAAAGGGGCCTTCATTAACTGGGCTACTTTACCAAAAGGTGCTGCTGGTATCAAAGAAGCTTTGACCCAGCAAGCTGCTGGTTTGTCATTGGACAAATACAAAGTAACAACTTTGCAAGATAACTTAGATCAATTGATTCCAGGTTTAGCTGGCTTATTGGTTACTTTCTTGTGCATGTGGTTATTAAAGAAGAAAGTTTCCCCAATCATTATCATTCTTGGTTTGTTCGTAGTCGGTGTCGTATTACATGTATTGAAAATTATGTAATCGGTACTTCATTAAAGCCTGGGTCTTTGTACCCAGGCTTTTTTGATAAAATAGGCACAACCAAGTATAATTGAGTAAAATGAAAAAGAAATGGAGTTATCCTGATGGTACAATCAATCAACACGAAGGTCGATTTAGTTGTCGAAGCGACGTCCTTTATGGGTACAGCCCGTTATGGGAAAATTATGATCGGTGATAAAGGGTTTGAGTTTTTTAATAGCCGCAACGTTCGTGATTTCATTCAAGTCCCGTGGCCTGAAGTCGATTATGTGTTAGCCTCGGTTATGTTTAAGGGTAAGTGGATCCCACGTTTTGCAGTACGGACTAAACATAACGGTACGTACAGCTTTTCGGCTAAGAATACGAAGCAACTGCTTCGGGGCATCCGTGAACATGTTGATCCTAGCCATATGGTACGTTCATTAAGCTTTTTCGACGTGATCAAACGCAGCTTGGTGCGCCTATTCAACCGGATCACGCGCCGCGGCAGCAAATCATAGGATTCAGCTGAAAGGAAGAGTGTGACATAAGGCGCCCAGCTACTACTTCACAGTAGTAGTTGATTTTCATACTGAAAATCTTTGATGTTTCGGGCGTTGACCATTCTTATGGCACACATTTTAGCTATATTGTTCGGAAGTACAAAAAAGGAGTTGGACATAAATGACTTATGTTACGACTCTTTTTTTATTAGTTTTAAGTACGCTTAGTCAGTATGGTAACGCTTAAGTACCGCTGTAAATGGTATAATTAAAGTTAGATCAGGATCAGATAATCTTGTGAAATATTAAAAAAGTGGGGTAAACAAATGACTGAAGCGATTAATCATAAAATTGATCTACAGACGGCGGCCGTTTTCTACACGGGAACACCGCAGTCCGGGAAGGTTATTATTGGTGAAACAGGCTTTGAGTTTATTAATCAGAACAAGCAGCGGTTATCGTTACAATTGGTCTGGGCAAATATTGAACTAGTAACGGCTTCAGTTTCACTCCGCAAAAAGGTGGTTCGTTACTCGATTCAGACCCAGGATGGTTTGTTGTATAGTTTTTCTTCAAAAAATGCAAATGAGGTATTAAGGGCGATGCGGGTCTATATAGATGCGAAAAAATTAGTCAAAGCCAAAAGCGTGTTTGACGTTTTTCACGTACAACATAAAAGCTGAAGACCAGTGGCTGATTCTTGAAAAATTAGTTTCAAGCGCGATGTTCAGCGCGCTTAACTAACGCCATACCACGCGAAAGCTACTTGGCAATGCGGCGATCAGGCTGATTTGCTGAAGCAATATAAAAAAGAACAGTGACCGGGGTTTTAATAAGCTGGCGCGTTGTTCTTTAATTAACGGCCATGGTGGCTGAAAAGAAAGGGCGACGCCGATGGCACTCAAAGTCACAACTGTTGAAATTATCATCCGTTTACTGCTGGCAGTACTGATTGCCGGCGTGATCGGCTATGATCGCGAATATAAAAATCGTCCGGCCGGATTGCGGACGCATATTTTAGTCTGTGTCGGGGCCTGTGTGATCGCAATGATCCAACAAAAAATCGGGTTTCAGGCCATTCAATTTGCGCGGGCTTTTCCCCAGTATGCTGGGGTCGTGCGCGCTGATGAAGCACGCTTGATCGCGCAGGTGGTCAGTGGAATCGGTTTTCTCGGTGCGGGCACGATCATTGTGACCCGCCATTCAATTCTCGGGCTGACCACCGCTGCAAGTTTATGGGCGACAGCTAGTTTGGGCTTAGCGGTGGGAATGGGCTACTATGAAATTGCGATCATCAGCGCGCTGGTTGTGATCGGTGTGCTAACCTTTATGCAGAAGCTTATTCATGTCGATACCTTGAAAAAAATTGAAGTTAAATACCGCGACAAGCTGGCAACTAAAACGTATTTACAGCAATATTTTGCGACTAAGCACATTACGATCAATGATGTCAGTTTTAATACGGAACAAACAGCGCAAGGTGAAGTGTATATAAACGTCTATAAAATAAAAATACCACGTCAATTAGCTTATACGCAGATCGTGGAGGATATTTCGTTACGTTCGGATATTGTTAAGGTCCGGTTGATCAGTATTTAATTTAGAAGGGAAAAATTATGACTTTAAAGGATATTGCTAAGCAAACAGGTTATTCGGCGTCCACAGTATCGCGGGCTTTGAATCATGATCCTCGAATCAGTGCTGAAGCAACCCAGATCATTCAGAAGGTGGCAACAGCAACAGGTTATACCAAGGATTTTGCTGCCCTTAATTTGAATAATCGTGAATCCAATATTTTAGCGGTGGTTTTTCCACCGGAAAATTTGATGAACGTCAATAATCCGTTTTATGTCGAAATTATCAAACAAGCCAATTATATTGCTAGTAAGCATGGGTATATGGTTTCTGTGGTAATGGCCAAAAGTATGGCGGCTTTACAACGGGAGGTCAGTACCATGATCACCAGCGGTAAAGTGCGCAAATATATTTTGCTATATAATTTGCCCAAAGATCCGGTGACGCAGCATTTGAAAAAAAATGGTGTCCGGTTTGTCGTGATCGGTGACCCCCATGATGCAACGGTTACCTTTGTTGATAATGATAACTATGCCGTTGGTGTAGCAGTAGCTGAACAAAAATTTACGCAATTTCAACCGTTAGTGCCGGCCTACATCTACTCAAATCAGCGCTGGCAATACGAAGTCGATCGTTTAAAGGGGCTCAAGCATGTCTTTGCTAAGCGTGGGGTGGCGTTAACTGAGTTTACCTTTGACCAGCAAAATTTAGCGGCTGCTAGTCAGGCTTTTCGGCAACTACTTAGGCAGCATAATTTATTGATCATTTCCAGTGATGACTTGTTGATCCAGCTTTATGGGTTGTTACACCACCAACAGCCAGTACAGATCATCAGTTTCAATAATTCAGATTTTATTCAACCGATCAGCGAACATATTCAGTCGGTTGATCTGCAGCCGCAAAAAATGGGTGAAGTTGCGGCTAAAATTTTATTTAAGCCGGAAAATAAAAAAATTTCACAGGCGAATTACATTGACTTCAGGCTTTAGCATGAAGTTTTTTATTTTCTTTTTGTGCAATCGGTTGCACAAAAAGAAAACGTTTGCTATACTTTATTTTGCCGGCAACAATAATAAACAGGATGTGACAGAAATGGAAACAAAAGGATTACCAACATTACCTGCTAGTCGTATTTGGATGATGAACTTCGGCTTTCTGGGTGTTCAGGTTGCGTTTACATTACAAAGTTCACAAATGAGTCGAATTTTTCAAACCATTGGGGCTGATCCCAATAAATTAGGTTGGTTTTTTATTTTACCACCATTAGCAGGATTATTAGTGCAACCGCTTGTAGGTACATATTCTGATCGAACTTGGGCGCCTAAACTTGGTGGGCGGCGGTTACCGTATTTATTAGTTGGTGCGATTATGGCCGTGATCGTTATGTTATTGTTACCTAATTCGGGTAGCCTTGGCTTTGGTTATGGTTCACTGGCTGCCTTATTATTTGGTGCGATCACAGTCGCCTTTTTAGATGTTTCTTCTAATGTCGCAATGCAACCTTTTAAAATGATGGTCGGTGATATGGTCAACGATCAACAAAAAAGTTACGCGTACGGTATTCAAAGCTTTTTATCCAATTCCGGTTCCGTTTTAGCCGCTATTTTTCCGTTTATCCTGACCGCCATTGGTATTTCCAACGTCGCTAGTAAAGGCGTTGTGCCGAATTCAGTGGTTGTTTCCTTTTATATCGGAGCTGCTTTATTGATCGTCACGAGTTTGTTTAGTGTTTTTAAAGTAAAAGAGTATGATCCCCAAACGTATGCTAAATTTCATGGTATTACAGAAAATGACAACGCTTCCGGTGGTAATTGGCTGGAATTATTGAAGAAGGCGCCTAAGTCTTTCTGGACAGTTTCGTTGGTGCAATTCTTCAGTTGGATGGCTTTTCAATATTTATGGACTTACTCCGCCGGTGCGATCGCACAAAATGTTTGGCACACCAATGATGCCACTTCAGCTGGTTATCAAGCGGCGGGCAATTGGTACGGGGTTTTAGCTGCGGTTCAGGCGGTTGCCGCCGTTGCTTGGTCTTACTTATTAGCTAAATTACCACCGGCTAAAGCTAAAGTTGCTTATGCGACTAGCCTATTGTTAGGCGCGCTTGGGTTCTTATCGATCTTCTTGATCCACTCCCAATACTTACTGATCATTTCTTACATTTTAGTTGGTATTGCGTGGGCCGCGGTCAATACGTATCCGTTGACGATGGTGACTAATGATTTATCCGGTGTGCATATGGGCACCTACTTAGGCTTATTCAATGGTTCGATCTGCTTGCCCCAAATCGTCGCTTCACTGGCTTCCTTTGGCTTATTCCCATTATTAGGCGGTTCTCAAGTCAATATGTTCGTTCTAGCAGCAGTGATCATGGCGTGTGGTGCACTTTCAGTTGGTTTTATTCGTAACAAAAAGGAAGGTTAAGACAATGGTTAATACAAAATGGTGGAAAAATGAAGTGGTCTATCAAGTTTATCCGCGGTCATTTCAAGATACAAATAACGATGGTATCGGTGATCTAAATGGGATCACCCAACATTTGGATTATTTAAAGCAATTAGGGGTGACTATGCTTTGGATCTCGCCAGTTTATCGTTCACCGATGGTCGATATGGGTTACGACATTGCTGATTATCAAGCGATCGACCCTCAATTTGGGACGATGGCCGATTTTGATCATTTATTGGCGGAAGCTAAGAAGCGCGGTTTGAAGATCATTATGGATCTTGTCGTCAATCACACTTCTGACCAACATATGTGGTTCAAACAGGCCTTAGCTGATCCGCAAAGTAAATACCGGGATTATTATATTTTTAAAACCCCGGCTAATGGGCAAGTGCCAAATAATTGGCGTTCGATTTTTGGTGGTTCAACTTGGACTGAGGTGCCTGGTGAACCAGGCACCTACTATTTTCATACCTTTGCGCCGCAGCAACCGGATTTAAATTGGGAAAATCCCCAGTTGCGCAAGGCCATTTATCAGATGATCAATTGGTGGCTGGATAAAGGCATTAGCGGTTTTCGGGTTGATGCGATCACGCATTTGAAAAAAGATTTGGATTGGGCCAGTATCGAACCTGATGGCAAGGACGGTTTGGCCGCGGTGGTCAAGAAAGGCCAGAATCGACCGGGATTGGCTAAATTCTTGCTTGAGTTAAAGGCGCAAACTTTCGATAGATATGATGCGCTGACTGTGGGTGAAGCGTACGGGGTCGCCGCCGCTGATCTGCCT
Organism: Loigolactobacillus binensis; assembly: GCF_005405165.1. Lineage (GTDB taxonomy): Bacteria > Bacillota > Bacilli > Lactobacillales > Lactobacillaceae > Loigolactobacillus > Loigolactobacillus binensis. The sequence goes on from NZ_BJDN01000003.1 coordinate 68,919, forward strand.
AAATTCATCGGTCCCAATGGTTATTTTTCAATGATGTTCGATTTTTCTTATTTGAATATCGAAATGAAAAATGTTGATGAATGGTACCGCGGCCGTTCTAACTGGACCGTGAAGGAATTAAAGACGACGATCTTTAATAGCCAACAAGCGACTAAAGCGGCCGGTGGATGGTCTGCCAATGTATTGGAAAGTCATGATCAACAACGAACGCTTTCAAAATTAGTACCAAACCCGAAATTTCAAACTCCGACGGCTGCTAAAGCATTGGCAACGATGTACTACTTCTTGCCAGGTGTACCTTTTATTTATCAAGGGCAAGAGCTAGGTATGAAAAATTTCCGGCGTCAGCGGATCGATCAATTTAAGGATATTTCCTCACTTAATAATTACCAAACGGGTATCAAGGAAGGATTATCTGCTACTGAGGCTTTGGCGATCGTTAACTTTAAGTCACGGGACAATGCACGAACCCCAATGCAATGGACAGATGCGACCTATGGCGGTTTCTCAACAACAACGCCTTGGTTGGAAATGGGTAATGATCGTGCTGGTATCAATGTGGCCGCCGAGGAACAAGATCCAGCTTCGGTTTTAAATTATTATCGGCAGATGGTGGCCTTACGTTTCCAGGCTCCTTATCAGGCAGTGATCGTTGACGGGGCTTTTGAACAAGTTACAAGTCCCGATAATGTTATCGCCTACCGCCGGCGGCAGGCTGAACAAGAATTAGTAATCGCAGTTAATTTAGGTGAAACTGCCGCAACGGTCACGCTACCTAAAGACTACCAGGTCGTTTTAAGTAATGTTGCCGTGACCGTCACGAATCAGCAAGTCGAACTACCGCCTTATGCTGCCGTTATTTTAACGACAAAATAAGCAAAAAAGCGCACCGCTTTGAAATAAAATTCAGACGGTACGCTTTTTTGCGCGTTGCTAGGCATATTTACGTAAAGTAGTGCGGACAATATTGATATTAAATAGCACCGTTAGTAAGCTGCTGTAGATCGGGAAGGTGATCAATTCTTGGACTAACCGACCGGATAGAAGAGGGAGCCACGGTGTTTGGTACATCAAGTGCAACCACAGGCTGTTTAGCCCCAAGTTCAACACCAGCGTAACGATCAAGCTGGCCCATAAAATTCGGCGTAAGCGTGGTGTTTTATGGTAAAAGGCGTAGCCAAAAACTAATCCCGTTAAAAAGGCGGTCAACACGAAGCCTGGGAAGAAAGTGAACTTAGGCATTAATAACATACCTAAAACATTGGCCAAGGCACTACTGCTAGCGGTGACCAGTGGTGGCACTAATGTCGCCATGATCGCGGTGATCAAGAAACTGAAGGAAATCTTGGTCAATAAGAATTGTAGTGAGAACATACTACCTAGGATCGTTTGCAAGGCGATCAAAACGCCAAGCAGCGCGATTTGACGCGCCTTTGAATGCTGTAACATGGCTATTACCCCCAAAACTATATTTGGCACTGCCAGTCATGAGCGTACTAAAAAAACCGCACGACCACTGGCTGCAACTGATTGTCGGACAAAAGCCACTGGTACGTGCGGCGAATGCGGACCCAAAACCGCAAATAAACAGCGTGTTTTTTCAAACACATTTAAACCGAATAAGATTTAAGCTTAAGTTGCCCATATTATTCGGTCAGCACCTATCCTTTCAGTGCCTGCAGTTCATTTTTCGTCCACCGCCCACATTCCGTTTCGGTGGCACTTAACGCTTTGGGTCCTACCCCGATAATTTAATTTCCATTATAGTTCAAGCCAGATCAATTTAAAAGGCTGAATCCTTAGGGTTAAGCGTTGAAAAATGGTACATTAGAAGTGTCATTAAAATACTGGTGTCCAGCCAGCACGGAAAATAAAATAAAGTTAGGGAGGTTTTTTCATGAAAATTGGGATTATTGGCGCCACAGGTAAAGCAGGCTCATTGATCGCTAGTGAAGCAGTTGAGCGCGGCTACCGGGTCACGGCTATCGTGCGCCATCCAGACAAACTCAAGCTTAAGGTGCCGGTTGTGGAGAAGGATCTATTTGCTTTAAGAACAGCTGATTTGACTGATTTTGACGTGATCGTTGACGCCTTTAATGCACCAGCAGGCCAAGAAGAACAACAGCAAACTTCGTTACAACATCTAGTTGAGCTATTACACGGTACTAAAGTGCGCTTATTGGTGGTTGGCGGCGCCGGTTCGCTGTTTGTGGATGATGCACAGACCACACGTTTGTATGAAACGCCTGATTTTAAGGCCGAGTGGAAACCAACTGCAGTCAATATGGGTAAGGCTCTGCTCAAGCTGCAACAAGTTACTGATGTTCAATGGAGTTACCTCAGCCCATCCGCTATTTTTCTACCTAATGGACCACGGACCGATCATTATACTTTAGGTCAGGATAATTTATTGACCAATGCCGCTGGTAAAAGTGAGGTCAGTTATGCCGATTTTGCGGCGGCCTTAGTTGATGAAATCGCTAAGCCGCAGCATGTGCAGCAACGTTTTACGGTGGTCAGTCAATAACTAGCGCCACGAATAAATAATGATCACTGCACCGTCGTGGGCCGAAAGTCTGCGGCGGTGTTTAAATTATAAGGTTGTAAACTAAATTAACTATGTTTTTTGGTTGTTATTAGCTTAAAATAAAGATATTAACTTTAGGGGATGATCACATATGAGTCAAGCAATCACGCCGGCCGCTCAGGCAAGCTTTAAAAAAGCATTTCAGGCGCAACCACAAGCAGCCGTTGTGCAGCGCGCAGTGATGAGCGTCGGCATTAACGCTGCCAGTGAGGATTCAACGGTACAAACTGACTTGGCGCGTACTTTTTCTGTAGAACTACCCACCGGTAAAGTGGCTAATCAAAAACACAGTGGCCGCTGCTGGTTATTTGCGACCTTAAATACCTTACGCCATGAAGTTGCGGTTAACTATAATGTGAAAGATTTTGAATTTTCGGAAAATTATTTATCGTTTTGGGATCGGTTTGAAAAAGCCAATGCCTTCTATGAAAATATTATCGCCACTGCTGAGCAAGCGGCTGACAGCCGGATCGTCACGTGGTTGCTGGATTCGCCTAATGGTGACGGTGGCCAGTGGGATAACGCCGCAGCCTTGATCAAAAAGTACGGTTTAGTGCCCAAGGCGGTAATGCCGGAAACTAAGGCCAGTGAGAACACGACTGAGTTTAATCAGGTGCTTAGCCTACGGTTGCGCAAGGATGCCGTTAAATTACGTGCGTTAGTGGCTGCCGGCGCTGACGTTGCCGCAGCAAAGACGGACATGTTGACGGTGATCTATCGCATGTGCGCCTATGCCTTCGGGACGCCAGTGGAACAGTTTACTTTCAGCTATCGTGATGATGATAAGAAGTATCACCGCGATGCTGACTTGACGCCGCAAAGTTTTGCCGCCAAATATTTAGGCCGCGACCTAGCTGACTACGTGACGGTGATCAATTCACCAGACAAGCCGTTCAATCAGCTTTATACTTTGCCGCGGGAAGATAATGTGGTCGGCGGGCAGCACGTGACGTTTTTAAACGTTGATCTGGCCACTTTTAAAGACTTGACCATTGCCCAATTGCAAGCCGGCGAGACGATCTGGTTCGGCAACGACGTTTTACAACAAATGAGCCGCTCGAAAGGACTGTTGGCTAGTCACTTATTCAATTACGATCAGTTATTTGCTACCGATCTACAATTAAGCAAAAAAGAACGGCTACAGTATCGCGAAGCCGTGGTCTCGCACGCGATGACCTTGACCGGCGTCGATCTAGTTGACGATCGACCAACCAAGTGGCAGGTCGAAAATAGCTGGGGTGAAAAAGTTGGCGCGGACGGTTACTTCGTGATGAGTGATCAATGGTTTGACGATTATGTTTATCATGTGGTGATCGATCAGAAGTTGCTCAGCGCAGAACTAAAACAAGTGTTGCAAAGTGAACCAACTGAATTAACGCCGTGGGATTCGATGGCGTAAGAAAATAGCGTTCTGTCAATGGACAGAACGCTATTTTTCCCACAAAAAAAGCAGCCACCAATGTAGTTGGTAGTGGCTGCTTGGCGTTCAATAAAGAACGCGGCGCGACTTATAAATGCGCGCGCAGACGCGAGGGTCTGCAGGTCTGGCACCTTAGTGGCCATTATAACATACTTACCAGATGCTGACACGCTTTTCCGGTGCTAAATACATACCGTCGCCGGGCCGAATGTTAAAGGTGCGGTGAAAATCAGCGAAGTTTTGCACCTGAACATTGGCGCGCAGTTTAGCCGGTGCGTGGACATCGATCGCCAACAATAATTGTTGATATTCTGGTTGCGCCTTGGTCCGCCAGATTTTAGCCCAATTAGTGAAGAAGGTGGTTAAATTAACATCTGGCTCACCTTTGGCGGCTTCTAAGGCACAACTCAAGCCACCAGCATCGGCAATGTTTTCCGAAACGGTGAGCTTGCCATTAACTTTGCTGCCAGCAAAAGGCAGACCATCAAACTCGGTGATCATCGCTTGGGCCAATGCCTTAAAATGTGCGGTATCCGCCGCAGTCCACCAGTTGTGTAAGTTACCAAATTCATCGAAAAGGGCCCCATTATTATCAAAAGCGTGGGAAATCTCGTGGGCGATCACGGCACCGATCCCGCCATAATTGGCGCTGGATGGTTGCTCTAAGCTATAAAATGGCGCCTGCAAAATCGCTGCTGGAAAAACAATGATATTGCGGAAAGGATGATAATAAGCGTTAACGGTGTTGGCGCTCATTTCCCATTCGGTTCGTTCCACCGGCTGATGCCATTTGCTGAAATTATCGGCAATGGCGATATGGGTGAAGCGCATTGCATTGACCAACAAGCTGGCGCCGGTGTTGACCGTGAATTTTTTGAATAAGGGCTTAATGGCATCAGGATAACCAACTTGAATGCCTAAATTATCCAACTTAACAATGGCCTTTTTACGTGTGTCCGCCGACAACCAATCATTATTTTGGAGCCGTTGCTTGTAAACACCGATCATTTTGATCACCATTTTATGGACATCAGCTTTAGCCGCCTCACCAAAGTATTTGTGGCCGTAATAATCGCCAACGACCTGATCGAATTGTCCGGCGGCTAAATAATAAGCACTTTTCTGAGGTTTCATTGCTTCCTTACTACCAGAAAGCGCGCGGCCGTAAATACCGCCAATTTCACGAAAATCATTACTCAGGTAACCACTCATGCTGCGCACTGTATTGACGATCAGCCAACTTTTCAGAAGATTGAAGTTTTCATTGGTAATGATCTCATCAAAGGCAGCGAAGAATTTCGGTTGAGAAACAATGATTTTTTCTGGCTGGGCACCGATCAATTCGGGAAGCAGACGGCCAAAATCAATTTGACTGCTATGTGCGGTGAATTCGCTGAAACTTTGGGGATTGTACATTTTACTATAATCGGCCGATTCTTCCGCACTTTTAACGTGGGGTGCTAAGCTTTTATCAAAAGCAATTGCTTGTTCTAAAATCAATTGTGCATCTGCAGCACTGTAGCCGGCCATTGTCAATAATTGCTGCATCATTTGCTGGAAGACTTGCAATAATTGTGGCCCGCTGGGATTGTCGGCCGCGTAATAAGTTTTATCCGGTAAAAACAGCCCCGGTGCGCCGGCAAAAAGTGCGTTGATCTTGGTATTTTTCATGTCGGCATCAACATCTAAAGCAAACGGCACCGGTAATCCGTCTAACAGCCAATCTTTAAGGTCGGCCTGCCAGTCCGCCAAATTATCGTACTTGGCGATCCGCCGTAAGTACGGTTGTAGTGGTGCGGCGGCTTGGACGTCCCGCTGCTTGAAGTCGGCCGCTAAAGTGTAATATTTGAGAAATTCATTTAATAATGGTTTATCTGGTGCGCCGGTGGCTTGCAGCGCTGCAAAATCGGCCATTAAAGTTTTTTCAATATTTTCCACTAGAACCTGGAACCCACCAGTGGCCGGCCGATCCGCTGGAATTTTGGCGGTTTTTAGCCAGGCAGCATTGATCGCGGCGTAAAAATCGTCTTGTAAACGGGTATTTTCATTGTGATCGCTGCTAGTACCAGCAGCAAATTGTAATTGTTTCATTTCAGCACCTCGTATTCTTAATACTGCCATCATACACTAACTTTTAGTGGTTGGTGTAGGATTAGTTTGTGTGCTGGCCAATTTTTAGTGACTACCACTGAAATGGAATGCGTGCGACTTGGACTAGCCGCTTTTTGACTTAGTCCAATCGACAGCGGAAAACGTGTTTTGCTTGGCAAATATGTTCAAATAACTGATACTTACTAAAATTAGTTATTAAGAATGAGCGCCAGTGATGCGCCAGCACCCCTGCCACTTTCTGGCTGTAGCTGAACATTGAAACGTTGTTTGTGAGCCAGTTATAGTGAAAGCATGCTGTCGCGCGCAGTAGAAAAATTTATTTCCAGTGTTGATTATAGTTAAGCTGTCACTTAACTTGAAAATTGCGAATTATTAAAGCCAGCAGACACACACCTGGTTGACTAACCAGACGATTAAATTGATCAATCATCAATGTTCTACCGTTGCCAAGGTGGAATGGAGGCGCTGGCGTATCAGCTGTGTCGAAGGTGCTTGATGACCGAATTGTGGTCATTTAGCACCTTGCGCGCTTGATAAGATCCATTTTCTTTTCCGACTGGTTTTTAATCGGAAAGAAAATTAGCTTGTCAATGCGCCACGCGTTCCATACGCCAGCGCCGGAATGGAACCCGTTCTGTCCTATTCTGACTAAACTGCAAATTCCTAAAAATTAGTTAAGACCTTTAACTGTGAGAGCTGCACGCCACTAACCGTACGTGAATCTAAGTTTTTGATCTGTGCTCAACTAGTAAGCGGCTAGGACAGTTGTCCTAGCCGCTTGATGTGGTTCATTAAATAATGCCTTAAGTTAAAGTTGCGTGATCAAGTAAGCACCAAAATCACTGGTACTCAGTTGGGTGGCGCCGGGAATTTTAGTGGCGAAGTCCCAAGTCACCTGTTTGTTTTTAATGGCCTTAGCGATCGTTTGCCGAATCTTGGCGGCAACTTCCGGCCAGCCAATGTAGTCAAACAGCAGTGCGCCAGATAAAATAAGCGACGTCGGATTTAATTTGTTTTGACCGGCAAATTGTGGCGCGGTGCCGTGGGTCGCTTCAAAAATGGCGGCGCCCGTTTCATAATTAATATTCGCACCAGGCGCGATGCCGATACCACCGACTTGAGCGGCTAAAGCATCGGAAATATAGTCCCCATTTAAGTTTGGCGTGGCCACAACAGCGAACTGTTCCGGTGCTAACAAGGCTTGCTGGAAGAAGTTATCGGTGATCACGTCTTTTATGATCAGTTTGCCGGCTTGTTGGGCCGCCTTGTAAGCGGCGTCGGCTGCAGCTTGGTCGTTCTTGGCCAGTTGGCGATACGTTTCCCAAGTGAAAACTTGATCGGCGTAGTCTGCAGCCACGGCGTATCCCCATTTTTTGAAGCCACCTTCAGTTAGTTTCATAATGTTACCTTTGTGGACCAAGGTAACGGACGGTAACTTTTGGGCTAACGCGTAGTCGATGGCACTTTTGACCAAGCGCTGGCTACCGCTTTTGGAGATCGGTTTTAGCGCAAAGGCACTTTCTGTGGGGAAACGAACCTTACTTAGTTGGTCATCGGCCGCTAAAAGCGCGCGTAATTTCTGGCTGGCTGCGCCTGGCGCATATTCAATGCCAGCGTAGATATCTTCGGTATTTTCCCGGAAAACGACCATTTCTGTTTTTTCTGGTTGTTTCAGTGGTGAGGGTGTACCGGCAAAATAATGAATCGGCCGGAAGCAAGCGTACAGATCGAGTTTTTGGCGTAAAGTCACGTTAAGGGAACGGTGACCGCCTCCGATCGGTGTTGTTAGGGGACCTTTGATCGCCACTAAATTTTCTTTTAATGCCGTCAAAGTAGCCGCCGGCAACCACTCACCAGTTGCCTTAAAGGCCGCCGCACCTGCCAGTAGTGGTAACCACTGAACGGCCTTAGTTGACCCATAAACACTGGCCACCGCGGCGTCAAATAGCGGTTGCGCAGCCGCCCAAATTTCTGGACCAATACCGTCACCAGCGATAAAAGGAATCAGTGGCTGCGCGGGAACTTTGAGCTGACCGTTTTGTTTAGTGATCGTTTGTGTTGTCATAGTGCGGCGCCACCTTCTTGTTTAAACGGCTGCGGTGCCAGATCGCTTAGTTGCAGTTCGCTGGGGATGGTTTGATCGTATTTGCCTGTATAGTGTGAGCTAGGGCGAATCAAATAACTGGCCGCTTTTTGTTCACGAATATGGGCTAACCAGCCGGCAGTGCGGCTAACCGCAAAGATCGGTGTGAAAATATCATGGGGCACACCTAGGCAATGGTAAATAATGGCGGCGTAGAAATCTACGTTAGGTTTTAATTTTTTAGCTTGCCACATGTAAGCCGCTACACTTTCGGCCAGGGTAAACATCGGCATCTGATCGTGCTGCTGCGCCATTGTTTGCGCATAATCATGCAGGTAATAGGCCCGGGGATCGCCATTTTTATAGATGCGGTGACCGAAGCCCATGATTTTTTCGTGGTTGGCGAGCCGAGCGGCTAAATAATCGGCTACCGGTTGGCCACTTTGACGGATCGCGTCTAATAATAGATAAACTTGTTCGTTGGCGCCACCATGTAGTGGACCTTTAAGCGTGCAAATGGCGGCGGTTAAGCAAGAATACTCGTCAGCGTTGGTCGAAGCAGCAACCCGCGCTGTAAAAGTCGATGCGTTGAATTCATGATCCGCATGTAGTAGGAGCACCTTGTTGAATAGATCGTTTTCTGCAGCAGTAGGCACTTTTCCAGTCAGCAAGTAAACAAAGTTACCAGCAAAGTCCAATTCGCGGCGCGCCTTTAATGGTTTTTTGCCCGCCCGCAAACGAACGATCATCGCAACAATCATCAAAACTTTTGCTTGAATGGCGGTCGCGTTACTTTCAGCTTTAGATTCCGTTGAACCTAGGAAAGAAACACTGGTTCGCAGTAAGCTCATTGGGTGCCGTTGAATTTTACTGATTTTTTTCAAAGTTGATAGAAAATCTGGCGCTAGTTCCATTTCGGCAAAAAGTGCGGCCCGAAAATTGCGCAATTCCTCTGCTGTGGGCAAACGTTGATGCCATAATAAGAAAACCACTGCTTCATAAGGCACGTTTTTGGCGATCAATTCGGTGATCGGATAACCAGCATAAGTTAACATATCATTTTTAGTCGAACTAATGGCAGTGTCCGCAATGACAACACCAGCTAAACCTTTAGGTAAATTCATATGGAACCTCCTTTACTAAGCAAGTAACGGTCAATTTTAAGTACATTATTTAGTAGTAACTAAGCCAGGTGCGCTTTGCGCCGCAAAACTAAAGGTAGAATCCCATCGTTTTCGTAATAAGTCATATCAGTGGGGGTATCAAAACGTAAGCGCGCGGTAAATTTGGTTTGGTGTCCAGCTGCATCTGTGGCGACAACGTGTGCGGTATGTTCGCTAAAGCTGATCGCAAAAGTTTCGCTGCCATTTAAGCCAAGCCTAGTGGCATTTTCACCAGCTTGAAATTGTAACGGCAATACGCCCATCATCACTAGGTTAGCCCGATGGATCCGTTCAAAACTTTCAGCGATCACGGCTTTAACGCCCAACAATTTCACACCTTTAGCGGCCCAATCACGGGATGACCCCATGCCGTAATCCTTACCAGCCAAGATCACTAAACCAGTTCCGGCGGCTTGATATTTAGTGGCGGCGTCGAAAATTGGGAGTTGTTCATTGGTTGGCCAGTAGCGCGTGTAGCCACCTTCCTTTTCCGGGGTGATCTGATTACGAATGCGAATATTAGCCAGGGTACCCCGCATCATAACGTGATGGTTACCGCGGCGCGAGCCATAGGAATTGAAATCCTTGGGGGCGACGTTTTGTGCCTGTAGGTATTTACCTGCTGGCGTATTTTGACCGATGAATCCGGCTGGAGAAATATGATCGGTGGTGATCGAGTCGCCAAACTTAGCTAAAACGCGTAACCCGGTCAATTCAGGCAGGCCTTGATGGTGGGTCAATTGCTGGAAAAACGGGGGCAAAGCAATATAAGTGGAATCGTTTTGCCAAGCGTAACTATTGCCAGTTGGGGCAATCAGAGCATTCCAAGTTTTGTTAGCCGTTAACAGCGAAGCGTATTCGCGTTTGAAAGTAGCTGCAGTCACATTTTGCTGGATCAAGGCACTAACAGCACTGGCGGCTGGCCATAAGTCCTTCAGAAAAACGGGTTGGCCGTCGTGATCATATCCTAATGGCTCTGTGGCTAAGTTGATCCGTAAAGTACCGGCCAAAGCATAGGCCAAAACTAACGGTGGCGACGCGAGGTAGGTATCTTTGACCAGCGGATTGACCCGGCCAGAAAAATTACGATTACCGGATTCGATCGCGGCAATTGGAAAATCAGTGGCAGCCACAGCAGCCTGCATTTCGGGCTTTAATTGCCCCGAATTACCAATACAAGTGGTACAGCCATACCCAACTAAATTGAAGCCAAGTTGATCTAGTGCTGACTGTAAGCCCGCCGCAGCGAGATAAGCAGTGACCACTTTTGAGCCGGGAGCAAAAGATGTTTTAACATAGGCTGGTACTTGTAAACCTGCTGCCACTGCCTTTTGGGCAATTAGCCCGGCAGTTAGTAATAAACTAGGATTAGAGGTGTTGGTGCAACTGGTGATGGCTGCGATTGCGAGATCACCACGCCGCAACTGAAAGTTTTGTTGATCAATGGTCACAGCCAAAGTTTCCGTGCTGGTAAATTGGTGTTTAAGTGCCGTTAGCGGTACTAAATCTTGTGGCCGGTTGGGTCCAGCTAAACTAGGTACGATCGTTGCTAAGTCGAGCGTTTCGGTTTCAGAATAATGACAATGTGCATCAGTTTCATGAAAAAGGTGATTCTGGTGGGCGTAGTCGCTGATCAATTGAATTTGTTCCGCACTCCGATTGGTCAACTTAAGGTAATTCAGAGTTTGTTGATCAATTGGGAAGAAGCTAGCTGTCGCGCCATATTCTGGCGCCATATTTGCAATGGTCGCGCGATCGGCAATTGACAATGCCGCCAAGCCAGGGCCATAGAACTCAACAAATTTACCGACTACGTTATGTGCGCGCAGTAATTTGGTGACGGTCAAAGCCAGATCTGTTGCGGTTGTGCCTTCAGGTAGTTGGTTGCTTAAGCGGACACCAACGACCTGCGGAATTTGCATAAAGGAGGCTTCACCAAGCATGCTGGCTTCGGCCTCAATACCACCAACTCCCCAACCCAATACACCCAGTGCGTTGACCATTGTGGTGTGTGAATCCGTACCAACTACTGTATCCGGAAAGGCCCAATGCGTACTGCCTTCAGTTGTTGTGCGAACCACACTGGCTAAGTATTCCAAGTTGATCTGGTGAATGATCCCAGTATCCGGCGGAACGATCCGTAGATTTTTGAAGGCTTGTTGGGCCCATTTGAGAAATTGATAGCGTTCATGATTACGGGCAAATTCTTTTTCAATATTAGTTTGAAATGCGGCGTCATCGCCGGCCCGATCAACTTGTACAGAGTGATCGATGATCAGATCAACGGGGACGTCAGGATTAATGGCCGCTGGATCACCACCAGTAGTAGCTAGTTGACTGCGCATGGCGGCTAGATCAACTAATGCAGGCACACCAGTAAAATCTTGTAGAATGACGCGCTCTGGTTTAAAGGCAATATCTGCTGCCGCTTGGGGCCAAGTGAGGAAAGGTGTTGGCGCCGCCTTTTGCTGGCGCAACGTCATTTCTAACAAAACCCGTAAACTATAGGGTAATTGGGTCACATCAAAGTGCTGTTCTTGTGCCCAAGCATTGATGTCATAATAGTGGTAAGTGGTTCCATTTGATGTAAAAGTTGCTTGATAAGCCGACACTAGCAAAACCCCCTGAATCATTTAATTTCGTAAGATTAAAAATAAATGAGTTATTGATTAATTAAGTCTAATTTAATCGGTTTCGGAAATAGAAGTCAATCAATATTATAAAATAGTTAGAAAATAAGCATATTCACATTTAAATTTAATTTAAATTAAAATTGAACCGCTAACTGTTGATTAAACTAAAGCAAGTTACTTAATTGATGTCACCAAGAATTTGTTGTGGCGGCCGCAATCAACGGTTAAATTATGCTAAAATGAATGCAACATACTTTAGGCGTGCAGGCTGAAGTTAATCAAAAGAAAGTATGAAGGAATCAATGATGCGATTGAAACGATTAAGTTGGCTGGTGGTTTTGTTAGGGTGCTTGTTATTACCGACGCCTAGTCAAGCCGCCACGAAAGTAGCTACGCAACAGGCACCATTTGCCGGAAAAATTGAGAATTATCGCTATCAGCAAAAAACTTACCGGATCCCGGCAGTTTATTTGCAATACAAACATAAAAAATTAGCGCTATTAACGGTCAGTAACGATCATAAGGGGCACGTCATGGTCGTCAGCTATATCGGTACTAGCGTTAGTACTGCTAAGTATTATCATTTTACGGGGCAGCTACGTTATTTTGCTAGTTTGTATTCACTGCAGGATTTTATGGCAGCTTATCAACAGCGAAAAGGGGACTACGTGGCTAAAACGATCTACGCGGCGACCCACGCCCAGCCGATCGTCAATCCGCAACAAAATTCCTTGCAATTCACCACGGCACCGCTGTTATATCAATTTGCCGGCATGAATTGGACGACTGGCCATGCGATCTATAAGGAAACGATTAAGGCTTATCGGGCCACCCGCCAAACTGCTTTAGTGAATTCAGCACTGGACTTACCGCAGGTCAATATGCTAAATACTGCCGGTGAAAATGCAGCGTTATATTATCAAACAGCTGATGTCAGTCAGATCGTGGTTGATCCATTAGGGATTTTTGTGCGGGTTGAGTAGTTAAATTAAGGTGCGACCAAATAGCTGGTGGCACCTTTTTCAAAAAATTAATTTTTGCGAAGTGGAGGGGTTGGAAGTGGAAAAGCGTTATCGTTGGTTATTGTTGGGCATTGTATTGGTCGGGACTTGTCTGCGGATGCCGATCACCTCAATACCACCGTTATTGGATATGATCCAACAAAGTTTTCAATTACCGGCTAGCTTATTAGGTAGTTTGACGACGATTCCGCTGCTTTGTTTTGCCCTATTGTCACCGTTAGCACCGCAGTTAGCGCGGCGCTGGGGTAATGAACTGACGATTTTAGTTGCCCTAGTTTTCTTGACGATTGGTGATTTTGTACGCGGATTCAGTGCTATTTGGTTGCTGATCGGCACGCTGTGCTTAGGGGTCGGCATTGCCGTCATGAATGTTTTGGTGCCAGCGGTGATCGCGGATCATTTTCCGCAGCGGATCGGTGGCGTCACCAGTATGTACACTTTTGCAATGACCTTATTTAGTGCGATCGGTGCTGGTTTCAGCGTTCCGTTAGCTAAACAGTTTGGGTGGCAACCTATTGTCCAGATCTTAGCGTTTATTGCTGGTGTGATCGCTTTATTGTGGGTGCCTAATTTACGCTTAAATCATCGGTTAGTCAAAAGCAAATTACAGCAAAGCCGTTCTGTTTGGCAAATGCGTGGTGCGTGGATCATGACGATCACCATGGGGATCCAATCCTTACTTTTTTATACGGTGCTGACCTGGCTACCTAAAATTATGACCAGCCGCGGGGTACCACAAACAACTTCTGGTCTGATGTTAGGTCTATTCCAGTTAGCGGCTTTACCGGCGGCCTATTTAGTGCCTAATATAGCGGCTAAAGCACAGCGTCAGAGCCGCTTGATCTGGGTGATCTGTATCACTTTTGCTTTAGGGTTAGCGGGATTGATCATTCCCAGTCGGTCATTATGGTATTTAGGATTACTCTGTATGCTATTGGGTTTGGCCAGCACCGGTGCTTTTGGTCTATGTATGACGTTATTCAGCCTGAAAACAACGACGGCTGCTGAAACGGCGGCTATTTCCGGTATGGCCCAAGCAGCGGGCTATTTATTAGCTGCAATCGGCCCCGTTTCCTTTGGTGTGATTTATGGTGCGTTACATTCGTGGACCTTGTTGCTAATTATTTTAATTATTTTGGATTTAGGGATGTTACTCGCTGGTCTAGCAGTGGAGCGGCGCAAAACGGTGTTTGATTAGATCAAATAGCGGCCGGCGTTGCTAAACTTTTGGGTTGATCAGCCTTAGCCTGATTGTAGAGTTTAATGCAGCGAAGAAGAAAAAACGTGTTCCCCAAGGTGGTTAACCTTAAGGAACACGTTTTTTATTGTTAGGCCGTTTTAACAGCCTTGGCCATGCCTGGCAAGGTTTCAAATCTTTCGCGGATCAAGTCTGCGGAACGTTTGAACTTGGCTTCTTCAGCGGCGGTCAATGGTAATTCAGTGACGCTAACGACACCTTCCTTACCGATAATGGCAGGTTGGCCAACGTAAGTATGGTATTTTTCACTATAAGCGGAGCACGGGCAAGCTAAGTTAGCATCAGCTAAAACAGCCTGACTGAGTTTGACCGCACAAGTGGCGATGGCGTAGCTCGTATAGCCTTTGCCAGAATGAACAGCCCAACCACCACGACGAGCAGCATCTTCTAATTCGCTGAGATCAACGTTTTGCTCAGCCGCTAATGCACGGATCGGTAGGCCGTTAACACGAACGGTCGACCAAGCAGAAAATTGCGATTCACCGTGTTCACCATAGACATAACCGGTGACGTTTTTAGGATCAACATCAAATTGATCACTAACGACTTTTTGCATGCGGGCGGTATCGAGAAAGGTTCCGGTACCTAATACGTGACTTTGGGGTAAACCTGTTGTTTGTTGTAAGTAATAAGTGATGCAATCACAGGGATTCATCACGTCGATCAAAACGCCTTTAAAGCCAGAGGCCTTGATTTTAGGTGCAATATCCTGAACGATTTCGCGAGTATAACTAAATTCGGCCCAACGATTGCCACTAGCGTTATCCAATGCATGAATATTACCAGCAGTGACAAATAATATATCAGCGTTAGCCAGTTCGGCGTAATCACCGACTTTGATACGAGTACGTGTATCCAAACGGGCCTGTGCATCTTCTAAATCTAATTTTTCGGCCATCGCTTTGGCCTCATTATGATCATCGAGGAGGATGAGTTCGTCCGCAATTCCTTTGGTCACCAAAGTATAAGCAGTTGTGGCGCCAACATGGCCCACACCAATAATTCCGTATTTACGCATTCAATCACTCCTCATTTTTTTATCATTTAATTTTAATTTATGTAGCTTATTTTAGGACGGTAATAAACGAATGTCAACCCAATTTATGATAAAAAATAAGATTTATGCAAACATTTATGGCTATTTAATTAAATAAATACGTTTGAAACTTTATTTAATTAAATAAGTAGCAATAGGTAATTAAGTTACCTAAAGTATTTTTTTGTGACGTTTGTTGGACCATGGTAAAATAAAGATTAAATAGATCGTGAAGGGGGTTAGATGATGCGGCAACGATTAAATTGGCTATGGTTATTAGCTGGAGCGTTAGTCTTCTTAGTTTGGGCACCGGTGGTACAAGCAAAAAGTTATACTATTACGGATTACGCCATGGCAATTGATGTAGCTAAAGATGGTAGTGCAACAGTTGTGCAGAAAATTCGCTATGATTTTGATGGTGATTTTAACGGTGTTTACTATAATCAGGATTTGGCGGGAATCGGTGGTATGAGCCAAACATCAGTGGGGGTCGTTAATAGCAGTGGCCATTTGCAAACGCTGACTGCCAGTAACAACGAAACGGCCGGGACATACACGACGACTAATAGTGATGACCAGCAGCAATTAAAGGTCTTTTATCCGATCAGCGATGATACGGCAACGTTTATTTACCGGTACCGGCTTAACGGCGTGGTGACAAATTACCGTGATACCGCCGAGCTAAACTGGAAAGTGATCGGTACTGGCTGGGATGTACCCTTGAATAATGTTAAGGTGACCATTCAATTGCCGGCAAAAAACGTGTCGCAGTTGCAGGCGTGGACGCACGGACAATTATCCGGTCATACGAAAGTACAACGAAAGGCTGGACGGGTAGTGATCACGTTGGCAAAGAATCCGGCTAACACTTATGTTGAAAGCCATTTACTTTTTCCCACCACCGTTACCGCAGCCAATCAGAAAACCAGCACCAAAGCACGGAAGAAAGCAGTGCAGCAGCAGGAGGCCAAGTTTGCGGCTGAGGCCAATGCGCAGCGGCAGCGAGCGCAATTGATCCCAGGTTTGATCGCTGGTGTGAGTCTGCTTCTAGGTGGCGTGATCTTGATCAGTCAAATTATCTGGTTACGCCGTCATCCGGCACAGCGCTATCCAGCGCCAGTACCGGTCAAGCACTGGTACGATCTTCCTGAGTATCCGCCGGCGGTCGCGCAACGCTTACTCAATGCCTTTGGCCCAAATAAAAAGGCCTTTACGGCGACGTTAATGGATCTGGCGGTGGCTAAGCAGATCACCATCACGCCAGTTAAAGTTGGTCACAAGGATACCTTTGAATTGGCACCAACGGCTAACTTCACGCATAATGAACGGATTTTTAAGCTACTATTTGAAACGGTACCGCGGCGCGATCATGATGGTGGGGTGTCCTTACTCGATATTAAGAATTACGGGCGGACAGATAAAAATGGCCGGCTTAATCGCGCTTATGAGGACTGGGAAATGCGCGTTCGTGGTGCTGCAGATGAATTGCATTACGAAAACACGCTTAATGGGCAGATTCGTAATCGGCTTTGGATCGTTGCTGTTGCGGCGCTTGTCTTTGCACTAGGTGCTAGTGCTGCAGCGTTTTTCACTTTTCCTAATGTGCGGCTGCCGTTATGGATCATTGCTGCGTTGTTGGTGATTATTAGTTGGTTATTATTGGTGATCAAAAAACATGATCTACCACGCTACACACAATTAGGAGCGCAAAAAATCAATGAGTTGCAAGGTTTCAAACAAATGTTAACCGATGTTGGTCATTTTGATATGGCGCAGGTCGGTGATTTGATTTTATGGGATCGAATTCTGCCTTATGCTGTGGCCTTTGGGGTTGCCGATAAAGTTGTTGCTGCGTTGAAACTTAACTTTAGTGAAGCGCAACTGGCCACAGGAATGCCGATCAATTACCCGCTATTTATTTATGGCTATGGTGGTTTTGGTGGCCAGGCCGATTTTGGCGAAGCTTTTACTAGCGGTTTCGGCAGCAGCCTTTCGGCAAGTCACAGCGCTAGTTCTAGTGGTAGTGGGGGTTCTGGCGGCTTTTCCGGCGGGAATTCTGGCGGCTTTGGTGGTGGTTCCGGTGGTGGTGCCTTTTAACGGCGCGCACAATTAATTTAAAAATTTTTTGTGTCTTTAAGGTTAGTTTAAGCTGCTGCCTTTATATTGTTCATATACCCCAAACCCCAAACTTCATCTAATTTCACTGAAAAACAAATACGGACTGACAGCCAAAATAGTTGTCAATCCGTATTTGTTTGTGCTTATTTTTAACGATCTGCCGCTGCGTGGCGGCGTAAGCCATACTTGCGGGCTTCTTCGATCAACACCAATGGAATTGGGATCGCCAACAGATAAAGCCATTCACCACCGCGCAGTGGTGCTGTATTGAAAATAACTTGCAATTCGGGAATGTACATTAAAGCAAATAATAAAAATACTTCAAAAATAATCCCGCCAATAATTTTGCGATTACTGAACAGACCAACTTTGAGTACTGAAGAACGTTGGGTGCGGCAATTCAGAGCCGCGGCAATTTGACAGAAAATAATCGTGGCCAAAGTCATGGTCGTGGCCTGGCGATAATCGAAGCCACTGGCCGCTAATGCTGCTTGGGGCCAACCATTAAGGTGGTTGGTCACGAAGTAACCGCCGGTGGATAAAATAGCCGCAATCAAACCGTACCAACCAAAAGCTTTCCAAATGATCCGCCGGTTAAGCAAGTGGGCATTGTGCGCCCGCGGTGGCTGCTCCATAATGCCTGGCTCACTACGTTCTGCGCCTAACCCCAATGCGGGTAGCATGTCGGTGCCTAAGTCAACGGTCAAAATTTGCATGACGGTCAGTGGCAATGGTACGAAGCCGCGACTGAAAAGAAAGACGACTGACGGTGCCGCTTCCGGTAAATTACTATTTAAAATATAAAGCAGAAACTTTTGAATATTACTATAAACGGTGCGGCCTTCTTCAATTGCGGCAACAATTGAAGCAAAGTTATCATCGGTTAAAATCATGTCGGCAGCGTCTTTGGCAACGTCGGTACCAGTCATACCCATCGCCACACCGATATCGGCTTTTTTTAGCGCCGGTGCATCGTTGACGCCGTCGCCAGTTGAGGCCACAACTTCGCCCATGCTTTGTAACATGGTGACCACCCGGTATTTTTGTTCAGGTGCTACCCGAGCGAAGATCAGTTCAGCGCTTAAGGCCGTTTTCAGGTCAGCATCGGACATTTGTGCTAATTCAGTACCGGTAACCACCCGGGCTTGGTCACTGGTGATGCCGATTTTGGTAGCAATACTTTTGGCAGTTAGTGCACTATCACCAGTGACCATGATGATCCGAATATTGGCCGCATGACATTTGGCCACTGCAGCATAGATTTCTGGCCGTGGTGGATCGGCCATAACGGTAAGGCCAACAAAGGTCAGTTGCTGTTCAACGCTGGCCTGATCGCTGGCGGCTTGAGCGTCTAGTTTGCGGTAGGCCATTGCCAGAGAACGTAAACCCTTAGCCGCAAACTGCTTATCGGCGGCGAGAATGTTTTGTTGATCGGCAGCGGTCAGCGGCCGAACTTGACCGTGATCTAAAATCGTGGTGCTGATGGCCAGTAAGCCATCCAACGCACCTTTAACATAGGCAACTGTCTGGCCGTGATCACGGTGGATCGTGGTCATCCGTTTGCGTTCCGAATCAAAAGGAAACTCTTGTTGCCGCGGCAATTTTGCTTGCAAACTTGGTAAGTCTAGCTGCGCTTTTTCTGCTAAGATGATCAAAGCCGCTTCGGTTGGCGTGCCTAAAATCTTAGCCTGTTGGCCGGCACTAGCTGGTGCTTTAACGGTGGTATTATTATTGAGCACACTGATCTGCAATAGTAGATCTAGATCAGCAGCTTGGCCAAAAGTATAGTTTTCGATTTGACCATTGTTAACGTAGCCTTGCCCACTAACGGTGTATTCACGACTGGGCAACCAAATATGATTGACCGTCATTTGATTTTGAGTCAGGGTACCAGTTTTGTCAGAACAGATCACCGTAGTTTCGCCTAAAGTTTCCACACTGGCTAGGTCTTTGACCAACGCATGCTTTTTGGCCATCCGTTGAACACCTTGAGCCAGTGACAGGGTAACTGTTGGCAGTAAGCCTTCAGGAATAAAGGCAACGATCATACCTAAAGCGAAAATAAAGGATTTAGCCACGGGATAGTGAACAAAGAAAATGGCTAAAATGAAAAACAGCACCCCGACTAAAATAGCCAACAAAGAAATTTGTTGGGTCAAATGATTCAGTTCCTTTTGCAACGGACTAATATTTGGCCGTTGGTTTTGGGTCAACTGAGCAATTTGACCAAATTCAGTGGCCATTCCGGTATTTAAGGCCACGGCTTGAGCGTTGCCACTGGCGGCCATGGTACCTGCATAAACAATGTTGGTTTCAGCAAATTTACCATCGCCAGGCTGATAAGCTACTGTTTTCGACTCGGGTACTGATTCACCGGTCAACGCGGATTCATCGACTTGAAGGCCAGTGGCACTCAATAAGCGAGCATCGGCCGAAATACTGTTGCCGGCTTGGATCGTAAAAATATCACCTGGTACTAATTCTGCCGCGTCAATGCGTTGTTGCTGACCATCGCGCAAAACCTGAGTATATGCCGGTAGCATTTGCCGTAAAGAGTCTGTCGCCTTTTGGGCCGCATGTTCTTGCCAAAAACTGAAGCAGCCGTTGATCAAGTTGACCGCCCAAATCGCGATGGCCAATTCTAACATACCAGCGAATAAGGCGATCACCCCGCTGACCCACAGGAGCAGCGCCATTAAACTAGTAAAATTTTTGATGAATAATTTGAATTGTGATTGTCGCTGGCCACGTTGAATCGTGTTAGGGCCATAAGTGGTCAAACGCGTTTGGGCCTCATGACTACTTAAACCAGCAGCACTAGTTTTAAATTGCTGATAGACCTGCTTTAAAGGTTGCTCAGCATACATACCGGCTGCTTTAATTTTTTGTTGCGCCATCACATATCACTCCCTATTTTTTTGAACCGCTACGCTACTTTTAACGCCAGTATAGTGCTAAAAAGTAGAAAAAACAAAAAAGGAGCAACTCCACCGAATTACCGAAGTAGTGAACGGCCATAAGCAGAGCACCTAGTTGATCCGCTGCGGTGGTGTACCTGACTTTAGCCGTGTGCTATTTTCAATTTGAAGTTAAAATCAGGAAATAAATAGCACCAGTAAAAGTAGTTTTGCGCTACCTTTACTGGTGCTATTAACCGTATCTGTTGGCGGCTTATTTTTCAAGATCAGCATCACTAAAGTAGCAAGCTGCTTTTTAAAGCCTTAAAGCTTGCTTGCAACCCAACATCGGTGACCCGCGAAACTTTGGCCCCGTCCGCTAACTGACTTTGTTCACATGTACTTTAGTGGTCAAACTGCAAAACGCTTGTTTTAGGGCACCCACTAAAGCTTAATGAGTAGCAGCGATTTGCTGCAATGTGGCGTAAATTCGCTTAACATCGGTTGACGTTCCGCGCAACTCGTAATCGCCGATAAAGGGGAAGCCATAGTCGCGGGCATAGCGCTTAGCAGTCAAACAATACTGTTCGTTGAAATTACGGTTGCCAGAACCGACAACTCCCAGGCAGTATTTACGATTAGTGTGGTAGGCAATGTATTCGCCAAGAACGGTGGTCAATAATTCTTTAACACCGTTATCAATGCCATTACCCCCATCTAAATAAGTGGGTACAAAAGCAAAATAAGGAACAGTCTCATCAACTAATGGACTGGCTTCAGAGATTTCTTTCAGCGTGATCAGCGGTTGGTCGGCTGCAATTTGATGTTGCTGTTCCGCAAATTCTTGTAGATCTTCAACAAAGGAACGGGTATTACCAGAAATGGAAATATATAAAATATTAATTGGTGCAGGCATTGTGGCCACCTCTTCTATTCAGTAGTATTTCCATGGTACCACAAAATATCGTGGCACTAAAGAGCGCCTGCTACCTTATTTAGTGCTTGTGGCCATTACAGCCTGGCGTAACAGTAAGCCAACTAAAATAAGACTTGCACCGACCATCAACGCGCCGAAAAGTGGTGTCGCGGCCAAACCAATTTTAGCGGTGACTTGGCCACCGATCAAAGAGCCTAAAGCAATACCAATATTGAACGCGGGAATATTCAATGATGACGCTAAGGTAATGTCATTTGGGGTATACATTTCCGCTAAGTTAACAATATATAATTGTAAGCCCGGAACATTCATGAAGGCGAACAGCCCCATCACTAAAACGGTCAATAAACCTAGAATGTGCATTTGTGCTGTGAACGCTAAAACCACTAGTGTTAAGGCTAAACCAACGAACATTTTCAATAATGCCTTTAGTGGCTGTAAATTAGCCCAGCGTCCACCTAATGTGTTGCCTAAAGCAACCATTAAGCCGTAGATCACTAAGATAATGACAACGGCAGATGTGGACCAACCCATTTTTGTTTCCAATAGTGGGCTTAAGAAAGTGTAAACCGTGAAAGTACCACCGTAACCTAAAGCAGTGATCAATAACGCTGTTAGCAGCCATGGGTTTAATAGAATGCGCAACAAGCCGCGTGGATCCGTTTTGCCAGGGCGGGGGAGATTGCGGGGAATTAATAATAAATTGGCGATCAGGCCGATCACGCCAATGGCACTAATAAATAGAAACGACATGTGCCAAGAAGCGATTTGGCCAATGAAAGTTCCCAACGGCACCCCGGTTACCGTAGCAACAGTTAATCCGGTAAACATAACGGCGATGGCGGAGGCACGTTTTGCTGGCGCAACCACATCCGCAGCGATCACGGAAGCGACTGACATGAATAAACCGTGGGCAAAGGCGGCCAATACGCGGGCGACTAATAAAACGGCAAAGGTCGGGGCAACGGCGGCCAATAAATTACTGGCCACGAATAAAGTCATGATTCCGATCATCAGCTGTTTACGGTCAAATTGACCAGTGAGCAACGTTAATAATGGGGCACCAACAGTGATCCCTAGCGCGTAAATGGAAACGGTCCAGCCAGCCTGGCTGACGGTGATCCCGAAACTTTTAACTAGTAGGGGCATTAAACCGACACTAATAAATTCAGTTGAGCCGATGGCAAAAGCACTGATGGCTAAAGCAAGCAACGTCCAGGTCGGGGCAATTTGTTTTTGGGTCATTCTGTACACTCCTCATATAATAAAATTTTGTGCTGCTGCCCGTTTCGTGGCAGCAACTTGATTGGCCACGGACTTGAAGTCGTGGTACAATTTGCTATTATACGTGGTGGTTTCAAAAAAACAATTACGCACTATTTTGTACCATAGGGACTAAAAAGTACCTATAGAAAGGAGCAAATAATGGCTAAAACTTATAATATTGGCGTTGAAGCAACGATGGAAGTGATTGGTGGTAAATGGAAGCCGATCATTCTCTGCCATTTACGTAAAGGTGTTTTGCGAACTGGCGAATTACGTCGCGCGATCCCTAAAATTACACAGAAAATGTTGACTCAGCAGTTGCGGGAATTAGAAGCTGCTAATATTGTTTGCCGCACAGTTTATCAGCAAGTGCCGCCAAAAGTAGAATACAGCCTAACTGATTATGGGGAAAGTTTGGAAGACATTTTGCATCAGTTGTGCGTTTGGGGTGAAGAAAACGTTGACCGGCGGCAAGCGCAAGGCGAAGCCGTTAAGCTTTTACAATGGGATGACGTTGCCGCAAGTTCACAGCAGTAGCTAGGCACCGCAGCCAGTATTAGCGCCAGGGCAGGGCCGGTTATTAAGTTGGTATTTGCCGATTTTGTGCTGGCGGGCTAACAACCTTTGGTGGCACTTTCTAATTTTATCTAAAGACTTTTTTTGGTAGCTGATATTTTACTTGCATTCTTGTTATAGACGCGGTAATATATGCGCTATATTATCAGCTATACGAGATGGAGGAAGCGCTATGGACATTCAAATAGGCAACACTGTACGCTGCAAGGCCAACGGTAATATGGAAGCAGATTTTTCTGGTGTGATCGAAAAAGTTTATGAAAACTCCGCATTAGTTAACATTACCGACTACGACGCTAAAACCGATAGTATGAACATCCAAGATTTGCAAAATAAAGCTGTGATCAGTTTCGGTAAAATGAAACTAGTTGCTGCTAAATAAACTAAAAGAGCAAAATCGTGATCGCGATTTTGCTCTTTTTTAATTTAAAGCAGGTTGGTCGTCTTCAGTTAGTGTTAGAATTACTTGCGTTACTTATTTACGGTCATTGATTGCGATCATTTTGTCATCTGATCGTTTAATTTATCAACGGCTTTGGTCGGCCCGACTACTGACAGCTCATCGTTAAGTTGGACGACGTCACTGCCAGCTGGAGAGACTGTGACCTGATCGCCGTGTTGGATCGCGATCACAGTGAGGCCAAAGCGCTGATGAAAACTGAGCTCGGTTAAGCTTTTACCGACAAATTCAGGGCTGGTCATTTTGACTTCGGCCATTGTAACATCATCATTGATCGCTAAATAGTTTAAAATATTCGGTGACAACAAGTGGTGTGCTACCCGAGCGCCCATGTCACGTTCGGGGTGAACCACTTGATCAGCGCCGATCCGTTTTAACACCCGTGCGTGGGTATCATTTTCCGCCTTAGCCGTGATATCAGGCACGCCTAGTTCTTTGACGATCAAGGTCACCAAAATATTAGCCTGAATATTTTTACCAATAGCAACGATGACGTGATCGAATTTACCGATCTCCAGTGAGCGCAGGGTTTCTTCATCCTGCGCATCAGCGACAATTGCCTGAGTAGTCACAGCGGCCAGCGTATTGACCCGTTCTTCGTTAACGTCGATCGCCAATACATCTTGTTCTTCAGCGGCCAGTACGCGGCAAATACTGGTACCAAAACGACCTAAACCGATCACGGCAAAATTTTGTTTCATTAGTAAGTTAGCCTGCTATGCAAAATATAGAGTAATGTAGGTAATCGTTACGAATTACCACATTTAGAAAGATTGCATTTTTCCTTTCATTATTTTACTCGCTGCCGTTAAGACGCTGGTATTCCGATAGGCCACCAGGGCGTAATCACATTGACCAACTAGGACAGCATCAGGGCAAAGCCTGCCCCTTTGTTTTAGATTAATGCTAATAAATTAGTCACGGCATTCTCATTGCGTTCAAGTGTCGCGCCACAGTGATAACAAACATATTCGTGGTGCTTGGTTTTGTGCGCGATATTTCCTTGCAAAGTAATTTTATCGTTGCCGGACTTGATATAGCCGCATTTTGAGCAACGTTGGGTTGACGGATAATGCTTATCAGCCAAAATCAACACTTTACCATACCACTCACACTTGTAGCTCAATGTTTGGCGGAAATAGCCAAACATCGACCGTTGCAGGCCTTTTGAAGCCACATGTGTCATCTGCATTTTTTTAACTGATAGATCTTCAATGACTATTCTGTCGTAATCAGTCACTAACTGAGTCGTGAACTTCTGCATGATATCATGCTGGATATTGGTCACCTTGCGATAATCCCGTTGCAACTTGGCTCTCGTTGCTTGGTAATTATTGCTTTTAGTTGCCTGTTTGCCATTCACGACCCGTTTGCGGGCTAAGCGTTTCTGATAAAATTTAATGCGCTGATACAATCTTTGCAAGCGCGTAGGTAGCGTGTTGACCACGCCGGCTGTGTAGTTCAGATGGCCAACATTAACATCAACTGCCGAACTTTTGCCCGTTTTAGGCTTAGCTTCAACCGCAACTTCAAACGGTAAACTAGCCCAATATTGGCCATTTTCACGGTAAATACTAACCACTTTGAGTACACCGGTTAAATCAACATGTCTGTTAATCCGGATGTCATACCAAACTTTAACGTCACGCGGTCTATCCAACCGCAGCTTACCATTTATAATTTTAGCGCGATCCGTTTTAAAACCTTGCCGTGGCGCGCGCTTTGACTTAAATCTCGGCTTACCCCAATCAGGCAGGCTTTTATCAAAAAAATTCTGCCAAGACTTCCCAAGATCAGCTATTGCCAACTGTAAAGTTCTTGCCGACAACCCATATTGCCAATCAGCTTTAGCGGCCACCAGCTCATTGCGCACAGAATAAGCGCTCGGTCGGAGACTACTATGCTCAATTGTGTGTAAATCGTACATGTCGTTCCAAGTTGCTAGACCTTGATTCCAACAATAACGGCGATAATCGCAAAGACTATCGAGAACTTTTACCATATGCCGGTTGGGATAAAGTCTAACCTTTTGTGCCCGCAGCATTCGTTGCACCACCAATCAAATCGGCGCTGTTTTTCGTTTCTTCCTTATACACATCATATCATCAGATTAAATAATAGTCATGCTGTTCAGCTTCATATTTACTTTTATGAATAGCGGCTTACTTTTCTATTTATTTCTGCTTTATTACATATTTTTTCTAATGATTGTTTCCTCCTGCAAAAAAGGTTAAAAAGTTACTTCTATCATAGCATGCTTGCCCTAGAAACGCAGTCAAAGCGCCTGATGTTGTGCGAAAGTCAATTACTGGTCGTTTTAGTTAACTTATGTTAAAATAAAAAATTAAAAAATTTTGCGCAACCTATTGTATTTAGATCCGATTATTGTTATAATTTACTTACAAATAATAAGTTATGAATTATTTGTGTTGTCGTACAAAAATTTTTGACAAAGGGGCGTTTTAAATGACCGTACAACTTTACACGTCATCAAGCAATGCATCCAGCCGCAAGGCCCGCGCTTGGTTCCGCGACCACGAAATTCCATTTATGGAACGGAATATCATGGCGCAACCACTAAGTCAGGATGAAGTTAAACGCCTGTTGCGTCTGACTGAGAATGGTACCGAAGATATTATCTCGACACGAGCAAAGATTTTCGGCAAATTGCATATTGATTTGGACACCATCTCAACTAGTGAATTAATCAAATTAATTGCGCAACACCCAGACTTACTGAAACGGCCGATCATGTTTGATGATAAACGATTGCAAATTGGCTACAATGAAGAAGAAATTCGGCGCTTCTTACCACGCAAGACCCGCCAACTAGAAATGGAAAAAGTCCGTGCGCGTTTAGCAATCTAGAGTGGATTGAAAAAGCGTCTAGGCTAAATTTGTTGATCAAATTAGTGCAGCATAGATTACCAAGTACCAAGCTTCTTACCGTGATCTTTATGGTAAGGGGCTTTTTTTGTTAAAATGAAAAAAGGGGGTGCGTTATAATGCACGTTAGGACAAAACAAACGGGCACTGAGGTTGTCATACCAGTTCCAGCAGAATTTAGAATTGCCGCTGATATGACTTATGCTGTTGAAAAATTGGCTGACGGCACACTGCAGTACCGGCCCCAACCAATTTTTCCAAAAATTTGGCAGGATCCAGCATCTGAGCTCGCCCAGTTTAATAAAATGATTGGGGCGCAGGATGATGGCCAAAATTATGGTCGCGAGCATGTTGCCGACTGAAAAAGGCCGCTAACGTAGTAATTGCGCTAGCGGCCTTTCCTGTATTTACCTATTCGATTTCAATGTGGCTAGCTGGGCTGTCAGGCCGTTTGGGCAAAGTAATGGTTAAAATACCATTATCATTTTTAGCCGTAATACCGTGAGGGTCCACGTTGGGTAGCCGGTAACTTCTGCTCATGCGGCCATAGTGGCGTTCGGACATCAGTAAGTTGCCGTCCTTGTCCTCATGATCGCCGAAACTGTCTTTGCGGACGCCGATGCTTAAAGTGTCGTTGTCATAATTGAGGTGGATGTCTTTCTTGTCGATGCCAGGAACATCAATGGCAACCACGTAATCATGGTCACGTTCTTTGATATCAGTTTTCAAAACTTTGTCACTGAAGGTTGACGGGTAATTAGGAAATAGTTGCCGGTACAGCCGCTCAAATGGATCCAACCGCCGATCATTTGCCTCGTTTGTCACTTCGTTCGTCATAGCATAAGACTCCCTTTCCATATGATTTAGCACGCTTCTCGCGTTCTTTTATTATAACGTGGTCATTTGGGCATGTTAAATCTTATGCATGGCTTAAAAAGTGAGTTATAGCTAGCTCCGGGAGAAAATAGCGCCGCTCAAAATAATTTGTTTAGCTGGTTCAATGCGCTAGCAGAAGTGCAGTTGACCAAGCAAAACATAATCAGTGACCGCTTTGCAGCCATAGTGCCCAGCGACTTTTGGTTAGTAGCTGTTGTTCTTGACTGCTTAGTTGTGCCTAGATTTTAGTCGTGCGCGCCGCCTGCTGCGACTTAATTGTGCTAGGAGTACGCCTAACCAAGTCAGCACGGTCAACACCGCCGCCCCAATAACGGGTAGCCCAGGGACATATTTCAAGGTCAGTACATTGGTTCCTTTTTTAGCTGGAACGGAAAGCGCACCAATGTTGGAAGTCTTCATTTGGTGGCCAGCGAGCCGTTGTCCGTTTAAGGTCACGGCGGAATGGGCATATTTGATCAGTGGTAATTGAACCCACTTTTGCTTAGCACTGGTCCAGGTTACCTGTAAGGTATGGTGGTCGATGACTTTGCGGGTCAGCTTAAGCTTGTTGCGGATCACCTGCTTGGAATAGATACCATAGGGATCTTGCCGTGCGTAGTGCTTAAATTTAGTACCATCAATCGTTCTAGTTGGCAAATAATCGGGGCTGGCCTTGACGATCAACTTTAGGCCCCAATCTAACTGCCGACTTTTAAAAGCCCGGCGAATAAAGTGCTTATCTTGGGTCATATACTGTACACTACCTGCGTAGGAAACGACTTGCTTGGATGCCCACCAACCTGCGCTTTGGCTGGTCATTTGGTTAACGTTTAAGCCGAGCAACAGGACGACGGTTGCGCCGATCGTCAAAACAAGGCGTTTAAGTTGGTGCTGCTGGGCAAGCAAACGATTAATATTCAGCCCTAAACCAGCTAACAGTAAAATATTGGCGATCACCGCAAACCGTTCGGGAAATTGTAAGAAGGTTCGCAGCATGGGAAAAGTAAGTTGACTGATACGCCAGGGAAAAAGCCCGGTTGATAAGATCAGAAATAGGGCACCAGTTAAATTAAGCACCTTTTCCGTTCCCGCCAATTTATGCCAATAAAAAACCGTTAACATACATTGGGCGATGAAGAGAAGCGAAAAATACAAACCAAAGTCAGTAAAGGCCAATGAATTAGTGGAAAATTTCATTACCGAAGCGGTTAAATCGTTGGGAAAGGGCGAGATGAGTTTATTGGTGAACATCACGTCGATGACTGCGCCCCAAATATTACCGGTTAAACCGACGACCAAAAGAATCGCGCCGCCAAGCTTTTGCAACATTTTAGATCTATTTGCAGCGGTCATTAGGCCAGCAATGAGAAAAGGAACTAACGCTAACACCCCGATCAAGCCGCTGAGTAAATGAATCTGCAGTAAAATCGCTACTGGTAGGGCTAACCCTAAAATCGTCAGTGGGCGTTTATGATCGGTGGTCATTCGCAGGCCAGCACGAAGTACAAACGGCAAAACCGCCGCGCCAATTGCGGTGAAGTTTTGACTGATCCCCCAATAGATCGAAGTGGTGGCGGTCATGTAAAGCATGGCAATGAGGGTGGCCACTGCAGTGCGCATTTTTAGCGTTTTAGCGAGGTAAAACATGCTGCTGCCAGCAACGACAAAAACTAGCAAATCGGTTACCAGCTGGAATTTGTACCAACTGCCTAATAGCAGCAACAGCAAGCCCATTAGGTAAGTGAAAAGTGGCCCGTATAAAGCATTAACGACCCTACCCGTTTGTTGAAACCCATACAACATTTGGAAGTAACTGAAGTTGCCCGTTTTGATTTGCTGGTAGGTTTCGTAAAAACGATTCATATGAAATAATGAATCAGCGCCTAGAATCAGCGAATGATCGTAAATCTGTGGTGCAATTAAAAAAATAGCGTACAAAATGAAGCAAAGATAGGGGCCAAACTTCCTTAACCCGTGCCGATCACTAAACTTAATCACCATAATGCCTCACTTTTCATGTTTTTTGCCCAATAATTGATGATGTTACGTTGCACGTAAAAGTGCCCACGCCTATTATCGTTGAAAAATAGGCTATCAGCAAGGCTGATGGAAAAATGCTTATGTGATCTTAATGTAAAAGCGGGCGCGTATTTATAATTTCGACCCCTTAATTCGTCCTCCGCCAGCCCTAGCGGTATAATAACAAGGACAACAAAAAATGGAGGTCGAGCAAATGACAGAAACAGAGCGTATCGAACTTTCCGCCTGCACGTCGATCATGGTGGGGAAAAAGGCGTCGTTGGATGGGGCCACTTATATTTCACGGAACGAGGACCGGGTGGTGGCGATCCACCCGAAACGCTTTTGTGTGCAGCCGGCAGTAAGTGGGCGCCAGGCAACCTATACGTCACCGTATAACGGTTTGACGGTACCGTTGCCGGCGTCTGGTTATCGCTACACCGCAACGCCGAATGTGGATACCAGCGCGGGTCCCAATGAAGAGGACGGCTTTAATGAAAAAAACGTTGGTGAAAGTGCTACGGAAAGTGTCTACGCCAACGAGCGGGTGTTGGCTTACGATCCGTACGTTAAAAATGGTTTGGCGGAAGATTCGTTGACCACACTAGTGTTACCGTTTATTGATTCTGCCCGTGACGGGGTGCGTTATTTAGGTGACTTAGTCGCAAAATATGGTTCGGCTGAAGGTAACGGAATTCAATTTAATGATGCGACTGAGGTGTGGTACATGGAGATCGTCACTGGTCACCAATGGGTCGCGGTGCGCATCCCGGATGATTGCTATGCGGTGGCGGCCAATCAGATCGCAATTCAGGACATTGATTTCAATGATCCGAAAAATTACATGTGGGCGGCTGGCATTCAACAGTTTGTCACGACTAATCAATTGAACCCGGATGCTAATCGGTGGAATTTCCGCCATATTTTTGGCACGGATACGGAAAAGGATCATCATTATAATACGCCGCGGGTCTGGTTTGCCCAGCGTTATTTAAATCCAGAAATCCAGCAGGATCCTGAGTCAGCGGAGTTACCGTTTATCCGCAAGGCCAACCGTAAAATTGCCGTTGAGGATATTCAGTATATTTTGAAATCGCATTACAACGAGACCCAGTACGATCCGTTAGGTCATGGCAGTGAACACGATAAGAAAACTTACCGGGCGATCGCTTTGTCGCGGACGGCTAATTCACATATTCTCCAGATGCGGGCCGCTAACAAAGGCGCAGCGGCCGGCGTGCAGTGGTTAGGCTATGGTGTGCCAAGCTTCTGCCCCCACGTTCCTTTCTTCATCAATGTGACCGATACCGACGCCAGCTATCGCGAAGTGACGCCTAACTTGACGCTGACCAGTGCCTACTGGTTGTATGAAACGTTGGCGATGATCGTGGAAGCGCACTACGCGGAATTTATTCAGGCTGATCTGGATTATCAGAAGGAATTAGCGGTGTGGGCGCGGCAAAAGATCGCGGCCGTTGACGCGCAGGTTGCGACTTTACCGGCCGAGCAAGTGCCTGCTTATTTGACGGCGCAAAATCACGCGATCGCCAGTCATTACAACGCAGCAACTAAAAAGCTATTGGCTGCTCTAGTCATGCAAGGCGCTGAATTATCCCAGTTGACCTTTAAAATGGATCCTAATTTATAGCCTACCCTAAATTTAGCCTTGACAGTCGTTTCTAAAAGGCTTAAAGTTATCCCAATCATTAAAATTAAATAATAATGTGATGAAGAGAAGAGTAAGCAAACTAATCTATTAAGCGAGTATCGTTTGGTGTAAGGGTACGAGATCAGTTGGCCGAAGATGAGCTTGGAGCATGCCTACTGAATGAAAAGTAGGCCGGAAGTCACCTGTTAGCGTGACCCAGTTTAATTGGTGCTTAAGCCAACGGAACTGATGACGGTCGTTATCGTAAGGTAGCGGCGAATGATGGTGGTAACACGGGTAATAACTCGTCCTGACGGATATACGTTAGGGCGTTTTTTTGTACATAATTATTTTTTGGGGGGATCTGTATGCATTATCGACGTGGAATTGTTTTAGGCGCTTTAGCTTTTTTGTTGGCGGCAGGAACCGCACTGAGTCCAGTAGCGGCTAAAAGTGAGGTGTTCCACAGTACCAGCAACGCAACGATCGAGAGTTTGGACAGCACAAAGTATGCCTTAGCTGTCAGCACCGAGGCCATCAAGGCTTATGCCGAAGGGTTATACACGTATGGCGAAAATAATCAGGTCACAGCGGGCATGGTCAAGGGGGAGCCCCAAGTCAATGCGGCAAAAACGGTTTATACGTTTACCTTGCGGGACGCTAAATGGTCGAATGGTGCGGCGGTCACCGCAGACGACTTTGTTTACGCTTGGCAACGGTTGGCGAATCCGAAAACCGCTTCCAGTAACGCCTACCAGATCGACTTGATCAAAAATGGGGCGGCGGTCCGGGAAGGGAAAAAGCCGGTTAGCGACTTAGGGGTCAAAGCTTTAAGCGCGCACAAATTACAGGTGACCTTAACGCAGCCGGCACCGTATTTGAAGCAGTATTTGACCGGGGCGCCGTTTGTGCCGATCAACCGGAAATATGCGGAAGCCCAAGGTAGCAAGTACGGCACTTCGGCTAAACATGTGTTGGCTAACGGACCGTTCATCGTTAAAGGTTGGACTGGGACCAACGATAGCTGGGAATATGTCCGCAACCCTAATTATTGGGATGCTAAGCACGTGAAGTTAACTAAGGCCACCGTACAAGTGGTCAAAGAATCCGCAACTGCCGCCAACTTGTTTGACGATAAGAAAATTGATTATGCGGTGTTAGGTGACAGTAACCTACAACGTTACACCGGCAAGCAAGTCTTACATCAAGAAACAACGCCGACCATTGGGTATATCAGCGTTAACAACCAACGCTCATTGACTAAAAATCGGCATTTGCGCCTGGCTTTGGCCCAAGCCTTTAACAAAAAGTCATTGACTAAAAACGTTTTAAAGGATGGCTCCGTGCCACTTAACGGCCTGATCCCAACTAACTTTGCCAAGTCACCAAGTGGGCAAGATTATCGTAAAGCCACTGGTCAACTTTTAACTTATTCACCAGCGAAAGCTAAAAAGAATTGGCAATTAGCGCAAAAAGAATTAAATAAAAAGAAAGTCACACTCGAATTATTAGTTGCGGATACGCCACAAGCTAAAAATGTTGGTGAATACTTACAAGGCCAGATCGAAAAACATTTAGCTGGCGTAACGATCACCATCAAGTCAGTACCTGTAGCGCAACGGATCGCAGCTGAAAAAGCGGGCAAGTACGACTTGGCCTTTGGCACTTGGGCACCAGATTACGCGGATCCGATCGACTTCTTATCCTTGTATCGTTCCAGCAGTGATCTGAACTTTTCGAAGTACACCAACGGCAGCTATGACAAGCAGTTGACCGCGATCAACACCAGCTTAGCCACGAAGGAAACCCAACGTTGGCAAGCAATGCAAGCTGCCGAAAAGCAGTTGATCCAGCAAGACGCTGCTTTGGCGCCGGTTTACCAAGCAGGGGTCAGCTACTTGCAACGGACTAACGTTAAAGGTTTGCATTTATCACCATTTGGCTCGATCGTCAATTATAAATACGTGACCGTTAAATAGAAACCGCGGGTTTAGCCGCAGGTCGGTTCAGCTTGAATTGAAGGAAGTGACGGTATGACTAAACCACTGATCGCCATTGTTGCGAATCAATATGAATATGCGGAGACGGTATTTCATCATCATCCGGCCAGCTACGTGCCGCAATTTTTTCTCACGGCGATCCATGCAGCCGGCGGTGTACCGGTGATTTTGCCGCTGGTGGATCGGGAAGCGATTCCCCGTTATGTGGCGCTATATGATGGTTTCTTATTGACGGGTGGGCAAGGGGTTTCGCCCTTTCTCTACGGTGAAGAACCGCAGCCGAAGTTAGGAACGACGTTGTTAACGCGCGATCTGTTTGAACTTGAGCTGGTCAAAGCCGTTGCGCAAACGCACAAGCCGCTGTTAGGCGTTTGCCGCGGGATGCAGATTTTAAATGTTGCGCTTGGCGGCACGTTGTACCAGGACCTTGCCTACCGCGGCCAACCTAGCCTGAAGCACATGCAGATTCCGTCGCCGGACACACAACCAACGCACGCTATTCAGTTGTCCGCTGGTACGATCCTAGCCAAAACTTTTGGCGCGTCAGTATTGGTCAATTCACTGCACCAACAGGCGGTGAAGCAGGTCGCGCAAACGCTAGAGGTGGTTGCGCGCAGCAATGATCAAGTGGTGGAGGCCATTCAAAGCATTGCTGGCACAACCCCGCAATTTCTCGGCGTGCAGTGGCATCCAGAAATGTTGCTTGCTTATGATCCCCGCCAGTTAGCGGTGTTTGAAGACTTAGTTCAAAAGGCAGAATAGCCAAGTCTGTGCAGTTTAAAAATTAAATGCACCTGCTTAAAGGGCAGTGCAGCTGGCTACAGCGCTTGGCAAATGGCGTTACTATCTGTATCGTGCCCGATCTAATCCAATGGATCGGTTAATCAATTAATTGTGCCGATAAAAAACGACTATTTTAACTTAATAGTCGTTTTTTTTGAGTCTAATGTGCTGGACCAATTTTAAATATGATTTAGATTTGCCAGCCAGTGTTGGTTCAATTGGGAATACATGTTTATCATGCTACTAGCTGTTGCACCATAAATGCGTTAGAGTAAGAGGAAGGGGGGCTAGAACATGATGAACACAACAATTAAAATGTCTTCAAAAGGTCAAGTTGTTATTCCGGCCGCTATGCGGGTTAAATTGGGATTGGATAGCGGTAGTGAATTAATTGCTATTCTTAATGAGAATAATGAAATTGTGCTGCGAAAGGTACCTTCTAGCGCTGAATGGTCCAGCTTAATGAGCAAAATTCCACATGAGCGAATTGCGTTTGATGAGAATGGTCATTATGATCCTAAGGCGCATCCTAGCTTTGATGAGTGGGTACGTAAGGGCTAAAGATTGATGCTCATTCAGTCATTTAGTTAGTAGCTAAGTGAATATTGTGTTGTTCTAAAGCCGCACAAATTAAGGGGCTAGAATATGAAAGTAAAAGTTAGGACTGTTGGCAACGCCAATATACTGACGATTCCCAAAGCTTTTAATGTTACACCGGGAACCGAATTTGAAGTTGAGCAACAAAGTGATGGTGATGGTATGATCGTCTTTAAGCCTAGGCACCGTAATCCATTTGAAGGAAATTGGTTTAATACTGATCTTAAGCAAATAGACATTACGCTTGAGAGGGCGGAATTAGGCCATGAGTGGCATTGACGGCTAACGCATAAAGTAGTGATTCTTCCTGACATGGGTTAGAGCGAAACAAAAGAAGTTAACTTCTGGCTAGTGCATGCCAAATTTAGTGGTGCAGCCGGCACCGATCATTACCTAGTTTGTACGCAAAAATGCTAGTAAAAACAGATTTAATTGTTTTTACTAGCATTTTGTTTGGCAAAAAGCTGCTTGATTTTAAAATTGCGAATTACCGAGCTCGAACACCTAGCCGCACCAGTTAGACTAATTATTCAGTGCACTGCCAAGGTGTTGGTGTAGCAGTTATATTTAAGCTTCCGTAACGGCTTGGTTGGCTAACGCCGCGACTACTGCGTCTTCAAAAGATTGCGGCGTGGTCGTTGGCGCATAGCGGTGGATCAATTGGCCAGTGCGGTCGACCAAAAATTTGGTGTAGTTCCACTTGATGCGACCGTGACCGGAGGCTTCCTTCAAGTAATTGAACAGCGGATCAGTTTCGTCACCGTTAACGGCGATCCGTTTGGTCATGAGAAAAGTAACGCCATAATGGACTTGGCAGTATTCACTGGCAGCTTCATCGGAATCCAATTCTTGTCGGAATTGATTAGACGGTAAGCCGATCACAACCAATCCTTTATCCGCATACTTTTTGTGCAGGTCTTCTAACCCTTTTAACTGCGGGGCGAGGCCGCATTTGCTGGCGGTATTGACGATCAACAGAACTTTGCCGCGAAAACGGTCAAGGCCAAAAGTTTCGCCTTCCATACTGGTGATTGAAAAATCATAAACTGATGTCATAGATGCTTTCCTCCTTAAACTGATTGAAAACTGATTGAAGATGCTGACTAAGCATGTCGGGGTGCATAGAAAAAACGCCAATAAGTCTTGTTTGCTTCAGTATAGCAGACAAGTGGTTGCAACTGGGGGCTTAAACCTCACCGCTAATATAACGCGTTGCGGCCCGGTATTCAATCAGTACGCGACTGAATTTGACCAGATAAAAACGGACCGCAGTTTAAGCTGCAGTCCGTTTTTTGTGGGCTAAAAAGGAGGAAACTAGGTCATTATTTTAGTGGTTGCCATTTCCAATCTTCAACTTCTGGCAGATCAGTACCTTCAGCACGGATAAAGGCGTTGTGCTTAGCCACCATGTTGTCCATATCTTGGATCAGGTGAGCCCCTTTATTTTCGTAGCCTTTGGCAACTTGCATAGCTGCTTTGGTTAAGTGGAAACGATCAAGGCCGTTACGAACACGCATATCAAATGGTGTCGTAATGTCGCCTTCTTCACGGTAACCATGAACGTGAACGTTATGGTTATGGCGATCGAAGAAGATCGTCTTGATTAAGTCATCGTAGCCATGATAAGCGAAGAT
This sequence comes from Loigolactobacillus binensis, assembly GCF_005405165.1. Classification (GTDB taxonomy): domain Bacteria; phylum Bacillota; class Bacilli; order Lactobacillales; family Lactobacillaceae; genus Loigolactobacillus; species Loigolactobacillus binensis. Next base: position 104,930 of record NZ_BJDN01000003.1, read on the forward strand.
AACTGGTTTGTCAGTGGTGAAGTAAGTGTCAAATTCACGATCAGACAAGCCCCGTGGATCGTCCTTCTTCAAGCGTAACAAGTCAACAACGTTTACGAAGCGGATCTTCAATTCAGGCACATTCTTGTGCAAGATCGAAATTGCGGCTAGACTTTCCAAAGTTGGTTCGGAACCAGCGGCAGCGAAAACCACGTCAGGTTCTTCACCGTTATCGGTGCTGGCCCAATCAATGATGCTTAAGCCATTATCCACTAATTCTTTTGCTTCTGAAGCCTGGAACCATTGTGGCCGTGGGTGCTTGCTGGCAACAACCAAGTTGATCACTTGCTTTGTTTGCAAAGCTTTGTTGAAGACGGCGACCAAAGTATTGGCATCAGCTGGCAAATATTCGCGAATATATTGCGTTTTCTTTTCAGCTAAATGAGTGATGACACCAGGATCTTGATGAGAATAACCATTATGATCTTGCTGAAAAGCAGTTGAGGTTGCGATCACGTTCAATGAAGGCACATCTTCCCGCCAAGGTGTTTCTTCATGCGAATTACGTAGCCACTTGAAGTGCTGTGTCAACATAGAATCGACAACTCGCAAGAATGATTCATAACTTGAGAAGAAGCCATGCCGACCAGTTAAGTTATAAGTTTCCAACAAACCTTCGTCAACATGTTCAGATAACATGGAATCGATCATCCGACCTTCAGGTGCAAGAAGGGCGTCATTGTTCTTCTTAACCGGTTCCATCCATTGCCGGTCAGTCTTTTCAAAGACTGCGTTTAAACGGTTGGACAAGGTTTCATCAGGGCCGAAACCACGGAAGTTTTTGTTCTTATCATTTAAAGCGAAGACGTCGCGAATGAATTCACCTAAAACCGTCATATCTTGTGCTTCATTGGCACCACGTTCCGTGTTGTCTAAAGCATAATCCTTAACGTCAGGTAAGATCAATTCCTTCGTCAAACGACCACCGTTAGTAATCGGGTTAGCAGCCATCCGTTGATCACCTTTAGGCGTCAAAGCGGCAATTTCTGGTTTCAAAGTCCCGTTTTCATCGAATAATTCGTCCGGTTTGTATGATTTCAACCAGCCGACTAATTCATCAATATCTTCGGTATGGTTACGATCAACTGCGATCGGAATCTGATGAGCACGGAATGAACCTTCGATCGGCGCATCAGCTGGGCCTTTAGGACCTTTCCAGCCTTTAGGTGCGCGGAAGACGATCATTGGCCATACAGGGCGTGATTCGTCATTAGTTGCTTTAGCATGTTCCCGGATCGCTTTGATCTCTTCAATTACTGTGTCCAAGGTCTCAGCCATTAATGGATGCATCTTTTCAGGATCAGTACCTTCAACAAAATGTGGTTTCCAGCCTAAGCCCTTGAAGTAGCTACCTAATTCTTCATCAGAAAGCCGAGATAGAATCGTTGGGTTAGAGATCTTGAAACCATTTAAGTTTAAGATCGGTAAAACAGTCCCATCGGTGATCGGGTTCAAGAATTTGTTAACATGCCAAGAAGTTGCCAAAGGACCAGTTTCAGATTCGCCATCACCAACAACCGTTGCGGCGATCAAACCAGGGTTGTCTAAAACAGCACCGGCACCATGAAGAATGGAATAACCTAATTCGCCACCTTCGTGAATTGAACCAGGTGTTTTAGGATCAGCATGAGAAGCGACCCCACCAGGGAAGGAGAATTGTTTGAATAATTTCTTCATACCTGCTGTATCTTGAGTAATTGAAGGGTAAGTTTCCGTATAACTACCATCTAGGTAAGAATTGGAAACCATTACTTGGCCACCATGACCGGGGCCTTCAATGTAGAACATATTCAAGTTGTACTTATTGATGACCCGGTTTAAATGCGCGTAGATGAAGTTCTGACCAGAAATCGTGCCCCAATGGCCGATCGGATGAACTTTCAGATCTGCGGCGGTTAATTCTTTTCTCAATAATGGATTGTTTAATAGATATAATTGTCCAACTGATACGTAATCGGCAGCGCGCCAATAGGCATCAACCTTCTCTAAGTATTCAGTGGAAGAATAGTCGGGATCTTTTACTGATGTTTGACTCATGTTGGCAATCTCCTTTGCAAATGTTTGCTTTATATTTCATTACACCTATATGATATCGGTTTCAAGATAAAAGTCAAGCGTATTTTTAAAAATTGCCAATATATTGCAAATTTTAGCTTGTCAATTACTCGTTAATTTCTCAGAAACGGATTCACCATTAATAAATGAAATATCTGCTAAACGCATATTTTTAGCAGTTTGCGGATTGATTTCATTATCAGTAATGATGACATCAATATCTTTAATATCAGCAGTTTTATATAAAGCTGTTTTTTCGAACTTAGTATGATCAGCTAACACAATCTTGATCCGGCAGTGAGCCATCATCCGTTTTGAGACTTCTACTTCCCCAAAATAATGATTAGTAATACCGGCGGTTAGGTTAACACCGCCACTACCGAAAAAGCCGACATCGGCGTAAATATTATCGATATTATCTAGTGTTAGGGGCCCGGAAACTGAACCTTCATCACCACGGACACTGCCACCGAGAAAAATCATATCAATTTTTTGTTCATATAATAGCGTGGAAAGTACAGTAGTAGAATTAGTGATTACCGTAATATTTTTTAGCTGACTGTGCTTGATGGCTTCAGCAACTTCAAAAGCAGTTGTGCCATAATCAAGAAAAATAGAATCACCATCACGAATAAAACGAATAGCGTTTTTAGCGATTTTTTGCTTTTCGGGAATATTAAGAGCCGTACGATGACCATATTTAGTGCCACTAACAGTATCAGAGGCGGTTGCACCACCACGCACAGCTTGAATGATACCTTGCTTGTCTAATGTATAAATGTCTTTTCGAATCGTTTCTCTGGTGATATCCAGTTCTTGGCTGATATCGGAGATACGTACAGTACCTTGAGCCTTAACCTTATCAATGATATATTGACGTCTTTGATTGATATCCATGATCAATGCCTCCTAGCAATTTAGCATTTACCTTTGCATAATTATAATTAACGAAGTGTGTATTTGCTATTGCCAATATAACACTTTGCAAAAAATAATTCTATAAAAAGTTCAGAAATTCACTAATTGCTTTTAAAACGGCAATGAAGACGTTTTACATGGAAACACTTATTTTGCGTGTATATAAACATATTCTTTGCAAAAAAAGATTTTAAAAACTCTTGCAAAATAAATGCAAACTGATATACTTAATTTTGTTGAAAGCGTTTGCTAACATTGCAAAAAGAAAGGGTGATAAATTTGAGTGATAACACAACGCTAAAAGTCAGTGATTATTTAAGAGAACCATTAATTCTGTTAAACACTAATTTTAATAGTACCGATGAATTATTTAACGGTGTAAATGATATCGCTTTCGCTGAAGGCTTTGTAACCGATCAGTTCTTACCTAAAATCAAGGCTAGAGAGGCGACATTTCCAACTGGATTACAATTAGAAGATCGTGGTGTGGCTATTCCACATACAGATGCTGATACGATTAACAAGGAGTTCGTTGCTGTGGTTGTCAATCAACAACCAATTTCCTTTAAACGAATGGACGATCCAGATTCAACCACACCGGTTAAGGTAGCGTTTGTTTTAGGATTAAATCAACCACATGCGCAACTCGAAATGTTGCAATCGTTGATGGGCATCATTCAAGATAGTTCAATTTTAGATAAATTGGAAGCGGCTACAGACCAAAAAGATATCCAACAAATACTCAACTAATAGAGAGGGTTTTTAAAATGAACAAAAAGATTAATGTACTTGTCGCTTGTGGCGCCGGAATTGCTACTTCAACTGTTGTTATGAAGAAAGTTGAAGATTTATTCAAAGAAAATAATATTGAGGCCAACTTGATTCAGATCAAAATTGCTGAGGCTGCTTCAAAACAAGATGACGCTGATATGTTGATTTCAACAACTGTTTTGCCAACTCAATATAAAATTCCTGCGATCAAAGCGATGGGCTTCTTAACTGGTTTAGGTGTTGACAAAGTTAAGGCCGAAATTCTTGATACAGTTAAACAAATTCAATCAGCATAGTTGCTTAGATTAGGAGGATATAATCAATGGATATTCTATCTAATGTGGTGCAAAGCATTATCGGGGTCGGCCCTAGTGTAATGTTGCCAATCATTATTTTCATTGTTGGGTTAATTTTTAGAGTTAAACCTGGTAAAGCTTTGGTTTCTGGTATTACTGTTGGTATCGGTATGATCGGTATTAATTTAGTTATTAATTTATTGACAACTAGTGTTGGTCCAGCCGCTCAAGCAATGGTAAAGCGTTTTGGCTTCCACTTGACAATCATTGATGCTGGCTGGCCAGCTGTTTCTGCTGGGACTTGGGCACAACCCATTGCAGCAATTATGATTCCAATTATTTTAGTTGTTAATATTGGTCTTATTTTAATCAAATTCACTAAGACTTTAGATATTGATATTTGGAACTATTGGCATATGATTGCCGCTTCATCAACAGCCTATGTTATTACAAAGAGCTGGTGGTTCAGTATTCTTTGTGGGATCATCTACGAAGCCGCAGTTCTGATCATTGCTGATAAGACTGCACCGAAAGTACAAGAATATTATGGCCTGGAAGGGATCAGTTTCCCAACTGGTTCTGCCGCTGCCTATGGACTACTTGGTATTCCTGTAGGCTGGGTCGTTAGTAAAATTCCTGGGATCAGTAAGTTAGATGTTGACCCAGAAACAATTCAAAAACGTTTCGGTATTTTCGGTGAACCAATGGTTATGGGAATCATCATCGGCGCCTTGTTGGCTGCTTTGGGTGGTTACTCTGTACCTAATATTCTTAAATTAGGAATGGCCATGGGTGGGGTTATGTTCTTAATGCCACGGATGGTCAAAATCTTGATGGAAGGTTTAATCCCAATTCAAGAAGGTGCGCAATCATTATTGCAAAGTAAGTATGGCAATCGTGAAATCTATTTAGGTATGGATGCCGCTTTATCAACTGGTGCACCAGCAACCTTGGCAACTGGTTTGTTAATGGTACCAATCACTTTATTCTTGGCAATTATTTTACCTGGTAACCGTGTTTTACCATTTGGTGATTTAGCAACTATTCCATTCTTTGTTGCCTTGATCGTACCAAGTCGTAAAGGGAATATTGTTCATTCTGTAATTTCGTGCACGATCGTTATGGCTGTTGGTTTATTAATGGCAACAGACTTTGGCCCAACCTTAACAACTATGATGCACGGGATCGTTAAATTCCCACATGGTGCTGCTGAAGTAAGTAACTTGGATACTGGTGGTAACGTTTTAAACTGGTTAGTTCTTAAGTTCTCACAATTAGTTAAGCCATTATTCTAAATTAATTTGATTTAAAGGAGATAATTTTTCATGAGTGATGTAGCAAAAACAATGGAAGCAGTTGTTAAAAGTGAAGCTGGATACGATAACATGTCGATCCAAGAAGTTCCAGTACCAGAAGTAACGGGTGATCGTGTTTTACTTAAAGTTGCTTATACAGGTATCTGTGGCACTGATATCCATACTTTTAAGGGACAGTATGCCAATGCAGTAACCCCCTTAGTATTAGGTCATGAATTTTCTGGTAAGGTCGTTGCTGTCGGCCCTGACGTAACTAAGGTTAAGCCTGGCGATCGGGTTACTTCCGAAACGACCTTTAATACTTGTGGTAAATGTGTTTACTGTCAAGCTGGCGAATATAATCTTTGTGAAAATCGTGAAGGTATCGGCACTAAGGCTAATGGTAGTATGGCTAATTATGTGCTTACTCGTGATGAAAGTTGCCATATTTTACCAGATAATGTTAGCTATAAAATGGCAGCGATGTCAGAACCTTTAGCTTCATGTGTCCATGCGATGTACCAAAAGACACCATTCACATTGCATGACACTTTGCTGATCATGGGACCTGGACCAATGGGCTTACTTTCATTGCAAATTGCTAAAGAAATTGGTGCCTTCACTATCGTTACTGGTATTACTAAGGACCAAGAACGGTTGGATATTGCCAAAGAATTAGGTGCTGACCTAATTGTTAATACACAAACCGAAGATTTAGCCAAGGTTGTCATGGATGCTACTAATGGTGTTGGTGTGACTAAGGTCTATGATTGTTCTGGTGCCGTACCAGCTGTTAATGCAGCTTTACCATTGATTCGTAAAGGTGGCACTTTCCAACAAGTTGGCTTGTTTGCTAAACCAATGAACGAATTGGATGAACGCTCAATTATTCAACATGAGATCACTTATCGTGGTTCACGTTCGCAAAACCCATATGACTGGCCAATTGCATTACACCTTGAAAGTAAAGGTGCGATTGATCAGGAGAAGATGGTCACTAAAGTATTCGATCTTGAACACTGGCGTGATGCCTTCGAAGCGATGATGGCCGGTCAAGAATTGAAAGTATTGATTGCTTCCAATCCTGACGATCCTGATTTAGCTGACTAGTTTTAGTCAAATCAACAGAGTATAGTAACGCCCAGTTAAAAGTCTGCAGAATTAGAGTGAAAACTCTGATTGTGTAGGCTTTTTTTGTATAAATAATCGCCTCCTTAAAGGTAGATTAGACGTGCTAAGAGTTAACTCGATAGACTCATCATACGTCATATTGAACAAATGTCAACACTAAAAACAAATGTAAATAAAATTGTTGACAAAATAATGAAAGCGATGTTATTATACATTTGTTCAATAAACAAACATTTGTTAGGGAGGAAATAATAATGACATTATATCAACAATTACAACAACGTGAGGCAGAGGAAAATCCAATTAGAGTTGGCGTTATCGGGGCCGGACAGATGGGATTTGGTATGATTTCGCAGATTGCTGGAATTCCAGGGATGGTTGTAACGGGTATCAGCGATATTAATATTGCTAATGCTGAGAAGGCAAAAGAATCATTTAATAAGAACTCAAAAACACCGGTGGATATTTTGACCTCAACTGATTTTAAAGAAATAGTTCACTCTGATCGAGTTGAAGTACTTGTTGATGCAACAGGGGTAACAGAAGTTGGCGCACAATTAGCTTTAGAAACATTAATTGCTAAAAAACACTTAGTATTATTGAATGTTGAAATTGATGTGACTATCGGACCGTTGATGAAAAAATTATATGATGCTGGGAACTTAGTTTATACCGGTTCTGATGGTGATGAACCTGCAGTAACGACTGGTTTATTCGAATTTGCAAAATCAATGGGTATGAAAGTATTAGTTGCCGGTAAGGGTAAGAATAATAAGATTCGTCTAGAAGCTAATCCAGATACCGCAAAAGCAGAAGCTGATGGGAAACATATGTCACCTCATATGTTGGCTGCTTTTCAGGATGGAACTAAAACTATGGCAGAAATGACATTATTATCTAATGCCACTGGATTATTACCAGATATCACCGGTATGCATGGCATCAAAGCCGATTTAGATGGTACTGTCGAACAACTTGATTTGAAAAAAGACGGCGGCGTATTAGATAACTTTGGTGTCGTTGAATATGTTGATGGAATTGCACCAGGGGTCTTCGTTATTGTTGAGGGGCAAAACAAAGGTGTTGCCAACGAAATGAATTACTTACTAAAGAAGGGTGATAGAAAACACCATATTCTTTATCGGCCATTCCATTTAGCTAGCTTGGAAACACCACTAACAATTGCTAAAGCAGTTTTAAATCATGATCATGCAATTGTACCAATTGGAGCACCTGTTTCAGAAACAATCGCTGTTGCTAAGCGTGATATTAAAGCTGGTGAAACAATTGATGGTATCGGCGGCTATTCTGTACGTGGTGTAATTGAAGCGCATACAGAATTTATTAAAAATGAACATGTTCCAGTTGGTTGTATCACAGGGAAATCAATTGCTAAACGTGACATCAAAAATGGTGAGGCACTGACCAAAGACAGTATTGAACTCGATGAGACGACTACAGTTGTCAAATTACGTCAATTACAAGATAGTGTTTTTGACAAATAATTAATTTATAAGTTTGAGCACATTTGTTACTTAATAGATACTTTTGTTTTATAATAAGCAAGAAAATACTAGAAAAATAGCAATGTATTTTTCTAGTATTTTTAATATAAAATGTAAACGCTAACAGAAAAGAGGAAATAGATATGGAAACTAAAGTAATTTCAATCGGAGAAGAAGTACAAGAATTATTGGATGGTAAGGTATTGATCATGTTTAATCCCAATGCTCCTCAGGAACTAAAAGATGTGGCAGTTCTCCACGAAAAACAGTCTACTGCAACAAACGTTTTGAATGTAGGAGGAACGGTCACATTTGGCGACCAAGCCTTTAACATTGATTTTGTTGGTAGTGAAGCAAATAAGAATTTTGATGAACTCGGTCATCTATCAATTTATTTCAATAATACTGATGAAGATATGGACAAATTACCCGGATCAATTTTTGTATCTTCAGTAAGTCAATCTGCACCAACAATCGATTTAGATCAAGTAATTTCATTCCAATAAGGTGAGGAGGAATTGATGTGGATTTTTTAACAGATGCTGCCTCAGGATTCATTGGGCTATTTAATGCGGGTGGTAAAGTTTTTATGGGCTATATGACTGGCATTATTCCGCTATTGATCACATTGATTACAGCCATTAATGCATTAGTAAAATTTATTGGTGAAGATCGGGTTAATAGTTTTATGTCTAGACTGACTAAATTTGCCGTTTTGCGTTATACTTTGCTACCTATTCTAGGTGTTTTCTTCTTTACCAATCCAATGTGCTATACAGCTGGCCGGTTCTTGCCAGAAAAATATAAGCCAGCCTATTATGATTCGTGTGTTTCCTTCTTACATCCGGTAACTGGATTATTTCCTCACGCTAACTCGGCCGAACTGTTTGTATTCTTAGGTATTGCAAATGGTTTTGCTAAGGCGGGTGGTGATCAAACAAGGTTGGCATTACTTTATGCTGTAACTGGGATTGTTGTCATTTTGTTGCGCGGAATTATCACAGAAAAACTTAGCTTTTATTTCTTCAAACGCAATGGGAATACTGCAATTTTGGCGAAAAATACCGATGTTAATGATTTGAAAAAAACCAATGCACAGGAGGCGTAATCATGAAGGGTAAAAGTGTTAAAATCTCAAAAGGTAATCATGGTTGGGGTGGACCACTAACCGTTAAACCAGATGATAAGAAAAAATATGTTATCAGCGTTACTGGTGGTGGAATTGATCCCGTGGCCCAAAAAATTGCTGATATTACTGGTGCCCCAGTTGTCGATGCCTTTGCAGACCCAGTACCTAAAGAAGAAACTTTTGTCGCAGTGATCAACTGCGGCGGAACGGCCCGTAGTGGTGTATACCCCAAAATGGGAATTCCAACAATTAATACCGTTGCGATCACACCAGCAGGACCGTTAGCTAAATACATTAAAGAAGACATTTTTGTTTCGGGTGTAACAGCGGCCGATATTGAAGCAACTGATCAAAATGACGAAACAGAAACTAAAACAGCCGAAGCCAACACTAAAGTAGAAGATTCTGCAAGCGCTGATCAATCCAAAGTACAGGATACGGTAACCGCTAGTGTAGATAATTCTTCTGAAGGAGTGCTTTTAAAGATTATTGATAAGGTCGGTAAAGTTGCCGGTGAATTTGTTAATACATTTTATCAAGCCGGTCGGGATACAATTGATACCCTGATTAAAAATGTTTTACCTTTCATGGCCTTTGTAGCCACTTTAGTTGGTATTATTAATTATTCAGGTATAGGCAAAATCTTGGCCAATATTCTAAGCCCATTAGCTGGTAATATTGTTGGCTTAGTTGTGTTAAGCATCATTTGTGCACTGCCATTTTTATCACCAATTCTTGGTCCTGCAGGGGTGATCGCAGCAGTAGTTGGTACCTTGATCGGTCAACAAATTGCTACTGGAGTTGTTCCAATGTACTTGGCCTTACCGGCATTATTTGCCATTGATGCTCAGGCAGGCTGTGATTTTATTCCTGTTGGTTTAACTTTAGGGGAGGCCGAACCCGAAACCATCACCTCGGGAACACCCGCCATTTTATTTTCTCGCTTGATTACTGCGCCACTTGCCGTATTAATCGCTTTTGGCTTTTCATTTATGTTAAGATAAATCTAAAATAAGGAGTTGTTCACGATGAGTGGTGCTGGACTAATCATATTTTTATTGATTATTATCGTGCTTAAGCAGTTTACTAGTATATTAAATAGTAAACTTTATGTACGCGAATATAAGGATATTATTAAAAATAATTCGCATGGTTATTTTGGAGTCGGCACTTTTCAACCTAAATTAGGTATTGGACAGGTCTGCTTGATTGTGATCGATGATCAAAATATTATTCGTGAATGCCGATTGATCAATGGTTTATCTATTTTTGCTAAATTTCATCAATATGTACCAGTAATTGATCAGTCAACTGAATCAGAAGCTGTTTTGAATGATAAACATCGTAAAGTACTTTATCAGGCCGTTCAAAATGCGAGCAATGCCCGAACTAAAAGTCAGCGAGGTTCCAGTTAATGACTAATGAAATTGTAGATCATGAATTATTGTTAAAGGCGGCAATTCTGTACTATGAGCAGAACATGAATCAAGAACAAGTTGCAAAGGCGATTGGTGTTTCACGGCCTAGAGTATCCAAAGTTCTTCAGATTGCAAAGCAAGAACACCTTGTAGAATTCTTTGTTAAAGATGTCAATAAGGATGTTGTTGAACTTGAATTAGCATTACAACAACGATATGCGCTTAATGATGTAAAGGTTGTTTCTACTCGGTATGACCGCTCTGAGGAGGCAGTGAGTAATCAGGTTGGTTTATTATCGGCCCGGTATATGCGAAAAATCTTGGATCAAGTCAAAACCATCGGTATTGGTTGGGGGAATGCCGTCTCCCACTTTGTGGCAGAGACTAATTACTTAATTGCCAATGACGTGACTATTGTGCCGTTAGTAGGCGGTTTAGGCTTGGTTAATTTAGATGTTCATGCCAATCGTCTTGTTTCTGAACTGGCTATTAAACTACGTTCCCAATACTGCACTTTTTATGCACCAGTAATTGCAGAATCAGCTCAGGTTGCACAAGAATTAAAAAATTCGACGTTAGTTTCGTCGGCCCTAAAAGCAGCGCGAGATGTTGATGTTGCCTTTATTGGGGTTGGTAATGAAGTTCGTGATTCTACTTGGCATAAATTAAATTACATCACCGAAGCTGAAACTGAAGAATTAGAGGAAGCCGGCGCTGTTGGTGACGTGGTTGCCAATTTCTTTGATGCAGAAGGGAATACAATTAAAAATGATTTTGCAGATCGTCTGATTGGGATCACAATTGAAGAACTAAAAGAAATCCCGAATGTTGTTTTAATGGCGGTTGGAAAACAAAAAGCGCGCAATGTTAAAATTATGTTGGATAACCATATTGTTAATACCCTATTTATTGATCAAAGCATTGCAGAAAAAATTATTTAATTGATGCCAGATTTATTAAAAACGTACTTGTTAAAGGTCTTAAACTAAGCCTTTAATAGGTACGTTTTTAATTAAAAGTAACTAATCGCAATCACTGATTATGCGCAGATGCTAACAACTTTCCAAAAGTAAATCACTTAAATAAATTATCCCCATGAAAAATAGTTAATAGCAGACCCAAACCGAGTAGGCCTGCGCAAAATAACCAATCCGGCCAATTGATTACATAATGTTGAGAATAGGTTCGGGTTTCATCGCTTGAAAAGCCGCGTGAAGTCATTGCAGTAGCTAATAATTCTGACCAGCGAATTGTTTTGACTAATAATGGTGTGACTATTTTAATTGAAAAATAGTTGTTGGTAATTCCGCGTGACCTTAAACTATTGATTGTATTACGGTATTCATGTGGAATCATTGGCGCCATATGAAAGGCGGCCATTAAACCATAGGCAAAAATTGCTGGCAAATGTAATTGCTGCTGTAGCGAATAAATGAAGGCTGTCATGGACGTGGTGGCGGCAAATAGGCTACCGGTAAAGCCAAAACAATAAATTCTTGAAGCCAAACCAATTGCATATTGTAGAGAAGAAATGTTGGTTGTTCCGTGCTGGTTATCGCGATAAAAAATCAGTCCCGTGAAGAAAACGCCGGCTGCAGCTAAAGTCAGAAATACTGAAAGTAACAACAATTTTTTCACTGGTAGGTAGTAACTGACTAACAATAAAAAAAGTACGGCTAGAACAGTGTTAAGTAATACATTATTTTGAAAAGAAACGAGCAAGGCCAGCGCCAAAATGGTGCCGAACTTTACGGTTGGATTCAGTTTTTTCATTGGCCGTCTCCTTTACAAATTGATTGAAATTAAGTGTATAGTCGCAAAAATCATTTAATAACCGATCATCGTGGCTAACAATTAAAATTAATGTTCCAGTAGCGGCCTTTTCACTAAGCAAAGTCATTAATTGCCAGGCGTTACGCAGATCTTGACCATAAGTTGGTTCATCGACTAACAAAATAGGAATCGGTCGCTCAAGTAAGCAGGCTACTGCCAAGCGGCGTTGTTGTCCTTGACTCAATAAAAATGGTGATAAATCACATTTTGTCAGCAGGCCCAATTTGCTCAGTTTATTAGTTGTTACGGGTGCATGGTTACCATTTGCTAATTCTCTGGCTACGCTGGCTTCAATAAACTGATCTTGGGGATTTTGCATGATCCAACTCATTTTGCTAAAGGCCGCGTGTTTAGTTAATAGGTGATCTTTAAAATAAATCTTCCCCGCATATTTTTCTTGCTGCAGTATGGCCCGAAAGAAAGTGGATTTGCCAAGCCCGCTTTTGCCGGAGATACCGATCATTTCGCCAGCATAAAAAGTGTAGTTAGGCAGATTGATAGCGTAGTCGCGAATCGGTAATTGAAAATGGTCAAAATATAAAAGTGGGCTTCCTTTTTTAGTTGATTTGGATCGATGTGGTAAAGTAGCGCGGAGCCGATTTTCTTGTTTCAGCAATTCTTCTGTAGAAACAACATGAAAATTATCTTGTAAGACTAACCATTCATGAATCCAAGTATTTACCAGATCTAAGCGATGATCGATCAACAAGATACCAACTTGTTTGTTTTTTTGTAAGATTTTAAGTTTTGTCAGTAGAAAGTCGATTGTCGCCTGATCAAGATTGGCAAAAGGCTCATCGAGTAGTAAGTATTTGCTTTCTAAAACGACGCAACAAGCTAAGGCAACAAGTTGTTTCTCCCCACCGGACAGTGTGGTTAACGCTTGGTTTGCTAAATGCAGAATACCGCAAAAGGCCAAAGCGTCATGAACCATTAAGGCCATCTTCGATACTGGCACAGCACGGTTTTCCAGGCAAAAAAGTAATTCTTCCCGTGGCGTTTCCATGCAAAACTGTGTATCAGGATTTTGAAACATTAAACTGACAAAGGGGATGCGACCTTTGGGAGTTAAATCAACCATATTTTTGCCATCAATCAAGCAGTTGCCGGTATCAAAACTGGTTTCAGCTAAACCGGCTAGCAAATGGAATAAAGTGCTTTTACCTGATCCGGAAGGGCCATAGATACCTTTAACTTGTCCCGGTGTCAACTCAAATGAAGCACAAATAGGCTGATCATCTATGGTGAAAACACCAGAATTGACGATTAGGCTCATTATTACACCCCGCTTGCCTGTTTGGAATGGTTGTTCTGAGCAATTGGATAGCTATTAAGAATGCCCATAGTATTCAAATGATCACAGATCAGCTTAACTGCTACCGCTGAAAATAATAGAGCGGAAAGCAAGCGGATCACAAAAATAGCCAGCAGTAACTGCCATTTTAAATCAACAAAGTCTGATCGAACGATACCCCAAATAAAGCTGGTAATGGTTGCGCCGACAGCACCAATAATCAATGAGGACCAACCAAATTTATGATAACGCGTAGCGGCAAAACCAGCTTCGGTCCCGATACCCTGGACGAAGCCGCTGACAAAGATAATTGGGCCGTAAAAATTACCCATGAAAACTTCTAACAAGGCAGCAATCATTTCAGTTATTGTCGCTGCACCAGGTTTACGTAAAATATAACCGGCAAAGGCTGCCGCCATAAACCATACCCCAAAAATAAATTCATTAGCCAAAACGGACAAACCTAATGGTGTCAACAAGGTTCCCAATAAAACACCTAATTGAACGGCACCAATATAGATCACGCCGAAAACTAAGGAGGCAATACCTACCATAATAACGTCTTTTAATTCCCACTTAAACATGTGCATTCTCCTTTAGCGATGGACTATTAACAGAAACCGTTGCTTCGATAATATAATGAGCCAAATTTTCATGTGCATAAGCTAAGGCAGCTTCAAAATAAGCAAATAATTGATTAGCCGTGCCAGTTAACACGGTTGCATAGTGAATTGATTTTGGTTTTAGTCCCATTTTTTCAGCCAAATTAACGATGTGCTCAATTTCTGGCATATAGCGGCCTTGGCCAAAAGTATAGAACGCATATTTGCAGTCTACGCGAAAGTTGCCATTTTTAACATTGTTGGTCTGATTAGGACGAGTTGGTTGATCAGTCAAAAAATTGTCGCCGGCTGTGTCACCGGGACAACCCTTAGAGAATGTAAATTCACCTACCATATGGGTAGTGGGGTCATAGGCGTTAATAAATAAACCACTTGCAGCGTCAATAACACTTTCCGGTTCGCCGCGATAGAGTGTACTAAATAGGTCGGTTTGGCTCCAAACTGCCTCAGTGTTTGTTTGTTGGACACTGCTAATTATTTGTTCTGCAAAGTTGTCTTTCATCGGGAATAAACTAACTCGACACCCGTAATATCAAAATGACCAATATCACAATTTTCCATTTTTATCATCCTTTCGTCTTCTTTTTATTTTCTTGCAAAATAATAAAAAAACGTCCCCTCCTTTTTATCCACTCGTAGATAAAAAATCAGGAACGCAAATTAATAGCGTTGACACTTTCCTACGTTGGTATTAACCAAATCAGGTTCAAAGGGACAAGACAATTGTCTATCTCAGCATAATGCGCCCCTAGTGGATAATTATTAAGTTATATTACAATGTGAGTGTAGCATATGAAAAATGAAATGACAACGCTTAATCTGGAGAAAGTATACTAGCTGTTGATGGATTGTTTAAAATAGATAAGTACAGCACCCGTTTAATTATAGAAATAGAGAGCGTATTTATTTTCTAAGCAATTTTGAAATTCAATAAGTGTAGCTATTTTGTAAGCACTTAAATAATAAATCGGTTTTAAATACAAATTTGATTTATAACATAAATAGCTTTTATGAAACAAGGTTATTGGTCGATTTGTATCCGTTATGTTATTGAGTGTTTACTATCTATTTGGTAGTAATGTTATTTAATTAGCCATTATTGCTGATAAAGTAGTGATGAAATATCAAATTAATTAAATTTAAGACATAAAAAATTGAGTAATGATGTACTACTCAATTTTTTATTATGGTTATGATCAGAGCTGATTAGCTAATGCCATTGCCGCTTCTGTTGCATTATTAGCTTGCCCAGGTTTATTTGCATCACCAATCGTATAAACTTGTGTATCAGTATGGGTCAAGGCATCTTTTAGCGGATTGTATGATCTAACCCCCATTGCAAGAATAATATCGTCAAAGCCACCAATACATTTCTCTACACCATTTTGTTCATAAATGACATCATTATTATCGTTTCCGGTAAATTTTTTGACAGTTGCACCTAAAATGAATTCTGTATGACCATTTTCCAATCGGTTTAATAGATGATCATGTACGCCAAGAATCGTGTCACTGGCAATGGTAGATTTTAATTCGATAATAGTTGCTTGGCGATTATGCTCACGCAAGAAATCGGCTGTTTCAGCACCAACCATTCCGCCACCAACGATCAAGCAATTTTTGCCAACAGTTTGTTTGGCGTCAATAACATCAATCGCATTCTTAAAAGTGGAATTATGAATGCCCGTAATATTGGGAATAAGCGGTGTTCCACCAGTAGCGATGATAGTGATGTCAGGATTTTCCTGTGTTAATAGCGCTTGATCGACTGGACAATTCAAGTGATAGTTAACGCCATATTTTGCGCCCATTGTCAGATAGTATTTAATGGCACTGTTCAATAAACTTTTAGCAGGCGGGATGGCACCAATTCTAAATTGACCACCAAGTTGGAAACCTTTTTCATATAAGTTTACTTTATGGCCACGTTTGGCTAAAATCCAGGCACTTAAGAGTCCTGCAGGGCCGCCGCCAACAATCATAATCTTTTTCGGTGTAGTTGTTGGTGTGAATTTATATTGACCCTCGTGTCCCGTACGTGGATTAACTAAACATGATATTTTTAATTTATTCGGATCCATTAAATAACCGACGCAAGATTGTAGACAAGAGATACAAGGTGAAATTTCATCTAAATTACCAGCTTTAACTTTGTCAGGAAAGTGCGGATCAGCAATGGATTCGCGACCAAGGGCAACAAAATCAGCTTGATGATTATCGACAACTTCTTTTTGAATTTCAGGTGT
Organism: Loigolactobacillus binensis; assembly: GCF_005405165.1. Lineage (GTDB taxonomy): Bacteria > Bacillota > Bacilli > Lactobacillales > Lactobacillaceae > Loigolactobacillus > Loigolactobacillus binensis. Next base: position 121,483 of record NZ_BJDN01000003.1, read on the forward strand.
GTTAAGCCGACCAACTGCAATGACCGGAATATTGACTACTTGCTTGATTTGATGCGCATTTTCTACATTGAAACCGGACGGTGTATCTTGGGGCATAAACATGTAATCTAAGCTTGCATAAGTACAAATGGAAACGTTGATCGCATCAGCACCGGCTTCTTCTAAATAGCTTGAAATCTGCTTGGTTTGGGAAATATCTAAACCACCAGGAATTTTTTCGGTGCCACTGATTCTAAAAATGACCGGGAAATCAGCGCCACACTTTTGCTTAATATTATGAATGATATCACACGCAAATTTTGCTCGACCCCGGATAGATCCGCCATATTCATCAGTCCGTTTATTGACTTGAGGTGACAAGAATTGAGCAACTAAATAGCCATGTGCACCATGAATTTCAACTGCATCAAAGCCGTTATTCTTAGCACGTTTAGCTGCATCACCAAATTTTTCAATCAAATCCAGTATTTCTGGTTTAGTGAGTGCACGGGGAACTTCGTCAAATACTGGACAGGCAATGGCAGAAGATGATACAGGTTGGTGGCCGATTAATTGGGCGCTTGTTTGACGACCGGAATGCTGAAGTTGAACGGCGATCTTTGCTCCATTTTGGTGTACGCTATTCGTCAATTTGTGCCACGAAGAATCAAACTCATTATTCCATAAACCTAATTGGCCTGGAGTGCAGATGCCATCCTTCGTGACTGCAGTTACTTCAACGATGATCAAACCAAATCCACCACTAGCACGTTCGGTATAATAGTCAATTGATTGTTGTGAAGGTTCACCAGATAGATTACCATAGCTTGTGCCCATTGCTGGCATGACATAGCGATTTTTGATTTCTAGGGTACCAATTTTTTTACTTTCAAAGAGATTAGTGAAATTCATAATAAGATTTCCTCCTTTATTTACAGTACTAATTCTAGATTACCAATCAAATAATTATAATATGTGATATGATGAACTTTATAGAATGAATTTGTGCATTAAGCACAATAAGAGATTGGGTAGTGATCATTATGGCGACTAAATCTAGTGGTGAAATATTTTTTGATGCGGTTTACGAAGGAACTGATACAGCAAAGCTAATCAATCTAGCCTATGAATTATTAAATAACCCAATTATGGTGACTGACGAAACCTTTCATGCGCTATGTTTGAAGCGTGATAAACCGGTGAATGATCCAGTTTGGCTTGACGTTGAACAAAAAGGATACTGTAGTGAAGATTATGTATTGAGTTTTCGAGCAGACCCAGTTTCGACAATGCTTTTTCAACAAACTCAAGCGATAATATATAAAACAGGTTTGGCAATAAAAATGCCCCGGATCTTGTGTCGTATTAATAACCGAGAAAAAACGCTAGGCTATGTGATTCTTTTTGCTGCAGAGCGAAAACTTGTAGAAGACGATCGTTTAGTTGTTATGAATTTGGCTAAAGCGCTAAGTTTAATTTTACGAGGTAAAGGCGGGCTCACTCAGATGAATAATTCGCGAGATATTGCATTATTATTACGCGATTTAATCCTTAAGCCGGCCATATCTCCAGAAGAATTGGCCGAAAAAAAGCGCGCATTGCCACACTTGAAAACCTATTTTCAAGTTGTTGTTTTAGATAGCATTCAAAAGCGCTATGTAGCGTATTTAGAACGGAGTATTACCTCAATCTTGAACGTGCTCTGTGTGTTGCATGCCAGCGATGATCAACTTATTATTGTGATAAATACTGATACAGCAATCACCGATTTAACTAACATAGAGAGAATTTGTACTAAATACGCTATTACTGCTGGTATTAGCTGGAAGTTTAAAAATTTAGCGCTTGCTCGAGACTACTATAATCAGGCTTGTCGTGCCATCGATTTTGGCTTATCTGGGCAGCTTAACGATTATGACCATTATTATTTGCTGCATATTTTGAGTTATATTCCGACACCATTATTGAATACAATGATCTACCCAAGCTATCGTAAATTGCGAGAATACGATATAAAAAATGCTAGCAGCTACTGTCAGACTCTGATCAATTATTTTGAAACTGGACTAAGTGTCAATGAAACGGCTAATCGGTTGCATATTCATCGAAATACGATGAAATATCGGATAGATAAAGCTGAAGTAATTGGTGAGTGTGATCTGAACGATGAAAATACGCTTTTAAAAATATATTTATCGAGCTTGATCTATGCCTGCTTGGAGCAAGGGCAATTAAAGTTAAACATTGGCCATGGATAAAAATCATAAATTAGAAAAACGTACCGATAGAAGTTTTGCAAAAACTTTTATCAGGTACGTTTTTTAGCGTCAGTTTTAGCGTCAGTTTTAGCGTCAGTTTTAGCGTCAGTTTTAGCGTCAGTTTTAGCGTCAGTTTTAGCGTCAGTTTTAGCGTCAGTTTTAGCGTCAGTTTTAGCGTCAGTTTTAGCGTCAGTTTTAGCGTCAGTTTTAGCGTCAACTTTAGCGTCAACTTTAGCTTAGTCGTTTTAAGTGACAGATATGGAATGATTCATGACTGTTTTTGTAGTGGAATATTCCGTTAGATTGGTGTATCAAGCAGTTATTTAACTTTCATCCTTTAGTTATTAAAATAGATAAGTAAAATACACCCTCAATTTTAAATAGAGGGTGTATTTATTTTCTAATCAACTTTGAAATTCAATAAGTGTAGCTATTTCCGAATGAAGGAAGAAACAAGATGTACTTTTTTTAATGTAATCGGTTACTTATCATTAAAGTGCGGGGTGAGATAAATGCGTGAAAGATTAGTGGATCTTTTAAGTAAATTAATTAAAACTGATTCGGAATCAATTAACAACTTGTCCAGTGAATTAAATGTAACAACCAGAACAATTCGAAATGAGATACGAGAACTTAATGAGATGCTGGCCAGCAATCAATTATCGCAATTTTCGATTAGTAAGGGGATTGTCTATAATAATTTAGAAAAAATACAACAAAAAACTTTGGTTAGAACCTTTGTTTTATCAGATATCGAACAAAGCTATCTCAGCCCACAACAGAGAATGCTGTACTTATTGCTAGAATTCCTAACTGCTAAAACCCCGGTGTTTATCGTTGACATTCAAGCAAAGTTAGAAATTAGCAAAAGTACAATGGATGGTGATATGCGCGATTTTAGAGCGTTATTACAAGAATATAGTTTACGTTTGATTACTGATCCCAAGCTTGGGGCCCGTGTTGTTGGTAATGAACGTACGATCAGGATGATGTTTTGTGATCTGATCATTCAACAGGCAAATATGAATGAACTTATTACTGGCAGTTTCTTTACTGACAACATTCTAACCCAGAAGCTAAAGGCAATTTTTAAACCTGATGATCTTAGCTTTATTGATGGATCAATCAGAACTATTTTTAAGAACAGCAATTTAGCTTCAAATGATAATTATCGGTATCAAGCAATTATGCTGACGGTGATCTGGTTGGTACGTACACAAAACAATTATTACATCAGCGAAGATTCTGATACCGAAGATATTGATCTAAATGCTAAGCAGTCACAATTTATTAATGCTTTAATCATTAAGTTTGATTTGGAGATCACCATCAATGCCGAAATAAAATATTTGGCCTTTATTATCGGGAGCTTTGATAAAAATGAAGAAGCAGCACTTGATAATTGGGTGCAAGCACAAATGATCAGTGTTTCTCTGATTGAATGGATGGAAGGAAGTTTAGGTTTTCCATTTTCACAAAGCGAGAATCTATTTGAAGAAGTTTATTATCATGTTTCCAGCCTCTTAAGGCGGTCGGAGCAGCATATAAATGTATTTAATCCACTGAAAAATACGATCAAACAAGGTTATCCAGAAATATTTAATGCGGTTAGTGAATTCACCAATGTATTTAAGGATAAGTATCATTTGAATTTATCTGATGACGAAAAAGGTTATCTGTCTATGTATTTTTCGGCGGCTAAAGTTGAAATTCAGAAAAAGCAGGATTTCAAATATCGAATAGCCGTTGTTTGTAACTATGGCATGGCTACTGGTAAATTATTGGCCGCTAAATTAGAGGAAAATTTTAACGTTGATGTTATCGCTGTTCTTAGTGTTGTTGAAATCGGAATATTAAAGAAACTACGGGTTGATTTAGTGTTTAAAACAATTGATGTTGAAATTGAAGGTGTACCAAGCATTAAATTAAACCCAATTCCATCAAATACAGATCTAAAGTTTGTAAAACAGTTTTTGGCAGAGCATGCAGAATTGTCGCGATATGAAGGAAATTCATTTGAACCAACCCGATTATTTAATGGCATTTTAACGCTCCTTAAGAATAAGAAAATACCCGTAGGTAAAGATTTGGTATTTGATTTACAACGTGTGTTTTATGCCAATCATCTAAATATTAACGAAAGGGAGGTTCAACCAATGTTAAAGGACCTTATCAATGATAATCAAATCCAACTTAATCAGGCTGTAAAAGATTGGAAAGAGGCAATTAAACTTTCGGCCCAACCTTTATTAAAGCAAGGTTTTATCACTCAATCCTATATTGAAGCGATGATCAATTCTGTAGAAGAATATGGTCCTTATATTGTCATCGGTCCCTCAATTGCATTAGCTCATGCTCGCCCCGAAGATGGTGCTAATAAATTAGGGGTATCAATTACAACCTTGAGTAAACCAGTAAATTTTGGTAATCCCGAAAATGATCCAGTCCACATTGTTTTTTGTTTAGCCGCGATCGATAACTATTCACATTTAAATGTGATGAAGGCAATCGTACAGCTGATCAATGATCCTAAGAAGATCGAGCAACTTAGTAAAGAAACTGATGTTAATGAATTTAAACGCGTTTTATTTAACGAAGTCAATACAAAGGAGACGATTTAAATGAGTAAAAAGTTAAAGATCTATTTCATCTGTGGTGCTGGCTTAGGCAGCTCACTAGCTAGCCAAATGGTGGCAGAAGATGTACTAAATAGTTTGAATCTGGACGAAAGTTTAGAACACGAAGCGATTTCGTCTGCACCAGGATTACGAACTGATATTATTGTTTCTGCTGAAAATTTTAAATCGCAATTTGAAAAGTATGAATTAGATCCAGCCATTAAATTTGTCTTTCTACACAATATTGTCGACCCAAAGGAAATTGAGGACAAGCTAGTTCCTGTTATTAACGCGCTTTCTAATTAGTTATTACAAGCTAAAGCAAGAATAGGAGGATAAGTGTCATGGGTGTAATCGACTTTATCATTAATAATATTTTAACTCAGGCAGCAATAACCATTGCATTGATTGCAATGTTAGGACTAGTTCTTCAACGTAAATCGGCCGGATCAGTTCTGACAGGGACATTTAAAACTTTACTCGGTTTTCAGGTTTTATCTGCAGGTTCAGCCATTATTGTAAGTAGTTTAACTTATTTTGGTAAAATTTTTCAGCACGCCTTTCATTTAAATGGAGTGGTTCCAAGTATTGAGGCTATCAATGGTCAAGCGATGAACACTTTGGGATTAGGTAATGAAATTGCCTTTACATTCTTAGGTATTTTTATTGTTAATATCTTAATTGCGCGTTTTTCGCCTTGGAAATATATCTTCTTAACTGGTCAAGCCTTACTATGGATGGCCACAATGACCGTTGTTGGTGGAAAATTAGCAGGATTGAGTAGTTTTGTGACCGTCCTTTTAGGTAGTATCATTGGTGGTATTTTTGCGGTTGCCATGCCAGCTGTTGCACAGCCTTTTGTCCGTAAGATCACAGGTAATGATGCTATAGCCTTGGGCCATTTCTGTACGATCGGTTATATGGTTGAGGCGGGTGCAGCCTATGTTTTTGGTGAACATGGCGAAAATAAACATTCTGTTGAAGATATTAAGTTACCTAAATCAATGGAATTTTTACAAGATACGTATTTATCAGTTGCCGTAATTATGGTACCGCTTTATATGATCACAGCAGCATTTGCTGGGCCTAAATGGGCGGGAACGGAAACGACCAATTATATTATGAATGCCTTTATGCAAGGTATTCAATTTGTAGTTGGTGTATATGTCCTATTAGCAGGGGTACGTTTGTTATTAGGCGAAATTGTTCCGGCCTTCCGGGGAATTGCAATGAAATTAGTTCCTAATGCTAAGCCTGCTTTGGATTGCCCAGTACTTTTTCCCTACGCACCTAATTCAGTTATTCTTGGCTTTATCACAACAACGATTGGGACTGTTCTCGGTATGTTTTTAATGCCTGTGTTCGGTTTAGCAGTGATTTTACCAGGGATGTTAACTAATTTCTTCGCCGGCGGTACGGCTGGTATTTTCGGTAACGTTGTTGGCGGACGTCGTGGGGCGATTATTGGTGGTGTTATCCATGGTTTATTCATTACACTTTTACCAGCGTTATTAGTTACCGCCTTAACTGGTCTTGGTTTTGTCAATGCTTCGGCAACTGATTCAGATACAATCGTCGCCGCTTTGATGTATGCCTGGATTTTGGCCCCAATTCTTAAAGCAGTTTAATTCTTTAGAGGTGATTAAATAATGTTTAAAAAATTCTTTAAAAATAAAGTAACCACTGAACCAGTGGAACAGAAACTGACTACTGAGGAACGGTTGGCCTTACAACAAGAAAATGAGCAGTTGAATCAGGATATTGAAGTCACTGAAGGAGATGGTTTAATTAAGAAATACGATCAGCTTGGTGAAAATTATACACAGTTAGGTGAAACAGATTCTGCGATCACTGCTTTCGAAGCAAGTTTGAAGGTTCAAGAACGTTTTGGTGCTGCCTATAATGGCCTGCTTAATTTATATGAAATTAAACGTAAAGAAGCTGCTGAACAGAAAAATAATGATGAAATTCAAAAATGGGTCACCAAAACAGATGAATTATTGAATCTTTCAAAACGGGTTATGCGGTCAAACTTTTAATTTAGAGAGGAAATTGATATTTATGTATAAAAATCTTAAAACAGTTTTATCTGAAGCACAAAAATTGGATTACACGGTAGGGGCGTTTAATGCGCACAACTTAGAAATGGTTCCTGATATGATTCGTGCTGCTAAAGATGCCGGCTCGCCAATCATCATTCAAACTAGTGTTTCAACTGCTCAATATGTTGGCATGAAGAATTTTGTAACCGTTTGTAAAACAATGGCCGCTGATCTTTTAGTTGATGTTGTTTTACACCTTGATCATGCTAAATCATTCGATGACATTAAAGAAGCAATCGATGCTGGCTACTCATCGGTTATGTTTGATGGCTCGGCGTTACCACTCAAAGAAAATATTGAAAAATCATTACGCGTTATAGATTATGCTCATGAGCGGAATGTTTCTGTTGAATGTGAAATTGGGACAATTGGTGGTACAGAAGAAGGGGTTACTGTTGCGGAAGGAGTTTATACCGATCCTAAACAAGCGCTTGCCTTTCTAGAGGATGTTGATGTTGATGCTTTGGCAGTGGGCGTTGGAACACATCACGGTCAATTCCAATCGAAAACAAAACTAAACTTTCCGTTGATTGAAGAATTACATGCTCAAATTTCTAAACCTCTGGTCATTCACGGCGGTACTGGTGTCAATGAAGAAGATTACACACGTTTAACTGAGAATGGTATTCGTAAATTCAATGTTGGTACGGAATTGTTAGTTGCTTGGACGCGGGCTGCTAAAGCACAATTTAATGAAACCGAACTTAACAATTCGTTACGGAATAATATTATTCCATGTAATCAAGCTGTTTATGATGTTGTCTATCATAAAATTGGGCTTTTTTTAAACAAAAAGGGCACTGTTCCGGTTGGTGCTAAATAGTAAAAACGTGGTGAAGAAGATGCAAGCTCAAACGCATACAATGATTTTATTAGCAGGTGCTCCTGGTACTGGTAAAACCTATACCGGTAATATTATAAAACAATCTTTTTCAGGGTTTGTAGAACTACCTTTGGATTTAATCAAGGAACATATTTATGATGAGATTGGGTTTGATGATCCTACAGAAAAACGTGCCTTAGATGATGCTGCATATGAGCGCTTTTATCAAGCCGTTGCATTCTTGATGCGCCATGATAAACCGATCATGGCGGATTATCCATTTAGCTATCGCCAAAAAAATGCTTTAGAAAAGTTGGCCGCTAAATATCAATATCATGTGATCACGATCAGACTTGAGGCTGATCTAAAGGTACTTTATCAACGAGCAATCAAACGCGATATTGAAGAACCACGTCATCTTGGATTAATGATGAATCATTATCATAGAGGTGATTCATTACTAGACAAAAAGTCAGCCGATGGGTTACCTAGTTTTACAGTTTTTAAGAATAGAGCTGAGGAACGAGGATACCAAACTTTTGTAGTGGGTTCTCTAATTACATTAAATGTTAATGATTATGCTCAAGTTGATTATGTTCAGTTTATTGAAGAATTGCAATATAAAATGAATAGTAATTCGGCCTCTTAGCTAATAAAAATAGCCACTAATACATGACACTGTGATTAGTGGTTATTTTAAGTTAAGTGCAACTTGTTGAAAATAAGGGAGTTAAGTGACATGAAATTTGAAAAGTACATTGACCATACTTTGTTGAAACCTGATGCTACAGAATCTCAAATTGCGATTTTGATACAAGAAGCTCAGAACAACCATTTTGCAACGGTCATGGTCAATCCTTACTGGGTTGCTTATGCGCATAAGCAATTGCAGGGTAGTGATGTTAAGGTTGCAACCGTGATCGGTTTTCCCTTAGGCGCTAATACGACAGCAGTTAAAATAGCCGAAGCAAAACAAGCGATTAGTGACGATGCACAAGAAATTGATATGGTTCAAAATATTGGTGAATTAAAAGCAGGTCATTTAGATCGTGTGGCGGCTGATATTGCCGCAGTAGTAACTACAGCTCATGATCAAAATATATTAGTCAAAGTTATTATCGAAACTGCTTTATTAACGGAAGATGAAATTGTGAGTGCTAGTAAAATCGTTGCTAAAGTAGGTGCAGATTTTGTTAAAACATCAACGGGTTTTTCAACGCGTGGGGCTAGTGTCCGCGATATAGAATTGATGTACGGTGCCGTTGGTGATCAGATTAAAGTAAAGGCTGCAGGTGGCATTCATACTGCTGCCGATGCCAAGGCGTTGATCAGTGCTGGTGCGTCTAGATTAGGTACAAGTTCAAGTATGCAAATTATTACTGTAAAATAATAACAAAGGAGAATGCTATGATAATTGCGCCATCTATTTTGAGTGCTGATTTTGGTCATTTAGAGCGTGATATTAAATTAGTTGAAAACGAGGTCAAGTATCTACATGTTGACGTTATGGATGGACATTTTGTGCCTAATATTACCTTTGGACCGGATATGGTCGCAGCCATTCATAAATTTACAAATTTGACGTTGGACTGTCATTTAATGATAGATAATCCGGCAGACTATGTTGAACAGTTTGCGGCTGCTGGTGGCGATATTTTGACCGTCCATATAGAAAGCACGGTGCACATTGATCGTGTTTTGCAACAGATCAAAAATAAAGGGGTTAAAGCAGGAATTGTGCTGAATCCAGGGACATCAGTTACTGCTCTGAGTGAAGTCTTACCAACAGTTGATCAAGTTTTAGTGATGACGGTCAATCCAGGGTTTGGTGGACAAACCTTCATTCCACGCACTTTGCAAAAAATTGCGGAATTAGCTAAACTTCGCGAAGCTAATGGCTATCATTATGATATTGAGGTTGACGGTGGTGTAAATGAAACGACGATCAAACAATGTAGTGATGCCGGGGCAAACGTGTTTGTGGCAGGGTCATATATTTATGGTCATATTGATCCCATTGCGCAGATCAAAAAACTAGAAGCAGCTATATAATTTAATGATTCAAAAATAGTTTGGCTTAGGCCAAGCTATTTTTTTGTGCCTAATAGCAAATAAAATTTTGAACAGGCAGCATTAAACCTATTAGTACTACGAATTACCACCGGCAGAGAAAATAACGATATTAATCTTAGCTAGCGCTTACATTATGCTGTAAATGTAATCAAATCAAACAGTTGAAGGGTGTAATGCAATGATGACAAAAAGTTGGTTGGATTTAGAAGATAAAGTAATAATCGTAACGGGGGGATCATCTGGTATTGGTGCAGCGATCGTTAAAGAATTATTGAACCAAGGCGCCTATGTTTATAACGCTGATTTAAAAGCAGGGATAGAACAAAGTGAAAAGTTAACGTTCATACCAACTGATGTTACTGCTGCAGATAAAGTGAACGAATTAGTTCAGCAAGTAATTGCTAAGCACCACCGCATTGATGGTTTAGTTAATAACGCTGGGATTAATTTGCCAAGATTATTAGTTGATGCGAAAGAACCTGAGAGCCAATATGAATTCTCTGAAAACGAATTTGATAAAATGTTTAGTGTCAATGTTAAGAGTGTTTTTCTGATGTCACAGGCGGTTGCGCGGGAAATGGCTAAGCAAAAATATGGTGTGATCGTTAATATGTCATCTGAAGCTGGTTTAGAAGGTTCGCAGGGGCAAAGTATTTATTCGGCCACTAAAGGTGCCATTAATGGCTTAACGCGTTCTTGGGCAAAAGAGTTAGGTGAATTTAACATTCGCGTTGTTGGGGTAGCTCCAGGCATTATGGAAGCAACTGGTTTACGAACACCAGCATATGAAGAAGCATTGGCGTATACACGGCATAAGACGGTGGCAGATATTCGGGCAGGTTATAAGAGTAAGAGTACAACGCCGCTAGGGCGAAGTGGTCATTTATCTGAAGTTGCCGATTTAGTTGCCTATTTCTTATCCCAACGTGCAGGCTATATTACTGGTGTCACAACGAATGTAGCTGGAGGAAAATCACGCGGTTAAGGGAATGATGGTATGGATGGGCAGGAATATCGTTTGCTGAAATATTTTATTGCAAACGATTCACTAACAGTAACCGAATTAACAGCACAGTTTCAAGTCTCAAAAAGAACTATGCAAAAATATATTAAGGAATTGAATGCTGATCTAGAAGGAATTGCAGAGGTACGTGATAATCAGCAACGTTTTTATTTGAAAATATATGACTATAATCGGCTAACTTCCCTCCAAACTGGATTTCTTAAACAATCACTTGATTTTAACGATCCACAAAAACGGCAAGCGTTTATCATATTAAAATTAATTCAAGCTGATGATTTTATTATCTTAGACGATTTAGCCGAACAGTTAGTTATTAGTAAAGGGACTTTGAATCGCGATATTCGTGATTTAAAGCAAAGCTTGGTGAAATATCATGCGAGAATCACCTCAATAACCAATAAAGGAATTCGTTTGGTCGTCAAATATGATTATGATTACGGATTATTGTTGCTTAATTTTGTTTATGATTACTATCCATTATCAACGGTGCTGGCAGATGAGCGTGATAAGTTTGTGATCGAAGGATTGATTCGGCGATTGGATGCCACAGAGCATACAGTAACTTTGATTGAAAAGAATCTGATTATTTTAGCGGTGCTTTTTGAACATAAACGACGCTTAAAAATGCCGATTCCCCTGTATCAAGAACTGATTAGTACAAAAAAATTGGCACCGTTGATCCAACAAGCAGAAAAATTATTAAAAACGGCGTTGACGGAAACTGAAAAGGCCTTTCTCTGTTATCCCTTAAATATTAAATTGACTAATGTAACGGACAAAGAAAGGTTAAATCAACGTTTGGAATGGATTCAGCACTTATTTGCTAATGTCCAACAAACGATTCAACAGACGTTAAATAGTCACTTGAACTTTGATCATGTTTTTATTCAGATCAGGTATCATCTTTTATTCATGGTTAATCGGATTATTTTTAAGGCGCAAACGGAGAATTTATTAAGCAACGAAGTGATCGAGAAGTATCCAGTAGCGCTTGAATTAGCTTTGTTGACCGCGCGAAGCTTAGAACAACAGCTGCATTTAAAAATTCCTGAAGTTGAAAGTAATTATTTGACGATCTATTACCAGATGGAAATTGAGGAGCAGCACCATCGCCAAGTTAATAAAAAAGCAGCAATCGTTGGACCAGTCAGTCGAAGTATTAAAAAATTCATCATGCATCAATTGAATGATCTGTTTCAGGATACGATTGAGATCGTCACCTTTATGAGTGTGCTGGAGTTACAACAAACACAGGAACATTATTTAATTGTTTTTTCGAATCAACCGATTCAGCTTGATGATCCTTCTACTCCGATCGTACGTTTGAATAGTGCGTTTCGCACTGATGAATTATTGAGTAAAGTACAAACCGCACAAGTAGAAGAAGCTATCAATCAAGGCTGGTGCCACTTCAGAATTACGCGTTTGAATGCACAATTAGGCTATTTGAAAGGCACCGAAACCTTGATCAAACAAGAAATAGCACGCGGGCAATTAAATGCAACGTTTTTAACCGATTGGTATCAACGTGAAAAACAAACTAATAATATTTTTGAAAATAAAATTGCGATTCCACATATGATCGATCATTCTGGTGCCAAACGAATTTTATTAACGGTGGGTATTTTTGATAAGATTGTTGCCTATCAACAACGCCAGGTGCAGTTGATTTTTCTAATTGGTATTCCAAGTCAATTGGATCCCCAGATCAATCGGGCGTTATCGCAAGTTTATGATTTGATTTTCACCATATCGCGGCATCAAAATATTTACAGCAATTTATTGAACTACAACGATCAACAATCGCTTGCGCAGATAACGGAGGGGATTTAATATGCTAATAATCGGTCTTTTCCTAGTGAGCGCGTTTTTATTACAAGGTGCATTAGGATTTATCCAAATTAAGAATTTCACCAAAAATTTTAGTGAACTTAGAAAACAAGGGCGTGTTCTCATCGGCAAAAATCCTAAAAGATTTAATTCGGGGAGTTTGATGCTAATTTCAATTGATGATCAGGGTCTGATCAAGGAAGCACGCATCATGAAGGGGGTCACGATTTTTGCTAAATTTAAATCATTACCTCAGTTAGCAGGTAGCTATTTGCCAGTAGTGGCTGCTGATTATGATGAATTACATCATTTTGATCGTTTGACACGGCAATGTTTATTGAATGCATATCGCAATTATATTGATTTTAAAGCAGGCAAACTTTCTTCAGATGCTTATGATACCAGTGTTAATGTCTTTTCAATGCCACTTTTTGTAAAGATTCAACAAGTTGGGCTTAATGTGACAACAACGGTTAAACAACGTTATAAAACTTTTAGAAATGGGGATTGAAATTAATGAAGTATATTACTGATTTTGCCTCAGGATTCATGGGGCTCTTCCAAACTGGTGGTAAAACCTTTATTGGTTGGATGTCATCAATCGTACCAGTTGTGCTGTTATTATTGGTTTTAATGAATACGATCATTGCCTTTTTAGGTGAAGAACGTATGAATAAGTTGGCGCGGGCCTCGTCACGTAATGTGGTGACCAGATACCTGATTTTACCATTTCTGTCGGCTTTTATGCTTGGTAATCCGATGGCCTTTACCATGGCGCGCTTTTTACCTGAATTTTATAAGCCGAGTTATTATGCGGCGCAAGCACAATTCTGTCATACCAGTAATGGGGTTTTCCCGCATATCAATCCTGGTGAATTATTTATTTGGTTAGGAATTGCGCAAGGAGTTCAGAAATTAGGCTTAAATAGTATGGATCTGGCGATTCGCTACATGTTAGTCGGTATTGTTATGAACTTTATTGGTGGTTGGGTAACTGACTATACAACGGCTTATGTTTGCAAGACTAGCGGTGTTGAATTATCTAAAGAAATTAAATTAACGACTAACGCTGACGAAGCGGCAGCGTAATGGAGGGATAATAATGACGACTTGGAATAGTATTCGGATTGAAAAAGGTTCTGGCGGTTGGGGCGGCCCATTGATCATTACGCCAACAGAACAAAAGCATAAATTTATTTACGTGACGGGTGGCAATCGTCCAGCAGTAGTTGACAAAATTGAAAAATTAACTGGGATGAAGGCGGTCGATGGTTTTAAAACTTCTATTCCAGATAATGAAACCGCTTTAGCAATCATTGATTGTGGAGGCACCCTACGTTGTGGAATTTATCCTAAAAAAGGTATTTTAACTGCTAATGTTTTGCCAACTGGTAAAAGTGGCCCCTTAGCTAAGTACATTACACCTGAATTATATGTTTCGGCAGTTGGTGAGAACCAAGTTAGTGCTATTGGCGCAACTGAAGCTGCACAAGGACTTGAAGAAAATGCGGCTAAGACAGCCGAAGAGGATGAGGCCACTCAAGCGACTGAAGCAAAATATGATAGTAGCAAAACGATCACACAACAGCTAAATCACACAAGCTTTATCGCTAAGATCGGTATCGGTGCCGGCAAGGTCGTTGCTACCTTCAACCAGGCAGCCAAGGATTCTGTACAAACAGTTATTAACACAATTATTCCGTTTATGGCCTTTGTTGCTTTACTAATTGGTATTATTCAAGGCTCTGGTATCGGTAAGGTTTTTGCCAAAGTAATGTCCCCATTGGCCGGTAATGTTTGGGGGTTAATGGTCATTGGCTTTATCTGTTCGTTACCATTCCTCTCACCATTACTAGGACCTGGAGCGGTTATCGGTCAAATTATTGGGACTTTAATTGGGGTTGAAATTGGCAAAGGCAATATTTCACCACAATATGCCTTACCAGCATTATTTGCGATTAATACGCAAAATGCTTGTGACTTTATTCCAGTTGGCTTAGGACTTGAAGAAGCTGAGTCTAAAACGGTTGAGGTTGGGGTGCCATCGGTGCTGTATTCTAGGTTCATTAACGGGGTTCCACGGGTTTTTGTTGCTTGGCTAGCAAGCTTTGGCCTTTACGCGGGCAAATAAGCGTCATAAGAGAAATTGATTATGCGGGGTGAATTTGATATGGTTCAAGATATTAATCAGAAAATTGTATTTGCAACAACGGTTCAAGAAATTGGTCAGGAAGCAAGGGACTTTAGTGAAATAAAAATGGCGATATTATTTGGTGATGAGGCTCCGGATGCCTTACGCTCATCCTGCTATATTATTAAGGTAAAGCCAGTTCAAACGCAGATCACTGCGCAAATGCTTTTGCAAATCGACGATGAGTGTTATCCGATCACTGCGGTAGGTAATGAAGTACAGACCAATTTAAATAATTTAGGTCATATTGCCATTAGCTTTACTGGTGCCGTAAATGCTGAACTACCAGGAACATTATATGTTGCGGATCGGCCCTATCCAGATATTCAAGTTGGTAGTAAAATTTACATTAAACAAGTAAATTGACGAGGTTTTAATATGAATATACAGGCAGTTATTTTCGATATGGATGGGGTTATTTTAGATTCAGAGCCCCAGATCATTGAGGCTAAACAACAGGTTTTGCATAAGTATGGCATCGATCAACCTGAAACTTACCATTACAAGTTTATGGGGATGTCCTTCCAAGCTATCTGGCAGCAGATTCAACGCGAATTAAATTTACCAGTGACTTGGCAGGAATTGTTGGATGATTATTTTGCTAAGTATCAAGCCTTGATTGCCCAATCTGCACAGCACCCAATTACGGGTAGTGTTGAGTTGGTGAAATCACTGAATCACGCCGGTTACAAATTAGCGTTAGCCTCATCGTCACCAATCGCTGATATTCAACGAACATTAGATAATTTTGGTATTACGGATTGTTTTGCGACAGTTATTTCAGGTTATACGTTAGCACATCCGAAGCCGGCACCAGATATTTTTCAAATGGCCATGCAGCAATTAAATGTTATGCCTGAAAACAGCATTGTGGTGGAAGATTCAATGAATGGTATCAAGGCTGGTCTGGCAGCTGGTGCACAAGTGATTGGTTATAATGATCCGCGCTACTATGCGCAGCGTAAAGTAGCTGATGTGCGGTTAGTCACTAAAATGCAACAGATACAAGAATTATTGTTACCACGGGAATAATACTTGACTGGGACCGATATAATAGTTGAGGCTGTGGTCGTTGGCCGTTCTAGTAATAAAACCAGAATTTATTCTGGCGAGTCAATAATTAGTTCGTTGACGGAATAGAACTCAATGTAGGCAAATTGAATAGTTTAGGTGAAGAGATCTACTAAATAGAATTTTATTTAGTAGGTCTTTTCCTATAGAAAAATTTGGTTGGGCTAGATGTTCGCTAAAATTATTTAGAGGCCTTAAATGAAGTGTGCTATTATTATTTCGAGTTGTCATTATTAAAAATGAAACATAGTCGGAAATTGGTAAAGTCGATTATCCCCCTAGGCTACACACTCGGCTAAAGCGTGTTATGGACGTAACATGAAAACGTTTGTATGCTAAGGTAGATATATAACAAACGATAATGGAAGCGGTGATTATTATGGATGCAACTGCAAGACAGATGGCGATTATTGAGATTATGAAAGTAGAACATTCCGTTAAAATTTCATTATTAGCAGATAAAATGAATGTTACGCGTGAGACTATTCGAAGAGATCTAAATCTTTTAGAAGAACGTAAAATGGTTAGGCTTGTACGTGGTGGGGCAATACTGAATATTCCTAAAAATGAAACCTCGTACGAGAAAAGATTACGTGTTCAGAGCAAACAAAAAGAAGAAATTGCGGCCACATTTTGTAATTACATAGAGGAAGGGGATACGATCTATTTGGATTTTGGCTCAACTTGCTTAGCGGTTGCCAAAAAAATCAAGCAATTTAAACATTTGACAGTCATTACCAATTCCCTGCCTATCATTAATGAGCTCTACAAGTCTAAAAACATTCAGTTGTTTGTTCTTGGTGGAATGGTCAAACGAAATGAAGGCTCTTTTTTTGGCAAAGAGGCGCAGAATAATTTAAGCTCATTCAACATTAACGTTGGTTTTTTTAGTGGTAGTGGAATTGATGTAAATTTTGGTTTGTCTAACCACAGTATGGGTGAATCGGACTTATCACGGGAAGTTATTAAGCATTGTCAGACTGTTGTCGTTGGCATCGACCATACTAAATTTGGCACTGTACTACCGCAACGAATAATTTTGATTGAAAACATTGATTTGCTCATTACGGACTTTGTAGCGGATGATAAAGTACTTGAGCAGCTGAAGAACAAAACACGCCTGGTACTAACTGAGTAAGAAAAATAGTGGCTGCTTATGGAACGTAGGCAGTTGTTGATCTAAAAATAATGATTCTAATTAAGCTTATCCTTGACGAAATATTGAGGATAAGCTTTTTTTATAGGCTCGATAGTCTTAATAATTAAATACTAAAAAAGTTTCCAAATAGCAGGTCAAATATTTATGGCCCTGGCAAATGGAAATAATGTTTTTAAAAGTTATATCACGTACATAAATAAATCTATATAGCTAACCTAAAAGTTCATTCTAAATCAAGTGCTTTGATCACTTTATCAATAACTGCATCTTCACCAATATTTGTTAAAAATGGGAGCCCATTAATAACGGGAACACCAACATCTTCAGTATATTTTGCGGTTGTAATAATCAAATCGTATTCAGATGCAATGGAAGGAATCTGGGGAATGGAAGTCTGGGTAAAAGATAATTCTTTTAAATTGATACCACGATCTTTTAAATCATCTTCTAATGACGTCCGTGCAACTGTTGATGTAGCAATTCCTGATCCACAAGCGACTAAAATTTTTTTCATAATAATTATCCTCTCTAAAAGTGACTGTGTAATTAACGATTGATCTAATTTAAAACAACATCCTTAAAAGTATCCGTTAGATCCGCATATAGATCGGCCTTGCTCGTATAAGTGAGCATTTTGTTGAGATGGTGCTGATCCTGGACGATACTCATTAATTTTTGCAACATTGTGACTTGGCCATGGGGCTCTGCAATTGCCAACATAATTATGATGGAAACTTTTAAGGTCGTAGTGGGATCGCCCATATTATGGAACTCAACTGGAGAAGCCAGCGTCATGACACCTAGTGTTGAGGTATTAACATGTTCTGAATCAGCGTGGGGAATAGCAATCTCAATGTCACCAGTAGGAAGTCCAGTTGGATAGATTTTTTCACGTGCTAAAACGGCGTCTTTAAAGCTATCCTTAACGAAATTATGATTGGCTAATTGATCTGCCAAAAAAGATAATGCGCTTTCATTATTTTGAAAAGATTTGTTTTGAAAAATTAAATCGTGATGAATAAGTGTCATCGTTATACATCTCCCAAAAAACTTAATTTACTGACAAATCAATATTAACCTAATCAGCTTATTAATGCAACATTTAAACTAAGATAAATAAGCGTTTAAACGATAAATGCAAAAAATATTAGACAATTATATTGCAAAACGATTTTTTTGTGTTATTGTATGAATGTAGCAAGCGCTAGTATGGGTGGTGAATCAGGATGGATGCGACAGCAAGAAAAATAGCAATTATTGAAATTATGAAAGAACAACGTTCTGTAAAAATTTCATTATTAGCGGAAAAAATGGATGTTACTAGAGAGACTATTCGGCGGGATCTAAGCAGCTTAGAACAACGTAAATTGATACGTTTGATTCGGGGTGGGGCAACATTGAATATACCCACAAATGAAACTTCATATGAAAGACGATTACGTATTCAAAGCAAACAAAAAGAAAAAATTGCTGCCGCATTTTGTGAATATTTAAAGGAAGGAGACACGGTGTACTTAGATTTTGGTTCAACTTGCTTAGCAGTTGCCAAAAAAATTAAGCAATTTAAGCACCTAACTGTAATTACCAATTCATTGCCTATTATTAACGAACTATATAAATCTGAAAATATTCAGCTATTTGTTTTAGGTGGACTAGCTAGGAAAAATGAAGGGTCCTTTTTTGGCAAAGAAGCACAGAACAACTTGAAAGCTTTCAGTATTAATATTGGATTCTTCAGTGGGAGCGGCATCGATACAAGATTCGGCCTATCCAATCATAATATGAATGAATCTGATCTATCAAGAGAAGCAATCAAACATTGCCAGACAATTGCAGTAGGTGTAGATCATACGAAATTTGGAACGGTATTACCACAACGAATGATAGCTATTGAGAATATTGATTTATTGATCAGTGATGTTGCTGATAAACAAATAATTACAGATTTATGTAGTAGGACAGCGTTAATACAAACAAAAAATGAGGTGAGTTAGATGCAAGTTATACAATATATTGTCAATCTCGGTGCTCCAGTTATGATCCCAATTGTTATTTTTATTGTAGGACTTTTATTCGGTAATGGCATTGGTAAGTCGCTGCGCTCAGGTATTTCAATTGGTATTGGTTTTACTGGGATTAATTTGGTTATTTCACTATTGACTAATAATTTGGGTAAGGCGGCCGAAGCAATGGCCAGTAACTTTCACATGGGATTGAGTGTCATTGATATTGGGTGGCCTGGTACTTCGCCAATGGCGTGGGCTTCTAATATGGGATTGATTGCGATTCCGATTGCTATTTTAGTTAATGTGGTGATGTTAGTAACACGTATGACTAAAGTTGTAAACGTTGACATTTGGAATATTTGGCACATGGCCTTTACTGGTGCGATCGTTCAAATTGCAACTGGCAGTTATGTTTGGGGAATTGTTGGTATTTGTGTTCATGCCGCGATCGCTTATAAACTAGGTGACATCTTTAAGCCGGTTACGGATGGTTTCTTTGGACTTGAGGGGATCTCTATCCCGCATGGGACTTCAGCCTATATGGGTATTTTCGCCAAACCAATTGATGATCTCATCGAAAAGATCCCTGGTATTAATAAAATTAATATCACTGCAGATGTTATTGAAAAGCGTTTTGGTGTTTTGGGACAGCCCTCGATTATTGGTGCATTTTTAGGCTTCATCATTGGTTTGTTAGCTAAATTTGGTGTTGCCAAATCACTACAATTAGCCATTCAAATGGCCGCAGTAATGGTCTTAATGCCAGTTGTTGTTAAGTTTATTATGGAAGGGCTCATTCCGATCTCACAGTCGGCTAAGAAAATCATGGATAAAAGGTTTAAAAATAGTGATTTTACCATTGGGATGGATCCAGCCTTACTTTTAGGTAATTCTGATGTTATTGCTGCTGGTTTGTTATTTGTTCCAATTACTTTGTTGGTGGCAATGATTGTGCCAGGTAATAAAATTTTACCGTTTGGTGATTTAGCAACTATTGGCTTCTTTATCGCGATTGCCACGGCTGTTCATAAGGGAAATATTTTTCGAGTATTGATTTCTGGATCAGTTATCATGTTCATTACAATTTGGATCTCAAATCAAATGTGGACGATTCAAGATAAACTTGGTCGTGCAACTGGCTTGTTAAAGGCTGGTAAGAAAGTTTCATCGTTGGATCAAGCAGGTAGTCCGATCACTTATTTATTAACTAAGGGTATCTCAATGAAAATGACGATCGGTTTCTTCGTTATCTTGATTCTTTTTGTAGGTGCGTTTGCTTATACCTATGTTGCCTACAAGCGGAACAGATTATATGTCGAAGATACTGAAGAATCTAAAAAATAGTAAAAAATTGTAAGCGCTATAAGGGGTGTAATTTTATGTCAGTAGAAAAAACAAATTGGTTAGAAATTGCAGGTAAAGTTTATATTGTAACTGGTGGCTCTTCGGGTATCGGTAAAGCAATTGTTGATGAATTATTAGCTGATGGCGCAAAAGTTGTTAACGCTGATTTGAATGATGACGAACGTCAAAATGATAATTATCTTTTTGTGAAAACGGATGTCACTAATAAAACGGATGTTGCAAATGTTGTCGCTAAAGCTAAAGCGCATTTTGGCACAATTGATGGCTTAGTTAACAATGCTGGAATCAACATCCCTCGTATTTTGGTTGATCCGGTTGACCCTACTGGTAAGTATGTTATCAGTGAAGAAAATTATGACAAGATGTTTACTGTTAACGTGAAGAGTGTGTTTCTAATGTCTTCTGCAGTTGCTAAAGTGTTAGTCGAAAAGAAACATGGCACGATCGTAAACATGTCATCTGAATCAGGATTAGAAGGTTCGCAAGGTGCCAGCATTTATTCAGGAACTAAAGGGGCAATCAATGGCTTTACTAGAGCGTGGGCTAAAGAATTAGGTCAGTATAATGTGCGTTGTATTGGTGTCGCTCCAGGTGTTTTAGAAGCAACCGGATTAAGAACTTTATCATATGAAGAGGGCCTAGCCTATTCGCGGCATAAAACCGTTGAACAATTACGTGCGGGTTATGCTAATACTTCAACGATCCCGTTAGGTCGCAGTGGTAAATTAGCCGAAATTGCAAATTTAGTTGCTTATTTCTTGTCCGATCGTGCAGGGTACATGACTGGGCAAACAGTCAATGTTTCTGGCGGGAAATCACGTGGCTAATTACTAAAACTTAAGGGAGTCTAAGGAAATATGAATAAAGAAAAATACAATCATTTAGAAGCTTTATCAACAAAGGATGGCATTATTGATGCGTTAGCAATCGATCAGCGCGGATCACTTAAAAAAATGCTGGCGGCCGGGAATCCAGATACTAAGGCTAATGGTTATGATATTATCAAGTTCAAAACCGCTATTTCGGAAGAGCTAACGCCTTATGCTTCAGCTATTCTTTTGGATCCTGAGTACGGGTTACCAGCTGCTAAAGCGCGGCATAAGAATGCAGGTCTGTTAATGTCATACGAGAAGACGGGCTATGATACAACACAGCCGGGACGTTTTCCGGATCTTTTGGAAGATTGGTCGGTTCGCCGACTAAAGGAATTAGGTGTCGATGCGGTTAAATTTTTACTTTATTATGATCCAGACGAAGCCGAAGAAATCAATAATCGTAAACAGGCATTTGTTGAGCGAGTCGGAGCAGAAGCTGCACAATATAATTTACCCTTTTTCTTGGAATTAGTTTCTTATGATGCCAATATTGAGGATGCCAAAAGTGAAAAATACGCAAAAGTAAAGCCGCATAAAGTCATTGAGTTGACCAAAGAATTCTCTGATCCTAAATATGATGTAACCGTGCTTAAAGTTGAAGTTCCGGTGAATATGGCATTTGTAGAAGGCTATACCAGTACAGGGGTAATTCCACTTTATACTAGAGCAGAAGCACTTAAATACTATAAAGATCAAAGCGATGCAACTGCGCTACCATTTATCTTTCTCAGTGCTGGTGTAAGTAATGAATTATTTTTGAAGGAATTGAATTTTGCTAAGGAAGCTGGCTCTACATTCAATGGTGTTCTATGTGGTCGTGCGACTTGGAAGCCTGGGGTGGTTCCTTTTGCCAAAGATGGTGAACAAGCTGGTCGTGATTGGATGAAGACTGAGGGCAAGAAGAACATTGAACGTTTAAATGAAGTTCTTGCTAAAACAGCTTCTTCTTGGAAAGAAAAAATCAAATAATAATCGTGAGTGTCATAATATTGCCATATTCAACCTGATTTAAAATGTTGATATTGTGGGATATATGGCACTTTTTTTGGAGGCCAAAATAATGATATTAACGGTGACAATGAACCCTTCGATCGATGTATCTTATCCACTTAACCATTTAAAAATAGATGATGTTAACCGGACTACAGAAGTCAGTAAAACTGCGGGCGGTAAGGGCTTAAATGTTTCGCGAGTTATTCAGCAATTAGGAACCAAGATACTGGCGACAGGAATAATTGGTGGTTTCTTTGGACAATTTATTGAAACTAAATTATCTGAGGATCATATTGAGCATAATTTTTATAAAATTGATCAGGAATCTAGAGAATGTATTGCGATTTTACATGATGGTGGCAATCAAACAGAGATACTGGAGTCAGGCCCTGTTCTTAGTGAAGAAGAAAAGAATGCTTTCTTAAATCACTATAATGATTTATTGGCGCAGTCCTCATTAGTGACTATTTCAGGCAGTTTGCCAAGCGGAGTCAATCCAAATTTTTATGCCCTAATGGTTCGATTGGCCCATGGAAAAGGAAAAAAAGTGTTACTAGATACATCTGGTGAGTCCCTAAAAACGGCATTATTAAGTCAGGAAAAACCAGATTTAATCAAGCCAAACGAAGAGGAACTTCAGCAATTAATTCCCATTGAGCTAAATATTCATAATCCCGAATCATTAAAGGCAGCCCTTTCCACACCGGATCTAAAAGATGTAGAATGGATTTGTGTTTCTTTAGGGAAGGCAGGTGCTTTTGTTAAACATGGTTCCACTTTCTATTCGGTCAGCATTCCAGCCATTAACGTGGTCAATCCCGTTGGTTCTGGCGACGCAACCTTAGCGGGTTTAGCAGTGGCCATTGATTCGCATCAAAGCGATGAAGTGATTTTAAAAACGGCAATGACGACCGGAATGTTGAATACGATGGAAAGGCAAACTGGCTTTATTGATTCAGATAAATTTGATGAATACTTTAAGAAAGTTCTGGTGACACAGGTATGAGTGAAGAAGATGCGACTTTGGTACAAATTGAAAATGATGATCTAAGCGTAACGATTTCAACCTTAGGGGCTGAATTACAACGTATTTACAGTAAGAAATATGCCTTTGACTATTTATGGAACGATAACAAGCGCGGTTATTGGAAACGGCACGCACCGATCCTTTTTCCATTCATTGGTCGTTCAAATCAAGATCAGTATTTAGTTAATGGGGCAACGTACCCGATGTCACAGCATGGTTTCATTCGTGATCACGTTTTTTCTGTTGTTGAAAAGGGTAGCGACTACGCAGTATTAAAATTTGCGGCAACAACCGAAACGAAAAAAATATATCCTTTTGCATTCAGTTTTTCAGTTCGTTATACTTTGAGTGGCAGTGGGCTGCAAGAGACCTTCACTGTCGCTAACGATGATGATAAGCCATTATCATTTTCATTAGGGTCTCATCCTGGGTTTAACGTCGAAAACGATCTTGCGCAATATCAACTAATGGTTACTAAGACTGATACGAACACGCCATTAAAACAATTTGAAATCGGCCCTGTTCCTTTTCGTGACGGTAAAGTCGTGCCGTTTGCGGCGGCCACTGCTAATAATGAGATCGATCTGAGCCATCAGTTATTAGATGATGGTCTGATCATATTGGCCAACCAGGATATTCAACAAATCAAATTACAATCAACTTCGACGAAGCGGCGGGTTACGCTGTCATTGGCGGACTTTCCTTACATTGCACTTTGGAGCCCAGAGAAGAAAAATGCACCATTCGTCTGTATCGAACCATTTGCAGGATTACCCGATGAATATGGCCAACCAGGCGATATTTTCAAAAAGTTAGGCAATAATACACTAGCTGCAGGTAAAAATCAGCAGTTTAGTTATCAGCTTACCTTTGAATAATCTAGGCTGTGTTTGGGAAATAATGCAGGGTCGATTTCAGCCTAAATATGGTTGAAAAAACTTTGCAGTGCTGCAAGCAAAATTATGATCAATCAGTAAACGCGACCATTCTCTAATTGGGAAATTGCTAAATATGAGGGGGATAAATAATGACCGAGTTTTTTTTCATTCGCCATGGCCAAACCATTACTAATCAAGAAGGACGAATCAATGGTGCCCATATTGATACACCATTGACCACGGCCGGAATTAGTGGTGCGCAAGCCGCTGGCAAAGTACTGCAACAGGTTCATTTTAATCAAGTTTTTGTTAGCCCACAAAAGCGCGCGCAAAAAACGGCGCAATTGGTATTGGCAAACAATATGACTAAAAAACTACAAATAGTTGATCTACTGCAGGAATTAAACTTTGGTGATTGGGAAGGTCGCTTAATTGCCGACGGTAAACTTGATCCTGCTGTTAGTCGTTTCTTTAATGATCCAGAAAATTATGATCCTAGTAGTTTTCATGGTGAAACTTTTTCAGAAGTAGTCGCGCGGGGACAACATTTTTTGCAGCAGGTGATGACTAAATTTCCAACGCAGCGCGTTTTAGTAGTTGGCCACGGGACAATGTTGACCTTGATGATTCGTTCGGCATTGGGTGCAAGTATTGGTGAAATTATGACCCAACCCAAGCTCAGTAATGACAGTATTAGTGTGATGCGTGGTGGGATAGACACTGATTTTGTGTTGGAACGCTGGAATGATACTAGCTTTTTACCTGCTATGACTAAAGCCGCTGACTATTAGTGTTAACGGGAAAAAGTGTTTAATTTAGTACTAAATGAAGCATTGAAAGAGGCAAGTGTGTTCACAGTGAGTGAATAGACCTGCCTCTTTTAATGGACCTGTTATTGTTCGGTTAAAAATCAAAAATATCTTTGATTGCTGCTAACGTTAATTGCACTAATTTCTGGTTTGCTGCACCAATAATCTCACCATGGCGACTTCGAAAGTCGAAACCATGTAATTGTTGAAAAAGTAACATTCCTTTTACATCTAATTTGGGGTCAATGATTTGTTGGCGAAACAAGTCATTTTTTCGAATGGTACTGGTGATCGGGATAACCTGAACCAAAGGTGTTGCTTGATTATATTCTGTAGCGCTAACAACGAGATAAGGGCGCCGAATATTATTTGTTTTGGGATCATGGCCACCCGTTTCATGACCTGAATGGGGTTCAAAGTCTAGCCAAATGAGATCGCCTTGCCGCCCGCAATGATCGCCGCCAAGAGATCGAGACCATCACCCGCGAACTCAAATTACTGACTAACGAGCTAGATATTCCGATCATCTTATTTTCGCAGCTGAACCGGGAGCTGGAGAAGTGCCTTGATCGTACACCGCAGCTAGCCGATTTGCGCGAATCTGGCAGCATTGAACAGGATTCCAATGCCGTCAGCTTTTTATACCCTGTAAGTAATGATGAAGCATCCAAAAACGTGCGGCATTTAAACCTGATTTTCCGGAAAAACCGTTCCGGCCGTTTAACTGAGTTGGCCTTCAATTTCATTCCCGCCAAAATGCGTTTTGTGCCGCAGTTAGTCATGGAGACACCAGTGGCCATTATTGATCCGCAATATGCGCACCAATGATTGCGTTGTAGTGTTAGCAGCGCATAAGTGGCGTGGTAAATTAGAGCAATTGCTTGATTGTGATATATCAATTTAGGAGATAGTTAAATGGCAGCATTCAATGGGCCACTGTTCGGCCCATTACCACATGAATTAGTTCAGCTTGATTTTTTAGGTCGGCTCCTACAAGGTACCGAAAATAGTTATTGCTTAGGAAAGTTTCGATATTACGCCAATGATGCAGCTGAGTTTCTGCAGCTTCTACAATTTCTTTGTCAGAATCAGGCCAGCGCGCCGGGTATCCTGCGGCTATTGGGTGCAAAAAGGATTTAAGAACGGGGGGTGAATGAAAAGTGAAAATTGCTCAGGCAGGGATAGAAAGTGGGGTTTAATAAATCTAAAAATATAACTTTTCTTAGTTTAGGCAAGTCATGCACTAATCAATTAAATAATATTTAGTTTGGAATATCAGTGATAAAATTGATGACAAAGAATTTGGTTATCCTTTTAGATGGTGATTCTGGTTTATCATTAATTCGATAAGAACGTAAAAAATCAGATTAAGGAAAGCTATTATCCATGATTTAAAAAATTATGTAAAATGGCGTTTTATTGTTAAAATGGTGATTATTATTTCGTGTGTAGATCAGATAATTCAAAAATATATGCTTGACTTATTAAAAAAATACGCTACTATACTAAGATATAAGCACTTTAGATTAATATAAGATTAAAATTTAAGGGAAGAGTAGTCTTTTAACAACGTTAGACAGCAACCATTGATGATGAGAGAATGGAACGGTAATTTAGACGAATATGAACCCTATGTAATTAATGTTCAGTGCAAGCTGATCATTCGTAAGGATACGTTATAATTCCAGACATTATTTGTGTTGATGAGGTGTGAGTGGCAATACTCACATAAAAGAGGATGGTACCACGAAAGGCTTCGTTCCTGTTAAATCAGGAGCGGAGTCTTTTTGTTTGTACTTAGTTCTTTAAATTACTATAAGATGAGGCGATTGCTTTGGTAGAACAAAAAAAGCGGTATTGGTTGGGAATTGATATTGGTGGAACGTTTACAGACTTTGCATTATATGATTCAGCATCACAGCAAACCTACGACCAAAAAATTCTTACTAATACAGAAAATCCAGCCAATGGGATTATAGATGGATTAAAAAAATATGAAAAAATGGGTATTGATTTATCAAAAGTAGATTATTTTATTCATGGTATGACAATTGGACTCAATACTTTACTTCAGCGTAATGGTTCGAAACTTGCGCTATTTGTCAGCAAAGGGTTTCGCGATATTTTAAATATCCAGAGATTACGTTTACCTGTGCCCTATAATTTTTATTCACGTTTACCAGATGCACTTATTCCTAGAAGAAATGTTTTTCCAATTAAAGAACGTATTTTAGCAGATGGAACGGAAAAAGATAAAGTTAATTTTGATGAGGTAGATGTTGCGATGAAACAAATACAATTATCTAACTTAAATGGTGTAGTAATCAGTTTTCTACATAGTTATTTAGAACCTAAACATGAGTTAGCTGTAAAACAATATATAAATAAATATTATCCGGATATTGACGTGGAATTGTCGTCAGATATTAGCAATGAGATTGGTGAATATGAGCGGACAATATTAGCTTGTATTAATCTTTACATTAAAAATAGCGTCCAAAAGTATTTAAACACTTTAACTCAAAAAATTGAGCAAGAATCAATCGCCACCATACCTCTAATTACCAAGTCTAATAGTGGTATTACAAATGTGAGCAATGCAATCAATCGTCCTGTTGAAACTCTATTTTCGGGGCCTGCTGCAGGAATACTTGGTGCCAGTAAAATAATTAAAAACGCTCGTGATCTTAATGCAATTACGGTAGATATTGGCGGGACAAGTGCGGATATTTCAATAATCGAAAAAGGGAACACTATTTTAACAACAAGTAATGAAATTAACGGTTTCCCGATTAATTCACCAGCAGTCTTATTGTATTCAATTGGTGCTGGTGGCGGGTCATATGCTTGGTTAGATAATGGCGGTATGCTGAAGGTGGGCCCCTCTTCGGCTGGCTCTACTCCTGGACCAGCTGCATATGGAACGGGAATGAAGCCTACACTTACGGATGCATTTATCGTTTCGAACTATCTTAATCTGGATTCTTTTGCAGGTGGTGGAATCAAACTTGATGTAAATCGATCAATTAATGCAATTAACAGTATTGCAAAAAAATTGAAGATTCAAACGAAATCTGCTGCAAGTAAAATTGTTGATGTTGTAATTGCTAATATGACAACCGAGTTAAGCAGCATTCTAAGCCAACGCGGAATTGATCCACGTGATTTTTCACTTATATCTTATGGGGGTGCGGGACCTGTCCTTGCCAATTACTTGGCCGAAGAATTGGACTTGAAAAATGTTATTTTACCTAAATCACCAGGAACATTATGTGCATTTGGGGCTCTGTATGCTGATTATGTTTTTAATGATAGTGCAGTATATTTTAAACGCCTAAACATAATAGATAAATCTATTAAAAATATACTTGATAAGCTAAAGATTAATGCAAAAAAATGGTTAATCAAGCAAAACGATCAACGTTTGCAACAACCTGAATTAAAATATTTTATTAGTGCTCGTTATGTAGGACAAACACTACAAATTGAGGTACCAATAGATACTATGTGGGTTGAGCAGACTGATTTATTTAAAAATAAAGTTACTACTCTATTTAATCAAATATATTTAAAAACATACAATCATAACTTACCAGAAGAAGATATTGAATTAACAAAAATCTCCGTTATTCTTCGTGGGCGTACACCTAAACCGAATATTAATAAGACCAATAAGAATGGAGTGTGGAACTCTGAGAATATAGGTAAGCGAAGTATTACCCTAAAAAACAAAGAAATTTCTGTCGATATCTACAATCGTGATCAGCTTACTGTTGGTCAAAGTATTAGTGGCCCAGCTGTTATTGATCAAAATGATACCACAATATTAATTCTTCCATTATGGAAAGGGACTGTTGATGCACAATTAAACTTAATTCTAGAAAGGAAATTATAAAATGGCCGTAAATGATGCAGCGCAACTCGAAATTCTTAGAAATTATTTTAATTCAGCCGTAACGAATATGGGAAATGTAATTGAACGTACTGCTTTTTCAACTTATGTACGAGAATCTGCAGATTTTGCTACAGCGTTAGCTTCGCCTACTGGTGAATTTTATTCATATCCGACTACTGTCGGTGTGACTATTTTTCTAGGTTTAAGTCTTGAACGAGCGATTAAAGAGGTTGGAAAAATAGAAGAAGGGGATATTATCATTACTAATGATCCCTATAGGAGTAATGGATTAGCAACTCATTTAGTGGATATCAATGTTTTCAAACCTATATTTTATCATCATCAGTTAGTATCGTATTCTTGGACATTTGTTAATGTCAGTGATGTTGGTGGTAGTGTACCCTCAAGTTTATCTCCAAATTTAACTTCAATTTTTCAAGAGGGGTTTCGTATTCCCCCGATGAAACTTTATCATAAGGGAGTTCCTGATCAGAATGTATTGAAATTATTGGCTGCAAATACTCGCACTCCGCGTTTGAATTTAGGAGATATTGATGCGATGGTTTCAGCCGTCAATACGGGTGAAAAATTGCTACTTAATATTATTGATAAATTTGGTGAAGTTTCAGTACTCCAGGGTATGAATGATTTGATGAATCAAGCAGAGAATCGATCAAAAAGCGTGATAAGCGAAATAAATGATGGCGTATATGAATTTTCGGATTATATTGGCGATGATTTTGAATCCAATGTGCCAGTCAGATTAGCAGTGACAACAACAATTCATGAAGGAAAAATTGATCTCGATTTCTCTAATTGTGATCCCCAAGTGAAAACTGCGTTTAATATTATGACGAATGGTGAGAAGAATTCATTTTTATTGCAAGGATTAATCAATTTTATTATTAGTAAGGATCCATACATTCCAATAAATGGTGGGATCATGCGGCCTATAACTGTTAATATGCCAAAAGGGACACTTGTTAATCCCAATTTTCCTGCACCAGTTGGAATTAGACATACGATTGCAATGCGCATGTATAATGTGATTTTGGGATCACTACTGGAGGCAGGCGTTAAAGCAATTCCTGCGGCCGGTGCAGGTCAGGCTGCCATTGTGGTTCTTCACAATAATTCGACCTCATCAACTCGAAAAAATAAGATGGCCGTTGTGGAACCAATTGGTGGTGGCGGTGGTGCAACCTCGATAAGTGATGGCATTGATGGTATTGATCATGCTTCTGGATTTTTAAAAAATACACCAATTGAAGTACTCGAACAAAACATGGATATTCTTGTACATGAATATGAATATATTGAAAATACTGCTGGCGTTGGACAATATCGTGGAGGTAATGCAATTTCTTTAAAATTTGAGATTGTTCAGCCGGCGGCCGTTATAACTGCTCGTGGCATAGATAGAATGAAATTTCAGCCATGGGGTGTTTTTGGTGGTCACGCTGGGCAAATAGGCAAACTATTTTTAAATGAGAATGGTCAAAATAAAAGAATTGAAAAAATCAGTGTTTTACCGGTTAAACAGGGAAATATCATCAGTGTTGTTTCTCCGTCAGGTGGTGGATACGGAAATCCATATCGGCGTGCAATTAATGAAGTTCTTGCAGATGTTGCAAATGATTTGTTAACAGTCAATAATGCTCGAGAATGGTATGGTGTTGTAATTGAAAAACAGGCTAGTGGTTATGAGATAGATGTTGATGAGACTAAGAAAATTAGGAATAAGATTATCTTGGATGATAGCGACATAATCTGGGAGTTTGGTCAATATCGAGACCAATATGAAAAGCGTTGGACTTCATCCATAAGTAGCTATACTGCTGTTGCCTTACGGACAAGAGTTCCTGTTGAATTAATCTCTGATATCAAACACGAGATGCATAATTTTTTTCAGAATCAAAAGAATCCGCTGTCAATTGATTCGATTGATAAGTATTTAGCGAATAAAGGATTTTAAAATTAGAAGTGATAGGTGGGCTTATATCAATGAAATTATTTAAAAAGCATTTATGGGCAGTACCAATTTTAGTAACTATATTACTGATTACGGCCGGTTGTTCAAACAATAAATCAAAAAAAGTTGCGGATGCTCAAAATAACGATAAAGAGTTAACTGTTGCAGTCTATAGTGGTGATTGGGCTAAGAGTATTAAAAAAGCGGCATTAACTGCGTTTACTAAAAAAACAGGTATCAAAGTTAATATAGTTGAAGGTGCCGATGCAGAATGGATTACAAAACTAAACGCAAATAAGGGTAAAACCGCGCCTTATGACTTACTTATTTTACAACCAGATTCGATTCAAAAGGCGGCTGACGCACAACTGCTTGAACCGCTTAAATCAGACTGTGCTAAAAATTTAAATGATCTTTATCCTGCAATTCAAAATAAACTTACATTTAATAATAAACTGTACGCCGCAGGGTTCTCAGTTGGTCAATTGGGATTGGCCTATCGCAAAGATTTAGTCAAAAATGTACCCGAAAAATGGTCAGATCTTTGGAACAATGAATATAAGGGACATATTGCAATTTCGCCATTAACATATTCGGCTGGGCTTCAGACTTTCTCAGGTATCATTAATGCTCAAGGGGGGAAAGAATCTAATTCTAAAAATGTGCAAAGGGCATTTAATAGTTTAAAGACGTTAAAATCTAGCGTTACTTCATATCCAGATAATCCAGGATCTATTCAGACCTTGTTACAGCGTGGAGACACATGGGTTGTTCCATTTTGGGATGGACGAGTGTTTGCACTGCAACAATCGGGAATGAAATTAGGCTTTTCATATCCTAAAGATGGCGCGGTTGCAGCAGTTGCATCTTGGTCAATTGCCAAAGATAGTGCACATAAAAATAACGCGTATAAACTATTAAATTATCTATCTTCACCGACTGTACAAAAAAAGTTTTCTGATACATCGTATTACGGAATGTCCAATAAGAATGTGAAATATTCACCAGAGGTAAAATCAAAAATTAAAACTGGTAATAAAGAACTTTCGACCTTGAAATGGGTTGACTATAAAACTGCTGATAAACAACTTTCAAATTGGACAACTCAATGGACTAATGTATTGGGGGGAAACTAATGGCTAGGATTATTTTCGAAAATGTTGATTATGGTTATAAGGACACTAACATATTAAATAATATTAATTTAGAAGTAGCTAATGGTGAACTTTTCTCCTTAGTTGGTCCAAGCGGAGCAGGTAAGTCAACATTATTAAATCTCTTAGCTGGATTTCTTTATCCGAAAAAAGGTCGCATTCTGATTGATAATCAAAACATTACTGAATTACCGCCTTATAAGAGAAATGTTGGTTTAGTTTTTCAAAGCTATGCATTATTTCCGAATATGAATGTATTCAATAATGTGGCCTATGGTTTAAAAATAAAGAAAGTAAACAGATCAGAAATTAAAGAACGCGTGATTAAGGCCTTGTCAATGGTAAATTTGGAACAATATATCAAAAGAATGCCTAGAGAATTAAGTGGTGGACAACAACAACGTGTTGCCATTGCACGGGCACTTGTTATTCGACCACAGGTACTGTTACTTGATGAACCTTTAAGCGGATTAGATGCTAAGTTACGTCAAAAAATGCGTAGTGTTATTAGAGAATTACAACAGCGAGTTGGAATAACCACTATTTTAGTAACTCATGATCAAAGTGAAGCATTAAGTATTTCAGACCAAATAGCTGTTTTGGGTGAAGGCAAAATACAACAGGTAGGGACTCCCGAAGCAATATATAATCGTCCCGTTAACGCATATGTAGCTGAGTTTATTGGCTCGACGAACTTGTTAAATACAGTATCTACGACAAATGAAATTAAAGTGTCATTGACAGATATTAATGAAAAAACAATCAAATTTTTAACTCGACCGAGTAAAAATTTCAAAGGGCTTAAATTCATGATTCGTCCTGAAAATATCCGCTTAGTTGAACATGCAGAACCGGAGACATTGCAAGGAATACTTACTAAAATTGAATATCTCGGTAATGCAGAAAAAGGATGGATTCAACTTAAGACAGATGAATTAGTTTTTTATCGTTCAATTAATCATGATAAAAAAAGACTACAAACTGGTTCTGTGATTAACTTTTCTATTGATCCAGAATTGATTGTTAGTATAAACCAGAATGGATCGGGGAGGTTTTAATGATTAGAAAAGATAAAACAAATTTTTTCTTAATATTACCAGCAATCCTATTTCTAACAGCCTTCTTAATACTGCCCTTAATCATTCTTTTGTTGATGGCATTCAGGTCGAGTGGAAATTCAATTGTTATTGATGATACGCTTACAATTAATAACTTCATTAGCATTTTTAAAAATCAATCTTTTTATAGTGGTATTCTTAATACTTTAAAATTATCTGCTATTGTCTCAATTGTATGTATTGTTCTAGCCTATTTTCCAGCACTTACCTTGGTGAAGACTAAAGGTAATACTAAGACCTTACTTTATGTGGTTCTTCTATCGCCAATGCTCACGAGCGTAGTTATTCGAGTATATTCTTGGATTGTAATCCTTTCTAGCAATGGAATTATTAATCAGAGTTTAATGAAATTACACTTGATTAAATCGCCGTTATCACTGATGTGGAACAGTACTTCCCTAGTTATTGCGTTTGTACAAGTATTATTACCTTATGCAATAATATTTATTTCCAATTCATTAACAAAAATCGACAATAATTTATTTCGTGCTTCAAATAGTCTTGGTGCTAGTGCATTATATACTTTTTTTCATGTTATTCTTCCTTTAACTATTCCAGGAATATTAAGTTCATTCACCTTGATTTTTTCGCTAACTGCTGGAAGTTATATTACACCCATGTTGATTGCTGGACATCAAAAGCAGGTAATGGCCTTGACTATTTATCAACAGGCAATGCAGATCATGAATTTACCGATGGCTGCCGCCTTATCAGTAGTTCTTTTACTGGTTGTTATTCTAACTATCGTAATAACTAATTATCTTGGGCGATTATGGGAGGTAAGAGTTTATGGCAAATAAAAGAGACTATTCAATTGGCAAAATAATATTTAGATCTATAACTGCGATAATTTTTATTTTTTTACTTTTACCAACTCTTATTATTGTTCTCTCAGCATTCAGTCCGACTGAGTATGCGACATTTCCACCACAAGGTTTTTCACTTAGATGGTTTACGGCCGTATTTACAGATCAGGCATGGGTACTTGCAATAGAAAATAGTTTAAAAATTGCAGTTGTTACGATACCAATAGCTACTATTATTGGTACGTTGGCAGCATACGGTATCTATGCATCTAATTTTCATTGGAAGTCGGGATTACAGGCATTTGTATTATCGCCAATAATGTTACCGGCAATTATATTAGGAATTTCATTTTTATATTTGGCGACAGCTTTTGGGTTATTAGGTTCGTATACAATCATTGCTGCTGGCCATATTATAGTTGCAATCCCTTACGTTTTTCGATCGGTTACAAATGTGTTAGTGGGATTGAATAAAGATATACAGCGTGCGTCAATGATTCTTGGAGCAACTCCGTTTAAAACGTTCCTAAAAGTTGTTATGCCAAATATCATTAGTGGCGTTTTTTTAGGGGCAGTATTTGCCGGAATTACATCATTGGGAGAAGTTTCAATAAGTCTGTTGGTGTCTTCATCACAGACGGTAACTATTCCGGTGCAAACAATGAATTATATTGACCAAACCTTTGATCCTTCAGTCAATGCGGTAGCAGTTATATTTATTATAATCGCAATAGTATTAATTACGATATTGGAAAAAGTTGCGGAAAAAAATAAAATTGATGTTTTTTGAAAGAAGCGAACAAGTAAATGTTATCAAAACGTGAACGATTCCAAAGAATATTATTGAGACAACCTGTTGATCGTTCTTTGTATAGTGCGTGGTATCATTTTATAAAAACAGAGGCAGATCCTAGAAAATTGGCAGATGCGACTATAGAGATGCAAAGGAAATATAATTGGGACTGGCTTAAGGTAAACCCAAGTGTTATACATTTAGCACAAGTATTTGGTAATGAATATGATTATTCTCAGTATCAAGGAGTCTATCCACTACAAACCAAACAAATTATTCAGACTGCGGATGATTTAGGAAAGGTTCAGTTTACTACAGTAAAAAGATCGAGAACTCTTAGAGAACACACAGAAATGATTGATAAAATTATACGAACTTTTCCTGAATTGCCAGTAGTAGCAACAATATTCTCACCGTTGAGTATTCTTTTTTTGCTTTTAGGTTGCTCACCTTATGTCCATCAAAATATATATGGAAGTAATACCAAGTTAAACGTGATTCAGATATTAAAAGAGTATCCTAAAGAAGCGCAGCAGGCACTTTTGAATATTACAAAAACATTAATTGATTATATAAATGTATTAGAACAAGGTAACATAGATGGTATATTTTATGCGGTCACAGGAACCGGTAATCGTTTTGTTGTGCCTAAAGACATATTTGAAGAATTTTCTATGCCTTATGACATTAAAATATTGAAGGCAACAAAAAAATCAACGCGAATAATTTTGCATACTTGTAAAGACTATTCAAATCCAAAATATTTTGATCAAACCTATCCAATAGACGGTATTAGTTGGGACAGTCATCAAGACCATAATCCAAGAGTGGATGATACATTTTTACACACAATCGTTGGCGGAATTGATCATAAAAATATTTCAAAATTAACTTCAAGGATATTAGTTGAGAAATTTAAAAGTTTAAAGTATAAACTGGGAGACGGTAACTATATGATTTCGCCGGAGTGTATAATTCCAGAGTCAACCTCTTCGATGATTTTAAATAGTTTTAATGATAATTGGGAAAAGGGTAATAGTTAAGTATAAAATTATTTTTTAAATAAAATTGTGTGCTTCAAATAGTGGAGGGGGCATCAATGAAATGAACAGCACTAAAGAAATAGATATAGATAATTCTCTATCTATTCTTGATAGGTATCTTAGAATCCCATCCTTTTTAGGTAACCAATTAGCAATACAGGATATCATTAAGTTTTTAAAAAAAATAATCATCGAAAATAATGGGAAATTTAAATTAATTAGTAATTTAGAAAATCGGCCAATTGTATATGCTTTGTTCGAAAGTGACTATCCGAAAAGCAAGACACTTTTATTTTATGATCATTACGATGTTTTAGATGGGGGGAATGTCGACGAATGGAATAGCAATCCTTTTATACCCTTAGTTAAGGATGATATACTTTATGCGCGCGGAGTAGCAGACAATAAGGGAAGTTTGATTCAACGATTAACAGCAGTTACTTACCTAAAACGACAACATAAAT
Organism: Loigolactobacillus binensis; assembly: GCF_005405165.1. Classification (GTDB taxonomy): domain Bacteria; phylum Bacillota; class Bacilli; order Lactobacillales; family Lactobacillaceae; genus Loigolactobacillus; species Loigolactobacillus binensis. The sequence goes on from NZ_BJDN01000003.1 coordinate 157,809, forward strand.
TACATTGTAATGTTAAATTTTTAATTGAAGGTGAAGAGGAGTTAGGTAGTCAGCATATTGAAAGTTGCTTAATTAATCATCATGATCTTTTTAAATGTGATGCGTGTATTTGGGAATTTGGTTCAAGGGATATTGATGATGATGTAGAAATATTTGCAGGTGTCAAGGGGTTAATTGCCTTAGAACTAACTTGTAAAACTGCCTTATTTGATATTCATGCTATGTATGGTGGAGTGATTGAAGGCGCCGCAGAACGGTTAGGTCGTGCATTAAGCACCCTTAAAAATAATGATGGACATATTCAAATTGATGGTTTTTATAATGATTTAATCGATTGTCAAGATAAAGAGTATCAATCGGTGATCAATCAATTGTCTTTATCGCGAGTACAAATGTCTAAAATATACGGATTGGTTAGACAACCTCAGGCAAAAACAGATGCCGAACTAAAACAAAAACTTTCAATTAATCCATCTATTACCATTAGCGGATTTGATAGTGGGTATACTGGAATTGGTACCAAGGCTATTATCCCCTCTAAAGCAAAGGCCAAGGTTGATATTCGTCTGGGCTTAGGTCAAGATCCTGAGTTTATTTTAAAAAAAATAAAACTTCATTTTATCAAAAACGGGTTCTCGGATATTAAAATTAAGGTTACTGAGTCTTTACCAGGTAGTGAGATAAATAGTCTTAATGATTCATTTTTAAAATTGGTTTTACAAACGGCCGAAAATGTTTATCATGCAAAAACTAAGCTATATCCGGTTTCTTTTGGAACAGGTCCAATTTATTTATTTAAAAAACATTTGAAAGTGCCTGTGGTTAGTACCGGTGTTGGCTGGATTAATTCAAATGCTCATGGCCCAAATGAATCTATTAGAATTGAAGATTATAGATTAGGCATTTACCATCTTGTCAAGATTTTACAAATATTTTAAATTTGAGTACTTGTTTAAGTGTATTGCTTTCGGGTTATTGAAGATGGTCACGTAGGGCTATCACTTCAGGTATAAAATTGCTCTTTTCTTTTAAGAAGACACAACCTCAAAAAAAATTATGATGATCGAGCAAGTTCCAAAAATTGACGGCTTCTTTGGTGCCTATTCAATCGAACGTCTAGCTTCCGAATGTAGTAATGACTGCACAAGCTGCAACTTCAAAGCCATTATTAAATAATATCGTTTAAATAAATACCTCCTCGGTCAGCCGTCCTGATCGGGGAGGTATTTGTTATGTAATAAGTTAGTCGTACTTTCATAATGACTAAATTCTGGTGCAACGTCGAATAGGACTTCTAAAGAAGATAATACGTTTTTGATTTGATCAAAGTCATCATTTTTGATCGCCCAATAAACTTCATAGCCAGTAAAAAGAAAAGCTGAAGTGATGAACAGATTTTTAGGTCTTTGATGTGTGCGGACTTGACCAGTGGCTTGCGCCTGAGTGATCAATTCAATACAAATATCGGCGAATTTTTGAATGAAGTCAAATGATCCTTTGTCTACAGTTAGATTGGTGATAAATAATTGACTGATCATGTCGGGACCAAGTTTGATGCTAGCTTGAACTAACTCGGTGAAATAAGTTAGATATTGGTGCCAATAATCGACTGTTTTAGTATCGATATTTAAACTTAAGGTTTCGACAACGCGTTTGTAGTAATGGATCAATAATTCTGATTTAGAAGAAAAATGATAATAAAAGGCAGGCTTTGTTAGGTTACAAGCCGTGCAAATATCCGTAATACTGACTTCCTGATAAGAGCGCGCTTGAAAAAGCTGATAGGCGGTTGTTAAAATCAATTGTTTTGTGTCCACGACGATCCCTCCAATAATATTCAGTTTACCATATTTTTATTAAGAAAAGGCTTGCACAATTGTGAAAAACATGATAATCTTTACTCTAGTAAAGATTGTGAATATTTTAATTTAGGAGGAGCTATCATGGATCTATTTAAGCGCGGGCGCATCGGCAATGTTAGATTAAAGAATCGTATTATTATGGCACCAATGGGAACTAAGCCTGAATCTGACGGCAGTTATTCGACTAATTCAATCAATTATTTTGAAGAACGTGCCAAAGGTGGTGCCGGTTTAATTATTACAGGGGCTAATATTGTCAGTACAAAATACGAAGAACGACCAGAAAATGAATTGTCGGATTTTCACAATGTTGAAAAATTAGCTGTTTTGATCGAACGTTGCCACCATCATGGCACTAAAGTATTTGTTCAGATCACGCCTGGCTTAGGGCGAATGGTTTACGCTGATCCTTACACACCACCCTATTCAGCTAGTGACCAAGCTTATTCATTTTGGTTCCCGAATTTAAAGTGCCGCATGTTATCCGTTGATGATATTCATTATTTAACTGAACGAATGGCTTATTCAGCTAGTTTAGCGAAAGCTGCAGGAGCTGATGGTATCGAGATCCATGGTTATGGTGGTTATTTGTTAGATCAATTTCATTCGCGCTTGTGGAATAAACGTACTGATGAGTATGGTGGCACACTTGAAAATCGTTTACGTTTTACGACCGAAATTATCACAGCGATCAAACAAACTTGTGGTACTGATTTTCCGATTTCAATGAAGTTTACTGCTTATCATGGCATTGAAGGTGGGCGCGAATTGGATGAAGGGGTCGCAATGGCTCAGTTATTTGAAAAAGCGGGGGTTAGTGCCCTCCACGTTGATGTTGGCTGTTATGAAGTTTGGTACAAGGCCATCACCACTGTATATGAAAAGCCAATGCATCAACTTTTTGCGGCACGAGCGGTTAAACAGGCGGTTTCGCTACCAGTGATCATGCAGGGTAAATTAAATGATCCTAAAGATGCCGAAAGTGTACTGAAAAATAACGATGCGGATTTTGTCGCCTTGGCTCACCAGATGCTAGCCGATCCTTATTGGCCCGCCAAGGTCAAAGCAGGTGAATTTGATCGGATCACACCGTGTATTGGCTGCAACGAATGCTTATTAGGCGGTTTTTCCGGTAAGCATTACTATTGCACAGTCAATCCGTTATGTTATGCTGAAAAAGATTATCAATTAACTCCGGCGCCAACGACTAAACGGATCTTGGTGATCGGTGGTGGCCCTGGCGGGATGGAAGCAGCGATCACAGCGGCTAAGCGTGGCTTTTACGTTGAGTTATGGGAAAAAGGGACAGCTTTAGGAGGTAATATGTTTGTTGCAGGCGCACCGGACTTCAAGCACGATGTGATGAAATATGTTGATTATCTCAAGCGGGAAGTAATGCGCCATAATGTGATCGTTCGTTACGATCATGCAGCGACTGCTGTCACAGTACTGGCGGCTAAATTTGATAAGGTTATTTTAGCGACCGGTTCCAAGAGCAAGTTACCACCAATTAAAGGGATTGAAAATGCCGCACAAGCTGAAGATTATTTAGTCGCCAAAAAAACACCGGGTGATAATGTTGTTGTGATCGGTGGTGGCCTGGTTGGTTGTGAAGCGGCATTGGATTTAAGTGAAAAGTCAAAAAATGTGACAATCGTTGAAATTCTTGATGATATTTTAGTAACGGCGATCCATTCTAAAAATAATGATTTGTCATTACGGGATCACTTAAAGGCAGCTAATGTTAAATTGGTTACTGGAGCGAAGGTTGAAGAAATTAAACCGGGTATGATCTTGTTCAGTCAAGGTGAACAAAAAGAAGAACTTAAATGCGATACGGCCGTCGTTGCAGCTGGGTATTCCGCAGTTGATTCATTGGAAGCTGAATTAGAAGATAAGGTTGATCTAACGACAATCGGTGATGCTGCTGCACCACGTAAAATTATGAATGCCGTTCATGAAGCCTATCATGCTGTACGTATTTTTGAATAGTTTTACTGACCGTTGACCAGCTGTAAAAGCAAGTGAATGGAAAATGATCCATGTGGCAGAAAACGGGAAAGTGACGTTGAACTATTGAGGGTGGGTGACCGGGTGGCCGCTACTCATGTTACACATATTGTGTAAGTACTCCAACTGACTAAGCTAATACCTGTATTCTCATTAATACCTAACCAAAGGTTGAAAGTATCAAAACAGACCGTAACCATTGATGTCAAACGGTTATGGCACGTTATATTACTAATTTTCACTTCATTGAGCATTACCGAGTAGCCGGTCAAGGCTATGCGGTAATGCTTTTATAAATTCGTCAAAAATAATAGTTAATGTTTCAACCGCCATGTCGAGTTTTTCACCTAGACCAGTAATTGTTTGTATCAACCAATTCAATGTACTTACTAACTTAATATCGGGCAACGGTTGCCCATTTTTCGCGTTGTGCTAATGTAAGGACGTCATAGCTTAACATGACTATTGCTAGACGACCGCAGAGCTCATCGTAGCCTTGGACTTGAGCCTGATCAAATTGCAGGTATTGTTTAGCGACCTTAAAATAACATTCGATCTGCCAACGCTGACCGTACATCTGAATGATTGCTTCTGGTCTTAGCGCAGTCATGGTGGTCGCCAACACAAAACATTGATCAGCCTGGCCACGTGTGGTTACGAAGACTAACTTCATTGGGATTTTTTCGCCATCAACTTCAAATGTGACGATTGGGCTGTATAGATAGCTATCCTTAATTGGCCATTTACTGTGCCGTAAGTTAGCGTATAAGGTCTTAATATCCATTGGATCGCTAATAGCTGAACCAGCCGTTGCCAATTAATATGCGGGTCATTTAGGCAATTGCGAACAGTTCGTTTTGAAAAATCGTTAGCCTTTTCTGCTCTGAAAATGGAGTAGCGATTAAAGATGGTGGCAATAGTGGTAAGTGCCATGTTAGCTGTACATAACGGCTTCCGTGGAGCAAACGGGTAGTTATTTAGAATATGATGATCCAAAATCATGCATGCAATATAGGTTTTCAATTGTTAGAGTACTTTTTTAATAAGGGTTGCATAAGCGAATATTTTGCTGTTTAATTACAGGTAGGTACTATTATCCTTAGAGAATACTAAGGCGAAGGGTGGCGTACGGTAAAATAGCACAAAAAAATCGAATAAAAAAACACCATAGCAAACGCTATGGTGAAAAAAGTAGTAGTTGTAGTAAGGTGTTGGCGCACCAAATTACAATTCGAGAGTGTCAAGAATTTTGTGTAAATGAGTAACTCTTGTTTGCACGATTAAATGACCAATTTCAAAACATTGATTCTAATGTATCTTGACATTGTTTGA